>CAXTPV010000022.1:9531-11313 GCA_964246135.1 uncultured Acetobacteraceae bacterium | reverse complement strand
CGCGCAGGATGTCGGACGCGATCATCAACTGGTAGCCGCCAAGCCCCGGCTCGCGCCCGACCTCGTCCGGATACACATCGATCAGCTTGACCACCACGTCGGCATCGGTGCCGGAGGTCGCCTCCACGATGCTGGCGACCGGCCTGCCCGCAATCCGCAACGGCACGGTCAGCGGCGCCGTCGTGAAGCTCAGCACGTCGGGCCGGTCCGACACCAGCCGCTGGTCGCTCACCAGCCAGTGCTGCCAGGTCGCCTCGCCCGCGTCGCCCGACAGATGCACCGGGCGCGGCACGAACGGCACCGGATGGGCGGGGTCCGACACGTAACTGGCATAGTCCGGCACCGCCGCCGCCGGCCGCGCGAACCCGAGCCCGCCCCCCGGCGCGAGATAGAGCGGCGTCGCCCTGATCCGGCAGCCCGGCGTCGCGCAGGCGGGCCAGTCCGGCAGCGCCTGCCAGGTGTCGGTGCCGGTCTCGAACGCGGTCACCACCGGCAACGCCGGCGCCCGCGCGTCGCCCTTCAAGTTGCGATCAAGGAACGACTTCAGCACATGCTCGCGAAAATACGCGGCGGTGTCGCTGCCGAACCCGATCGGCCCGATGGCGCTGCCGTCGAGCCGCTCCTGGTGATGGAACCACGGGCCGATCACCAGCGAAAGATCGTGGTTCACGTCACGCGGATGCACCGCGGTCCACACCGCGATGTTGCCGTAGATGTCCTCCTGGTCCCACAAACTGTGCACCAGCAGCGTCGGCACCGTCAGCGTCTGCCGCGCCAGCAGCTGGTCGACCGCCTGCCCTTGCCAGAACGCGTCATAGGCCGGGTGCGCCACCACCTTGTTGAAAAACCCGAGCTGTCCCAGCCCATGGTCGAGCCCGAACTGGCCGGCCGAGCCCGCGCGTAGCAGCGCGTCATACTCGTCGTAATCGCTGCTCCACCATTTGAGGTCGCTGCCGCGTGTCGCCTCCTGGTCATACACGTAGCCCCAGCCGCCGGTTCGGAACGCGCCGTGATGGAACCAGTCATCGCCGGTCCAGCCATCGACCATCGCGTTGATCGGCACCGCGGCGCGCAACGCCGGATGCGGGTGGAACAGCGCCATCAGCGAGGTGTAGCCGTCATACGAGATGCCGCGGCTGCCGACCCGGCCGTGGCGGGCGGGGGTATGGTGCCCCCGCCGGTCGATGGTGTCGCCGGCGTCGGTCGCCGCCCGAGCCGTGCTTGCCGCGGATGTCCTGGAACACGCGTATGTAGCCGTCGCGCGCCACCAGCGCGTCGGCGACGTCGCCATCCCCGATCACGCTCGCGATGTGCGCGCTCGGGCTTTCGGAGACCCGCGCCACCGCGCCATACGGCGTGCGGGTCAGCAGGATCGGCGCGTCATGCGCGGCGCGCGGGATCAGGATCACCGTTTTCAGCGTCACGCCGTCGCGCATCGGGATCATCACGTCGCGCCGTACGTAGTCAAAGCTTGCCGTCACCGGCGTGAAATGCGCCGGGATCTCGCTCGGCCACGTCCCGGCGCGGGACGCGTGGATCGTGAGCGCGGCCAGCCCCAGGAGCCCGACGGCCACGCGCAGCCTCGCCCGTCTCATCATCATGCCACCCTTCGAGGACGCTGGCGGCTCAGGGCGTCGCCGCGACGAGGATCAGCCCGCGCAGCCGCTCGACCGTGACCGCATCGGGATGCGCGGTGCCCGGCACGGTGACGGCGGCGGCGCCGGCCGCGATCCCCCAGGCGAACGCGTCCTCGGGCGCCCGCCCATCGGCCAGCGCCATCAC
>CAXTPV010000022.1:0-9521 GCA_964246135.1 uncultured Acetobacteraceae bacterium | reverse complement strand
CGACGGTGCCGTTGACCATCACATCGAGCGCCGGCAGCCGCAGCGCGCCCGACTCCGAGACCAGCAGCGCGCCGTTCTCGCCGAGCGTGAGCGCCACCAGGCGCGCCCGGCCGCTGCGCACGATCTCGGCCGCCGCCGCCTCCTGCGCCGCCTCGTTCGGCAGCCGCCTGCCGGCGACGCTCTCGAGTTCGCTGAGGCTCGACTTCACCAGCTCCACCCCGCCCGAGGCGAGCCCGGCGCGCAGCGCCTGTCCCGAGGTGTCGAGCACGAAGCTGATGCCGCTCCGGCGCGCCGTCTGCGCCAGGCGGGCGTAGAAATCCTCAGGGACCCCGGGCGGCAGGCTGCCGCTCGCGATCAGCCAGCCGGCCGTCACGCCAGACACCGCGTCGAGCATCGCCGTCCACTCCGCCTCGGTGACGGTCGGACCCTGGGCAATGAAGCGATACTCGTTGCCGTTCGACGCGTCGGTGACGGTGTGGCTGATCCGGGTGCGCCCCTCGATCGGCACCGTGCGACGCGCGATCCCCGCCTCGTCCAGCAGCTCGTCGAGCAGGCGGCCGGTCGAGCCGCCGGCGAGCACCAGCGCGAGCGAGCGTCCGCCCAGCGCCCGGATCACGCTGGCGACGTTGACGCCGCCGCCGCCCGCGTCCTGGCGTTCGGCGAACGTGCGGAGCTTGTGCGTCGGCCGCACGCTCAGCGCCTGGGCGGCGACGTCGATCGTCGGGTTCATCGTGACGGTGGCGATCAGCTTTGGTTCGGCGGCCATGAACCATCATGGCGCGTGTGACGTGCCGAGGCGAGACCGGGGTCCAGGCCCGCGACGACGCCGGGCGGCCGTGGTCGCCTCGCCTGCGTCATTCCCCCCCGCCTCGCGCCTCCTCGCCTCGCGCCCCCTCGCCTGGCATCTGGTCGGGCGCCTTCACCGACCTGATCGGACCGCGCGTTCGGCAATCTCATTTTTGCCGTTCTGCACGATGCATTGACAAACGAGCGAACATAGGATTAATTTCTGTCCTACGGCCGTATGATGCAACGTCGTCCGTTTGGACCGGCTGTTCAGTTTGGCTTACCTCAGTGGCCTATCAGACACATCAGGTGGACCAGCCGTGAACCCGTCCCCCAAGATCAACCACCTTGTCGCGCAGATCACGCCGTTGCGGGATCAGCTCGCACGGCACGAGCTGTATGGTCTGTTGCGCGACACGGATGACGTCGCGCTGTTCATGCGGCATCACGTCTTCGCGGTGTGGGACTTCATGTCGTTGCTCAAGGCGTTGCAGCGCTCGATCACCTGCGTGGACCTGCCCTGGCGCCCGGTCGGTAGCGCGCGGGCAAGACGTTTCGTCAACGAGATCGTTCTCGAAGAGGAAAGTGACGTCATCGGCGGCGTCGAGACCGGGCATTTCGAGCTTTACTTGCGGGCGATGCGTCAGGCCGGCGCCGACAGCACCGCGATGACCCGCCTGCTCGATCTCACCGGACGCGGGGTGGCGCTTGATCGTGCCCTCGATGACGCTGACGTGCCGCGTGGCGCCGCGCGGTTTGTCCGGGCGACGTTCGCATGCATTGGTTCATGCGCCGCGCACGTCGTCGCTTCCGCCTTCACCTTTGGCCGCGAAAGCTCGATCGCGACGATGTTCGAGAACATCGGCGAGGTGGTCCGACGGCATCCGGGCCGGCTCGATCTGCTCTCGACCTACCTTGATCGTCATCTGCAACTCGACGGCGAGGAGCATGGTCCGAAAGCCATCGCGCTGGTGCAGGATTTGTGCGGCGACGACGAGCGGAAGTGGCAGGAGGCCACACTCGCCGCGATCACTGCCCTGACCGAGCGACTGGCGTTCTGGGACTCGATCGCGGACGCGCTCCGCCCCCGGATGCGCGCGCACGACATGGCGCCGCACCTCGATCTGGCCACGCACTAGGCGCGGCCATCATCGACGCAGGCACATCACATCCCCGCAATCCTGCCGATGATCGCCCGCCTCGATCCGGTCGCGCCACGAGAGATCAGCATGGATCGTACAGACGTCACGACCGGTTTGCGGGCCGAAACCATCGCAATCCACGGCGGCTACGACGGCGATCCCGTGACCAGGTCGTGCGCCGTCCCGATCTACCAGACCGTCGCGTTCGAGTTCGACAGCGCCGATCACGGCGCGGCCCTGTTCAACCTCGAAGTCGCGGGCAACATCTACACCAGGATCGGCAATCCCACCAACGCCGTCCTGGAGCGACGGGTCGCCGCCCTCGAAGGCGGCGTGGAAGCGCTCAGCGTCAGCGCCGGCTCGGCCGCGATCCACTACGCGATCGCCAACCTTGTCGAGGCGGGCACCAACTTCATCTCGATGTCGCAGCTCTACGGCGCCACCTACACCTTGTTCGCGCATCTGTTCCGCGCCCAGGGCGTCGAGGTCCGCTTCGCGCCGAGCGACCGGCCGGCGGACGTCGAACCCCTGATCGATCGCCACACCCGCGCGATCTACTGCGAAAGCGTCGGCAACCCCGCCGGCAACATCGCCGACATCGGCGCGCTGGCCGACGTCGCGCACCGCAACGGCATTCCGCTCATCGTCGACAACACCGTCGCGACCCCCATCCTGCTGCGGCCGATCGAGCATGGCGCCGACGTCGTCGTCCACTCGCTGACCAAGTTCATCGGCGGCCACGGCAACTCGCTCGGTGGCATCATCGTCGATGCCGGACGGTTTCCGTGGGCCGAGCATGCGCATCGCTTCCCGATGCTGACCCGCCCGGAGCCGTCCTATCACGACGTCGTCTACACCGAGCAGTTCGGCGCCGCGGCCTATGTCGCGCGCTGCCGCACCGTCTGCCAGCGCAACACCGGTGCCACGCTGTCACCTCTGAACGCGTTCCTGATCCTGCAAGGCATCGAGACGCTGCCGCTCCGGGTCGAGCGACATGTCGAGAATTGCCGCAAGGTCGCGGAGTTCCTGCGCGATCACGCGCGCGTCGCCTGGGTCAACTACGCGGGGTTTGCGGACAGTCCGCATCATGCGCTCGCGACCCGCTACCTCGCCGGACGCTGCCCCTCGCTGCTGACATTCGGCGTGGTCGGCGGGTTCGAGGCCGGACGCCGCTTCCTCGACGGACTGCGCATGTTCAAGCGCCTGGTCAACATGGGCGACGCCAAATCGCTCGCGACCCATCCCGCCTCGACCACGCATCGCCAGCTGACCGCGCGCGAGCTCGCCAAGGCGGGCGTGACCCCCGAAACCGTGCGGCTTAGCATCGGCATCGAGCATATCGACGACATCCTGGCCGATCTCGCCCAGGCGCTCGAACGCTCGGCGGCGTTGTCGCCCGCCGACCTGGCCGTGTGAGGCGATGATGCGGCAAGGTCGATGCCCGTGATCAACATCGGCCTGATCAACAATGCGTCCGAGGCCGCGTTCGCCGGCACGATCAGGCTGTTCCGCGACCTGCTCGACCGCTCGGCGCGAGGGCGCGCGGTTCACCTACACGTGGCGACGCTGCCCGGCACCTCCGGCGGCACGGCCGCCGCCGAGGCGGGGTCCTGGCAGCGTCTCGCCCGCGACGTCGCACTCGATGCGGTGATCGTGACGGGCGCGGAGCCCAGCGTCGGCGAGTTGCAGGACGAGCCGTTCTGGGAACCACTCGCGACGTTCTTTCGCTGGGCCGAACGCAACGACATGCCGCTCGTCCTGTCCTGCCTCGCCGCGCACGCCGCGGCTTGGCATTTCGACGGCATCCGGCGGGTCAAGCTGCCTCGCAAACGGTTCGGCATCTTTCATCACGAGGTCGTCGGCAACGACAAGCTGCTGCGCGGGTTGCCGACGCGTATCGACGTGCCGCACTCGCGATGGAACAGCCTGCGCGAGGACGAGCTGTCGTCAGGCGGCTTTCAGACATTGACGCGTGCCGATGACGCGAGCCCGGACATGTTCATTCGCCGGCAGCCGGCGCTCGCGCTCTACCTGCAGGGACATCCGGAATACGGCGCGAGGACGCTTCTGGCCGAGTACAGGCGTGACGTTGGTCGTTACTTGTCCGGCCGGACGGCGACATATCCCGAAATCCCCGCCCACATGCTTTGCGCCTCCGCGCTCGATGCCGTCGAGCGGTTCCGGCACGCCGCCACGCATCGTCCCGCAGGGGCGCGGCTCGACGAGTTCCCGTCGTTCGAGGACGACGCCCTGCGGCCGACTGCCTGGCGGACCGCCGCCGCCACCGTGTTCGCGAACTGGCTCGATCAGGTCGAGGACGGGTCGGCGGCCTCGCCTGACAGCGCCGCTCGGCCAAGCGTCCGCGAGGAGATCGCGCCGCGATCGCGGCCCGGCGAACACCAGCTGCTGGACACCGGCGCATGACCGAGACCCTGACCACCATCTTCGAACGCGTGCTGGAGCGGCATCCGGTGCACGCCGACGACGACTTCTTCGATCTCGGCGGCTCCTCGATGCTCGCGATCTCGCTGATCCTGGAAATCGAGAAGGAGACCGGTCGCGAGCTGCCCATTTCCTCGATCTACGATGCGCCTACTATCGGCCGGATGGCCGTCTTGCTCGGATCGGATCAGCCTGCCTCGTTCTCGCCACTGACGGTGCTGCGACCTGGCACCGGCCCGACCTGCCTGTTCCTCGTTCACGGCTTCGGCGGCAACGTCCGCGAACTCGAGCCATTGGCGCTGAGGCTGCCCGCGGAGGTGACGGTCTACGGGATACAGGCGGTCGGGCTCGGCGGTGAGGCGCCGCATGATCGCGTCGAGGCGATGGCGTCGGCCTATGTCGAGATGATCAGGACGGTCCAGCCAAACGGACCCTACTGGCTGGTCGGCTACTCGCTTGGCGGGCTCGTCACCTTCGAGATGACCAGGCTCCTCCAGCAGCGTGGCGAGCAGGTCCGCTTCCTCGGCCTGATCGACAGCTACCCCGAGGACGGCATCCTGATCAGGCGGCTGGGCCGTCATGTCGCGCGCCTGCTTGACGCCGGTCCAAGCGAGGTCAAGCCGGAGATCGACCGGATCGCCCGCGGCCTCTGGTCGCGGGCGCGGCGCACCGCCGGGCTGCCGGTGGGGCCGCCGCCCGCCAGCGTCGAGTATCCTCCGGCGGTGATGCGGGTGCGGACCGCGAGCCTGCTGGCATTGCGACGCTACCGGGCCGCCCGCTGCACATGTGACGTGACCTTCTTCCAGGCGTCGTTGCTGCTAAAGCCGCTGCCGGCCGATCCCATCCCGATCTGGCGTCCTCTCGTGCGTCGCCTCACGGTCGAGAAGGTGGCGGGCGATCACCTGTCGATGGTGCAGGCGGACGTGGCGTCGATCGGCGCGGTGATGGCGCGTCATCTCCAGGCTCGCCTGGCGTGCGCGTGAGCGACGACCGGCCACGCCGATCCGTCGGCATCGACGGCGCGCCGATGTGGATCATCGAGGGGCCAAGCGTGCCGGTCCCGGATCGCGACATGTGGCATGTGCTGGAACGCTCGCTGGGTGAGAACGCCAGACGACCGGTCCTGACCTGCGGCGACCTGTCGCTTCGCGGCGGCGACGTGCTCGATGCCGTCCGCGGTTTCCCCGCCTTCGCCAGCGACAGCAGGATCGGCGTCCACATCGCGCGTTCGGCGGCCTTCGTGCTGACGGTGCTGGCGATCTGGAGCCGTCGCGGCGTCTACGTGCCGCTGGCGACCGACTATCCGGCGTCAAGACGCGCCGCCATCGTGGACGGATGCTCGCTCGACACCATCGTCACCGACGGCGACGGATCGGAGTTCGCCGGCTTCCGGCTGGTGTCGTCGCACACCGTGCTGGACCGGACGATCTCGGTCCACACCAGAACCGAGCCCCAATCGGACCTCGCGTCCGATCATGCCGGGGCGAATTCCGGCTCGCCCGATTGCTACATCGCGCACACCTCGGGCAGCACCGGGGCGCCGAAAAGCGTGGTGCTCAGTCACCGCGCCCTGCTCAACCGCCTGCACGCGCTGCGGCTGCTGGTGAGCCCGGGCCAGTCGGACGCGATCTTGTTCAAGACCTCGCTCGCGTTTGACGTGCACGTCTGGGAGTTCACCCTGCCGCTCGCCTTCGGATGCCGCCTCGTCATCTACCCGCAGGAGCGGCACTTCGATCTGCGCGTCGTCGCCGACACCATCATTGCCGAGCAGGTCACGATCGCCGGCTTCGTGCCGACCCTCCTGAGCTCGCTGCTCGACCGACCCGCCTTCGTGGCCAACAACCGGTTGCGGGCGGTGTTCTGCGGCGGCGAGGCCTGGAGCTTCGGCCTGGCGAGGCGGTTCCAGGCCCTCCTGCCGCGCTGCGTGCTCCGGAACTCCTACGGCCCCGCGGAGACCACGCTGGCCGTCGCCAACTGGCTGGTGCCGTCGGACCCGGAACAGACCCGAATGCAGATCGGGCCGCCGTTGATCAACACCGTCTTCCTGATCGAGGAAAAGTCCCGCGGCGCCAAGGTGACGGGCATGCTCTGCGTCGGCGGCGCCCAGGTCGCGCGAGGCTATGTCCGCGCGCGACAGCCCTCGCCGTTCTTCACCCTCGCCATCGACGGCACCGACCAGGCCTTCTACCGCACCGGAGATCTGGTGGAGCTCGACCCCGGCACCGGCGCGCTGTTCTACCAGGGCCGGGAAGACGCGCAGGTCAAGCTGAACGGGGTGAGGATAGAACTCGGCGAGATCGAGGCCGCGATCAGGACCCTGCCCGAGATCGAGGCCTGCGTGGTGACGCTGGCATCCGAGCCGACGCCCTCGCTGTCAGCCAGCTACAAGACCTGTCCCGGCGCGGTGATCGAGATCAAGACCGTGCGGAGCCGGTGCCTCGAACTGCTTCCCGCGACGCACGTCCCGACGCGATTCGCGGAAGTCGACCACTACGATCTCGATCTCAGCGGCAAGATCGTGCGGCCAGGCGCCAGCCGGCCCGCCTGACCCTGCCGCCAGCGCCTCCAGCCCGCCCCCCGCGCCGGTGCGTCACCCGGTCGCCGCCGCTCCGTCCCCAATGCGGCCGGGAGCGCCGATCAGGGCCGCCCCCTCGCCGCGCCCCAGACTCCGCACATTATCGCGCAACGCCGGATGCTCGCGCGCGAGGCCGCGGAACGACCGCGCGCTCATCACCAGCAGGTGGCTGAACGCGCTGCATCGCAACGTCGCCGGCATCGGCTGGCGGTCCAGCGCCTCGCCGGCCCCGATCGCGTCGCCCTGCCCGAACACCCGGTCTGCCTCGCCGACCCGGCACTCCAGCGCCCCGAAGCTGACGAGGATCACCATGCCCGGACGCCGCCCGCGCCGAAGCAGGACCTGACCCGGCACCGCGAACCGGATCGAGAGCAGGCTCGCGGCCTGATGCTGCACCGCCTCGGGCAGCCCCTGGAACAGCGCAAACGCGGCGGTCCGGCTGTCGACCCCCGCCTGCAGGTCGAGGTGCAGCCGGCGGGCGAGCCGTCGCCGGCGCATGTCCAGGTCGCGCAGTAGCTCGACGTGGAGCTCGTCACCGATCAGCGATTCATCGCGCATGCCGTCGTACTCGGCCGCCTCCAGCCGCAGCATGATCATGCGGAGCACCCGGCCTTCCAGCGCCTCCGCATAGCCGGGATAATGCAGCCGCATCGCGTCGAGCGCCGCCCCGATCAGCTTCTGCCGCCGATCCAGGACCTCGGACACGATCTCGGCGATGCGGACGCCGAGCACCGGCTCGACGCGTTCGTGCATGAAGCGACGCAGCACCAGCGACACCAGGTGCGCGATCAGCAACAGCTCGTAGCGCGCCGTCATCTGCCGCCGCATCGGCAGGTCGATGCGCAGATATCGGTGCAGCGCCTCGGCGACGCGATAGCCCGGCCCGGTCGCCAGCCGGCGGCGGGCCGCCCGCACGTAGCCGAGGCGGCCATCGGTGCGGGCGCCGTCGACCATGCCGTCGGCGGTGCGGATCAGCTTGCGGATCACGCCCGGCGTCACGCCGCGGAAGCCGAACAGATCGACCAGCATGGCGCGCTCGCGCGACGCGATGGTGATCAGCGCCATCGCGATCCGATCGCGGTCGCTCACCACCTGGTCGAAACTGTTCACCTCGGCTTCGTTCCTGATGCGCTCCTCGATGGTGCCGACCACGTGTCGGGTCGCGCCGTCCGAGAACCCGAGCTCTCGCGCGCGCAGCGTCGTCTTCTCGCGCACCTCGCCGAGCCCGATCGCCAGCACCTGGTGCCGCAGCGCCTCGTCACGGGCCGAGAGCTGGTCGAGGCGGAGGAACACCAC
This sequence comes from uncultured Acetobacteraceae bacterium, assembly GCA_964246135.1. GTDB lineage: Bacteria > Pseudomonadota > Alphaproteobacteria > Acetobacterales > Acetobacteraceae > CAXTPV01. The sequence continues at coordinate 1,280 of CAXTPV010000022.1, read as the reverse complement.
CAGGAAGCGTAGCGTCGTCCCGTTGACCAGCAGGGTGATCAGCACGAAGCCGGTCGTCACCACCGCGACGAAGTGCTTGATCGCGACCGAGATGTCGGCGCTTTCCGTCACCGCCAGCGCCAGCGCCAGCGTGATGGCCCCACGCAGCCCGCCCCAGAGCATCGTCACCTTGAACGCGTTCGACACCGGCCGCGACAGCCCGACGCGCTCCAGCAGCGGCAGCAGCCCGAACAGGATCGCCGCCCTGGCGCCGAGCCCGGCCAGCAGCGCCAGCAGCACCAGCAGCCCGTCCCGCCAGGTGGCCCCGAGCAGCAGCCGCGGCACCAGGATCGAGGCCAGCACGAACACCAGCGAGCCGGCCCAGAACGCGAGCTGCTCCCACAGATCGATCAGGAACCGCCACACATGCGGCCGCATCGTGGACGGCCCATACATCGAGAACGTCAGCCCGGACGCCGCGACCGCCACCACGCCGGACAGATGCAGCCAGTGCTCGCACACGACATACGCGATGAACGGCAGCGCCAGCGTCAGCGTCACCTCGCCGGCCAGCGTCTCGCCGGCATAGGTGATCAGCACCAGCATCGCCGCCCCGAGCGCCACGCCGACCGCGAGCGCGCCGGTGAACGACACCGCGAACAGCCGCACCGCCGCGAGCGGGTCGATCGCGCTCCCGGCGGTGATGACGTCGAGCAGGATGAAGAAGATCGAAATCGCGGTCGCGTCGTTCAGCAGCGCTTCGCCCTCGACCAGGCGCGCCAGCCGGCCCGGCGCGCCGATCGCCCGGAAGATGGCGATGGTGGCCGACGGGTCGGTGTTGGCCACGATCGCCCCCAGCAGCAGGCAGACCGCGAGCGAGGTGCCGGCGAACGGATACAGCGCAAGGCCGATCAGCGCCGTGCTCGCCACCACCGCGACCACCGCCAGCACCAGCACGCTGGTCGCGTCGTGCGCGAGCCGGCGCACATCGATCGACAGCGCGCCGGCGAACACCAGGATCGGCAGGAAGATCGACAGCACCGCCTCGCTGGTGATCGGCAGGCCGATCACCGCGCGCGCCGCCCGGTCGAACACGTGCGTCCGGGGCGTCGCGAGCAGGATGCCGGCGCCAAAGCCGATCACGATCCCGAACAGCGCCAGCAGCACCGTCTCGGGCAGCGCCAGCCGTCGCGCGACCGGCTGCACCATGCTGACCCCCACCAGCAGCAGGGCGAGCGTCAGCAGGATGGTGGGAAGACTGACATCCATGTACCCCGCCTAGCGTCCGCGGCCCGCCCCAC
>CAXTPV010000021.1:0-20451 GCA_964246135.1 uncultured Acetobacteraceae bacterium | reverse complement strand
GCGCACCACCGCGCGCCCCCACGGGGCCGCGGACGCGTCGAGATCGGCCTGCTCCTTTCGTGTGTAGAGCGACTTGTGTTCGATGAACACGACCGGGTCTGGCAGCGTCAGGCTGTGGCGCAGCAGGTGGTAGGCGTCGGACGCGGTGGACGGCATCGCCAGCCGCAACCCCGGCGTATGCATGATCCAGCCCTCCAGGCTCTGCGAGTGCTGCGCGCCGGCCGAGCGGCCGGTGCCGCCTTGGGTGCGGAGCACCATCGGCACGCCGATCTGGCCGCCAAACATGTAGCGGATCTTGGCCGCTTGGTTGGCGAGCTGGTCCATCACCAGGCCGAGAAAATCGACATACATCAGCTCGGCGACCGGCCGCAGACCAGTTATCGCGGCGCCGACCGCGACGCCGACGATGGCGGGCTCGCTGATCGGGGTATCGATCAGGCGGGACGCGCCAAACTCGCCGATCAGGTCCTTGGTGACGCCGTAGGCACCGCCGTAGGCACCGACCTCCTCGCCGATCACCACGATGGTGTCGTCCTCGCGCATGGCGTCCTGCAGCGCCCGCCGGAGCGCGTCTCGATAGGTGATCTCGGTCAGCGCCATGGCGTCAGGCCGCGGCGAGGATGCGGTCGAGGCGCGCGCGCAACGGCTCCGGCTCGGGCTCGCCGGGGCCGAACACGTCGCGGAACATGCTGCCGGCGGCAGGCGGCGCGGCATCGGCGGTAAAGTCGATGGTCGCATCCATCTCGCGCGCGATCTCGGCGTCGAGCCCGTCAAGCGACGCGGCATCGAGCGCGCCGCGCTCCAGCAGGGCGTCGCGGGCGCGGGCGATCGGGTCGCGCTTGCGGCCGATCTCCTCCTCGTCGGCGGTGCGGTAAGGGCTTTTGTCCATCCGGCCATGACCGAAAAAGCGGAAGCAGGAGATCGCCATGAAGCCCGGCCTGCCGGCGCGCGCGCCGTCGGCGAGCGCGTGCGCGGTGTGGAGCACCGCTTCCACGTCCTCGCCATCGACCATCTCGGCGGCCAGCCCGAAGGCCGCGGCCCGGCGGTCGAACTCGACCGAGCGGGTGGCGCGGTCGATGCGGGTGCCCATCCCGTACTGGTTGTTGATGCAGACGAACAGCACCGGCAGGTCCCACAGCGCCGCCATGTTCATGCTCTCGTAGAGCACGCCCTGCTGCATCGCGCCGTCGCCGAAGAACGCGACCGAGATCGCGTCGGTGCGGCGCTGCTTGTAGCTGAGGCCGGCGCCGACGACGTGCGGGATGCCGCCGCCCACGATCGCATTGGCGCCGAGATGCCCGAGCGCCATGTCGGCGATGTGCATCGAGCCGCCCTTGCCGCGGCAGTAGCCGGCATCCTTGCCGCCGATCTCCGCCATCATCCGGCCCGGGTCGGCGCCGCGCGCGAGAAAGATGCCGTGGCCGCGGTGATGGGTGGTGAAGCTGTCCTGCGGTCGCATCGCGGCGGCGACCCCGGCGGCGGCTGCCTCCTCGCCGATCGACAAATGCAACATCGAGCCAGCGGACAGGCCGCGGGCGTAGAGCTCGCCGACGCGCTCCTCGAAGCTGCGGATGCGCCGCATGGTCCGGTACAGCTCGGCCAGCGGAGTGTTTGAAAGGCTCATGACGGCACGACCTCGCGTAGCGGCTTCAAGGCGGGATAGAGCGCGGCGTAGCGCTGATAGATCTCGTCGTAGCGGGCGACCGCGTCCGGGTTCGGCTCGATCCGCCGGCCAGGGCGGACCATCGCGGCGATGCCCTCGTCGATGCTGGCGACGCGTCCGGCACCGTGCGCCGCCAGCACCGCGGCGCCGAGCGACGGCGCCTCGGCCACCTCGGGCACCACCACCGGCAGCCCGGAGGTATCGGCATGGATTTGCAGCCAAAGCGGCGAGCGGGTGGCGCCGCCGCCAGCGGTGATCTCGGCGGCGCCGCAGCCGGCATCGGCCATGCGGTCGAGGATGGCGCGAGTGCCAAAGCCGATCCCCTCCAGCATCGCGCGAAACAGGTGCGCCGCGGTGTGATGCAGCGACAGTCCGGTGATGGCGCCGCGTGACAGCGGATCGGTGTAGGGCGTGCGGTTGCCCTGGAAGTGGTCGAGCACCAGCAGGCCATCGGCCCCCGGCGCGAGCAGGGCCGCCTCGCGGTTCAGCGCCTCGAGGTCGAGGGCGTCGCCGGTCAGCCGGCGCAGCCACGCGATGATCGAGCCGGTTGAGGTCTGGCCACCTTCAAGGATGGTGCGGCCCGGATAAACCGCGTCCTGGTAGGTGCCCCACAGACCCGGGATGTGGGCCGCGCCGCGCCCGATCGCAAATTGCAGGTGCGACGAGCCGGTGATGAGCGCGATCTGACCGGGCTGCGCCACCCCGAGACCGATCATGCCGATCAGCGCGTCGGCGCCGCCCTGCACCACCAGCACGTGCTCGGGCAGCCCGAGGTGTTCCGCGGCAGGCGGCGTAAGCCTGCCGATGACGTCGCCGGGCGCCAGAACCTCCTCCGGCCACTTCGCGAGCAGCTCGGACAGGTCGAGCCGGTCGAGCAGGCTGGCCGGCCAGCCGCCGCCGGCGCTGCGGTAGTGCCAGCGGATCGACACGTTGTTCAGGCTAGCCACGCGCCGGCCGGTTAGGCGCCATGTCAGGAAGTCCTGGTACTCACAGATCGTGTGCGCCGCCTTGAAGATCTGCCGCTCGTGCCGCGCCAGCCACAATGCCTTCGGGATCATCCACTCCGCCGAGACTGGACCGTGTCCGGCACCGTTGATCGCGAGCGCCGAATCGCCGGTGGCGAGCACGGCGTCAGCCTCCTCACCGGCCCGGACGTCCATCCAGATGATCGCCGGACGCAGCGGCAAGGCAGACGCATCGAGCGCGACCACGGTGCAGCAGGTGGTGGTGGCGCAGATCGCCTCGACATCGTGGACGGCGATCCCGGATCGTGCCACCGCCTGCCGCACCGCGAGGGCCAGCGCCAACCACCAGGCCTCCGGGTCCTGCTCGGCGCGCGCACCCGGCGCGAAGGCGGTCGGATAGGCCGACGCGGCGCTCGCGACCTTGCGGCCGCTCAGCTCGAACACCGTCGCCCGCAGGCTCTCGGTACCGCCATCGATGCCGATCACGTAGGCCACGATTCCCGGCTCGTCCTCCCCGCCGCACATATGCCGCCTGCGGCGACTTTTGATCTTGAGCGCAGGTTCGTCGTTTGGCGCGATAGATGTCAAGGGGATAGAAGGCTGTCATGTTGACGCTCAGTCTGGCGCACGAGCCCGATACCGCGATCATGGTACGAGCCGCTTGGCTGTATCATGTCGGCGGCCTGACGCAGGGGGAGGTGGCGGCACGCCTCGGCGTGCACCGCACCCGCATCGTGCGGCTGCTCGGAGAGGCGCGCGAACGCGGGCTGGTCAGCGTCAACATTCATCACGATTCGATTCGGGATTTGGACGTGGAGGGCGCGATCGTCGCCCGCTACGGGCTGGATTTCTGCCTAGCGACCCCGCCGATGGGCTTTGACGACGCCCAGACCGAGCCGACGCTCGCGGCAGCCCAGGACATCATCGCGCGCCGTGCGGTCGGCAGCGCGGCCGCCAACTTCCTCCATGGAAAGCTTGCCTCGGGCAAGCCGATCACGGTCGGCGTCAGCTGGGGCCGCACGCTGGAACAGATGACGCTGCACTTGTCGGGCGTGCAGAACACCGGCGCGCGTTTTGTCTCGCTAATGGGCTCGCTGACCCGGAACTCAGCGTCCAACCCGTTCGAGGTCGTGCAGGCGTTGGCGGCGCGAACCGGCGGCGAGGGTCATTTCCTGCCGGTGCCGTTCATCGCCGATACGCAAGCGGATTGGGCGGTGCTGATGTCGCAGCGGACCGTAGTCGAGGCGATTGCGCTGGCGCGATCGGCCGACCTCTACCTGATCAGCGTTGGTGAGCTCAACGAGACCGCAATCCTGCGGGGGCAGGCGATGCTTTCGGTTGCTGAGCTTCGGAGCGTCCGCGCAAAGGGCGCGGTCGCTGACTCGCTCGGACGTCTGTTCGACCGCACGGGCGCGCAGGTAGATCATGAGCTCGCCCATCGTACTCTAGCATTCGAGTTCGAGCTTCTGCGTGGCCGCGATGTGGTCCTGGTGGCGGGTGGGCTGCAGAAGCTTTCGGCCGTGACAGCGCTATTGCGAACCGGTGTGGTGCGCGGCTTGGTCATCGACGGCGATACCGCGCAGGTGCTCGCGCGCGACGAAGGCTGACCGATCGCCAGGCTTGGCGCCCGACGCGGCCACGACGGGCCTCGGCAAACTGCTGGTGGTGGCACCCGAACAGACGACGGTACGGCGCTACCTGTAGCCAGCACGATGATGTATGCCCAGCCGCGGGATAAGCGCTCGATCTGCCCCAGACCAGACCCCATTACGAGTTCGCAGTGAACTTTCAAAGTTACGGAATTCCATTATTGTGCCAAGTAGCCCCCGTCGACTGGTAGGACAACCCCGGTCACGACGGATGCTTCATCAGAGGCTAAGAACAGGATAGCCTGCGCAACTTCATTCGGCTGACCAAGCCGTCCGATTGGGTGCATGGCCTTGACGCCTGCGATGTATTCTGCTGAGAATTTTTTGATCGCCTCCGTCGCGATAGTTCCGGGTGCCACCGCGTTTACCCGGATGCCGCGCGTTGCCAGTTCGACGGCTAGATGCTTTGTGATGCCGGACGCAACGAACTTTGCCGGGCCGTAGACTAGCTGTCCTTTCTAACCTGCCTCGCCCGAAATCGATGACAAGCAAACGATCGAGCCGCCGCCGGTCTTAAGCATGGCCTCGGCGGCGAACTTGCAAGTCAGGAACATCCCCGCCCGTCCACGGACATGACGTGGTCGAAGTCTTCCGGTGTCGCAGAAAGCAGGTCCAGCTCCGGGATGATGCCCGCATTCGCGACGAGGATATCAACGCGACCGAAGTTCTCGACGGCGCTGTCGATGATCGCGCGCGCGTCATCGGTTTGAGACACGTCGCCGACGACGCACCGGACATCCACGCCGGCCGCAGCGATGAGGTCCCGAAGCTCGTCAAGCCGGGCGGCATCGATGTCGTTCATGACCAGCTTCGCGCCCTCGGCCGCGAACAACAGGGCGGTGGCGCGGCCGATACCATTCGAGGCGCCGGTGATCACCGCCGATTTGCCCTTCAACCGGCCAAGCCCGGGTTCCACTTTTTCTGCGCTCACCAATCTAAACTCCTGTTCTCATGGTGTCTGGGAGACCTCGTCGGTCGCCCCTTGATCAGAACCGCTGATTGCCGCCTTCGAGACGGCGCGTCACACCTTGCGGCGCTTCTGATTCAGACTATCAATCAGTACCGCGCCGAAGATCACCGCGCCCTGAATGAACTGCACCCAAAACGGCTGTACATTCTTCAACGTCAGGCCATTGTTGATCAGCCCGATGATGAGCACGCCAAGCAAAGTGCCAAGGATGCTGCCCTTGCCGCCAAACAGGGAGGCACCCCCAATCACGACGGCTGCGATGGCGTTCAGTTCCAGCCCCACCGCAGCAATTGGCTGTGCGCTATCAAGTCGGCCGGCCAGCACGATCCCGCCGAGCCCGGCCAGCGCGCCGCTGACGACGTAGCAGATCGCGAGCGTGCGTCCGACCGGAATGCCGGCGAGCCGTGCCGCCTCCCGATTGCCGCCGACCGCGTAGACCTCGGCGCCAAATACGGTTCGTGCCAGAACGAGACCTGCCACCAGAAAGACCGTCGCGGCGATCAAGGCGGCGACCGGAAATGGCCCGATGTTCCCGCCCCCGATGTTGTCGAAGGCGTCGGGGAAAGAGAATATCGTGTTGCCGTTGGATACGATGAAGGCAAGCCCGCGCGCCATCGCCAGCACCGCCAGGCTGACGATGAATGGTGCCATGTTCAGCGTGATCACCGCGAACGCGATGAAGCCGCCTGAGAGTGCCCCGATGCCGATCCCGAGCGGCACCGCGATCATGACAGGGACGTGCGCGTTCAGCGCGAGCCCGGCCATGACCCCGGTGAAGGCAACGATCGAACCAACCGACAGGTCGATGCCTCCGGTCACGATAACGAAGGTCTCGCCGACCGCGACCAGGCCGATCAAGGAGCTCGCAAGAAGGATCGAGAGCAGGTTGGCAGTGGTCAAGAAAGCCGGCGTCGTGAGCGCTAGATAGGCTGAAATTGCGACGAAGCCCACCACGATGGTGAGCTCGTTGACGGCGCGGGTCACGGAGATGAGCCACGAGCGGCCGCCCTGAATGAGACGAGTCTGAGCGGATGCCATCAAAAGCCTTGCCTGTTGTGGCGCGGGTCAACCCAAAGCCGCGAGCGACATGACACGCTCCTGGCTGAACTCCGCGCGGGGAAGGGCGCCGACGACGCGGCCGGCGCGCATGACGAGGATACGATCACAAAGCCCGAGCAGTTCGATCATGTCCGACGAGACCACGAGGATGGCGGCGCCCTGCTCGGCCAAAGCGTTGATCAGGCGGTAGACTTCGACTTTCGCGCCGATGTCGATGCCCCGGGTGGGTTCATCGAGCAGAAAGATGCGCGGTCGCGTCGTTAACGCGCGGGCCAGTACGACCTTCTGCTGGTTGCCACCCGAGAGGGACTGCACACGCTGCCTGATGCTTGGCGTCAGGATGCGGAGGTCGTGCACAGCATGGTCCGCGAGTTCGTCGATTCGACGTTGGGCCAGAATGCTGCGCAGCCATGAGACTTGCGCGAGCGTGGACATCGCCACGTTGCTGCGCAGCGAGAAAGGAAGCACGAGCCCCTCACCCTTACGGTCCTCGGGCACCAGCGCGATGCCGGCCGCGATTGCCTCCCTGGGAGATCGGATGCGCCGCGCATGGGCCTCCACGCCGATCGTGCCGCCCGTCATCGGCAGGGCGCCATAGATTGTTTTCAGCACCTCTGTGCGCCCCGCGCCGATCAGGCCACCAAGGCCAACGACCTCGCCTGCGGAAATCTGGAACGACACACCCTCGAAATGGCCAAATGACGACAGCCGCTCGACGTCCAGCAACACATTGCCGATGACGGCGTTCCGCGGCGGGAACAATGCCTCGATCGGGCGGTTCACCATCGCCTGGATCAACAGAGCTTCAGTCCATTCGCTGGTGGCGCGCGTACCGACTGAAGCGCCATCGCGCAGCACCGTGACACGGTCGCAAACCTCGAAAACCTCTTCCAGGTGGTGGCTGATGAACACCAGCCCGACACCAGCGTCACGAAGGGCCGCGATCGTCCCGAACAGGATGCGCTGCTCGTTGGTCGTGAGTGTCGCGGTGGGCTCGTCCATGACGATCACGCGCGCCTCACGCGACAATGCGCGCGCGATCTCCACGAGTTGCTGCTGGGCGATGCCCAGCTGCCGGACGAGGGTCCGTGGATTGACCGACAGGCCCACCTTCGCCAGCAGGCGCTCCGCCTGCCGGTAGAGTGTATGCCGTCGCACACCCCCAAACCGCCCGCGTGGCAAGTGGCCGAGAAAGATGTTCTCGGCCACCGACCGATCCGGTACGAGGCTGAGTTCCTGGTGGATCACGATGATCCCGGCATCCAGCGCGTCACGCGGTCCGCGAGGGCTGAAAGGTTTCCCGTCCAGGTGTACTTCGCCGCTGTCCGCCGGGAACACGCCGGCAAGTATTTTCATCAGCGTCGACTTGCCAGCACCGTTCTCGCCAACGATGCCAAGCACCTCCCCACCGTCCAGCGAGACGCTCACGCTGGACAAAGCCTTGACGCCGGGAAACGCCTTGGAAATGCCGCGCATCTCGAGAAGGTGCGACACCACGGTCAGGTTCCCAACACCCACCGAGTCGTCACTGGCTGACCTGATCGCCCCAGAGACCATAGGCCTTGGCTTGCGGACTATCGATGTTCGCCTTGGTCAGCAGCAGGTGCGGCCAAAACTGGTGGGCGGGGATTTGCGCCTTGTCGCCATGCAGGTAAGCCTCGACATAGCTGACTGACTTTTCCGCCATGGTCAGCGGGTTCTGCGACAATGTCCCATCTATCTGACCCTTGCGGATCGCGCTCAGCGCCTGTTCGGTGCCGTCGATGCTGATAATCACGATGTGCTTCGGATCGCCGATCGGTGCAAAACGGTTTGCCTGCCGTATCGCCCGTATGGCGCCAACCGCGTTGTCGTCATTACCGTTGAAGATTGCATCGATGTCGTTATGTGCCGCGAGCAGCTGTGTCGTGATGTTGAAGCCTTTGTCGGCATCGAAGTCAGCCGCCTGCCTCGCCACCAGCTTCAGGCCGGGATTGCCCTTCTGTAGCGCCTCGAACTCGGTGGCGAAACCTTTCTCGCGCTCGTCGCCAGCCGTCGTGCCAAGCAGGCCCTCCAGATCGATCACGTTGCCCTTCACCTGGCCATAACGCTGCTTGAGCTGGGCTGCGTTGTGGTGGGCCCCTTCCTTCCCCCGCGCGTCGTGGTCCGTCGCCAGAAAGTTCACCTGGCAGCCGCGGCAGGCGGCGCCACGGTCCAACGTGAACACCGGAATGCCCTTCTTGTTGGCCTCCCTGACCACCGGAACGATGGAATCCGCATTGATCGGATTGAGGATCAACGCCGCGACATGCCGGTTGATCAGGTCTGTAACCTGGTTGGTCTGGGTGTTGGCGTCCCCATTCGCGCTGGTGTTCACCAGGCGCAGGTCAGAATGCTGCGCGATGCCGGCCTGCACACCCTTGGTCATGCCCTGAAAGAACGGGTTGGCAAGAGTGGCGACACTCAGCCCGAGGACGTCGTCGGCGGCATACGCTATCGGTGAGGCAAGCGTTAAACACAACGCTGCCGTCACGGCGAGCTGCTGCTTTAAGAAGAACATGTCTGCTCCCATTGCGCCAATCTTATTGAGATGACGTTGGTCGGAACAGTAAATCACAGCTATTGGCTGGTCAACGACGGATCATTTTTTGGTAGCGAAATCCTGTCACTATTTTAACGATCCACTGACCAACTCTCCTGGCGAGCGAGTGACGCCTTCGGAAAAGCGAATGCTGCGCATCGCTCAACCTCCCCCGGAATTCCTTCGAGGGTAACGATGCCAATCTTGTGCATAACTCCATCCGGCCTCTTTCTGACCAGTGCTGATCGATTACGCGCCGAAGGCGCCCCTCATCAGGGAGCCACGTGCTTTGTCATCCTTCGGTTGCTCCTCTCGCGATCATGATGCACTCGACCGCATAGGGTTCGATCGGCCATGGCGCAGGCTTGGTCCCCGTCGTGTTGTGCTCACCAGCAGAGATTGTGACGGTCTGCCGTTCTTCCGTCAGGTTTGCCATCAGGAGCCTTGTTCCGGTCGTTTCGCGCCAAGCCAACGCCGTCACCCGTTCGGGATGCCTCGAAAAAACCTGAAAGGCTTTGGCCCTGAGGGCACCGGCGACGAGCCGCAACGGACGATAGATCGGATAGGCATCGCCGGGTCGCAAATGGCCGGGTTCCTCCCCGCTCGCGCGGTGGATGATCCCGAATGGGCTAACCGGGGCGGACAGCGTGACCGCCTCGACGAGCGTTCCGATACAGTTGGCGAGATAGCCCACCGCCCAGGCGGCCGCGAACCGGCCCCGCTGGCGCGGGTCCTGATCGGTCATCGCCATTCGGATCATGTCCGGGTTAGGCGTCGCCGCCGCGCCGTAGGGATTGTCCCGGCATCCGATGTGGCTCGGCCCGATGTAGAGCGGAGTGCCGCCGGAAATCGTCCCCGCCGAGCGGAAGACCGCGGCGAGCGCGGCGAGATTCTCCATGATGGTTTGGTCATCGGCGGCGTGCACGATCGCGCTGGTGGAAAAAGTCACCACGTCGAGCAGGCCGGCCGGCGGTCGCTTGCGATTGAGCTCCGTGAAGAAGTTGAACGTGCCGCCGCCGAGACGCACCCCCGGCAGCGCATCGCGCACGGCGCGGTATACATCCTCAAGCTCTGGAGATTTCGGCCACGCCCTCCCGGGTAGCGTGCCCTTGAGGTCGGCCGCCGGAACAACGAGCACGGTCTCGACGACTGCGCCGGCATCGCTGATCGCCGCCGTCAACGACCGGGCCTCGTCGTCCAGTGCCAGGCCCGGCATCACCACCTCGAGATGGAGCCTCGCGCCGACAGCGTCGGCCAACCCGTGATGACGCCGCAGTGTCGCCGCAGCGTGATGCCGCAGGTCGTGGCGAACCAGAAGGTGCCCGGGTTTCAGCGCGCGCACCCGCTCGATCTCCGCCGGCGACAGCACCTCGTCGGGACCAAGGTGCAAGCCAAGCGCCGGCAACCGACCGGCGATGTCGCCAATCGACAGCCGGATCGGCAGGCTTTCGGCAGGCGTATGGGCCGGGCTACCGGCGATGATCAGGGACACGCTCTGCTCGGTGGTCTCACCCCGCCGGATTAGGTAGGGCCATGGCAAGCCGATCGGGCGGACATAGGTCTTGAACGAGGCGTCGGTCCAGTTACGCTGGTCTTCCATCTCGAAAGTGTCGCCTTCCATGCGACAGGTGACGCGCACGCCCGGAGCGGGCTCGTGGGTCAGCGCGCGTATGTCGTGGAAGGGCTGATACGGCTCGATCAGGTCGGGAAACCAAGCGTGTTCCGTGCGTCCATCGGTATGCAGCACGTCGACGGGATGGCCGCTGACGTCCCTAATCGGATGCAGCACTACGAAGCCGAGGCGGGCGGTGTGAAAATTGGTCAGGGCCTCGCCGCGCATCCGGAACATGACGCTGTCCGGCGTCGCCTCGATACGCGCGTCGTAGCAGTAGGACTGATCACCCGTCTGGCAGATCGCGCGGTACGTCACGAGGAACCAGTCCCTCGCTTCCTCGACGATCAGGTCACGGATCTCGCAGGGATAGGTTCCCCACTCGTGATCACGAATGACGCAGGATATCGCCCGGATAGCCTCGTGGCCATCGACGCGGATGTGGCGGAGGTTGCCACCCGCCATGGTGGCGGTAAGGCGTCCGGCCGCGAGCATCCGGCGGGGCTCCGGAGGCTCCGACGTGCCGAAGAGCGTCAGCGACTCATCCATGGGATTTCTCCTGACTGCTTGGTGCTCATCGCCGGTCGCGAGCGCCGAACATCCGCTCGAGCAGCACCGCCGTGATGATGATCGAGCCGATCGCCGTACCCTGCCAGTAAGGCGATACGCCAAGCAGGTTCAGGCCGTTGCGTATGAACACCATGATGAACACGCCAAACAGCGTGCCGATCACAGAGCCCCGGCCGCCAAACAGCGAAGCGCCGCCGATGACCACGGCCGCGATCGAATCGAGCTCAAGTCCGGTGCCGCCAAGCGGATCGATCGACAGCACGCGCGACGCCATAAAGATGGCCGAGACCGCGCTCATCACCCCGGCCGCGACATAGGCGAGCACGCTCCAGGATTGCACCCTGAGGCCGGCGACACGCGCCACCACGACGTTCGAGCCGATCGCATAGAGCGTGCGGCCACCCTTGGCCCTGGCAAGGAACCACCATGCCAGGAGGTAGACCGCGATCAGCAGGGCGAAGTTGAGCGGCAGCCCGAACACGGTTGCGTTCGACAACCAGGCGAGACGTGGCGGAATGCCGCCGATCGAGCTCGCGCCGCTGAACACGTAGGAAGGCTGCGGGCAATCGACATCATCCCGAGGGTGACGACGAACGGCGCCACCCGCCCGAACACGGTGACGACGCCGTTGAACGCGCCTGCGAGCGCCCCGGTCAGCAGGCCCACGAGGATGCCGCCGCCCAGCCCCAGTACCGGGAAGCCCAGCCCCATGACGATGCCGCTCACCCCGACGAGAGAGCCGACCGAAAGATCGATGCCGCCGATGAGGATCACCAGCGTCTGGCCAAGCGCCACCATGCCGACGACGACGGACTGATCCATCACGTTGAGCAGGTTGTTCAACGTGCGGAAATGCGGCGAGCCGACGGCCAGCGCGAGCATGACAGCCAGCGTCAGCAGCAACATCCGTAGCTCGATCCGGCTCGCGAGCCGCCCGAAAACCAAGGACCGCCGCCGCCTCATGGTCACCGCGTCGACGGTCACGTGGCCATCGCCGCGAGAGTTGGGTCACGCACCGCGAGCCGGGCCGACACGGATCGCGCGAGGGCGATCGCGTCCGGCCTCATTGCCCCCTTGGGCAGCGTGAGGCCGATCAGGCCCAGCTCGTGGCCGCGCCGACCGAGAATCGGCACAACAAGCGTGTTGCGTCCATCCGGCTCGGCGACATAACCCGGTGCGCGGGCGCGTAGCGCCGTGCTTATACGCGTGTCCCTCACGTCCGAGATCGTGCCGGAGACATAGCCGGGCTCGGCGGCAGGATCGTCATCGGCCCGGTCGAAGCAGAAGAGCCGGTCACCTTCCAGGCCGATCCAGCTCGCGACGCCGCCATGCTGGCCCACCAGCGCGGTAAGCGTCGCGTGCGTACGCTGGGCGGAGCTGCGGGGAGCGGCGAACATCGCCAGGCTCTCGATGCTCAGCAGCCGGCTCGGCAGTTCGGCCACCGAGATGCCATCGCTGATCACCACGATCCGATCGGCGAGTCCGATGATCTCCTCGAAGTCCGACGACACGACCACGACCGCGACCCCGGACGCCGCGATGCGACGGAGCAGCGCGTAGATGCTGCTGCGGGTGCCGATGTCGACGCCGCGCGTTGGCTCGTCGAGCATCAATACGCGCGGCTCCAGGAGCAGGGTGCGGACGAGAATGATCTTCTGCTGCATGCCGCCGCTGAAGCTCAGGAGGTCGCGGTCGTGTATGCGGGCCGGCGGCATCGCGAGCATGTCGAGCAGCCGGCGAAGCGACGCGGCCTGTCCCTCGTAGCCGAGCCCCGCCCCGCGCTTGCGTCCGAGATGGGCGAGAAACAGGTTCTCCCGCACCGTCAGGTCGGGCACGATGCTCTGTCCTCTCCGGTCTTCCGGCACCAGCCCGATGCCCGCCCGGATGGCATCCACCGGTCGCCTTGGCCGAAAGGGCTGGCCGGCAAGATCGATGCTGCCGTCGGTGCGCTCCCGCAGGCCGAAGATGGTCTCCAGCGTTTCGGAACGCCCGGCACCGATCAGGCCCGCAAGGCCCAGGATCTCCCCCGCTCGAACCGTGAACGAGACGTCGCGGACGGCGGGTGGGGACGCGAGCGAGCGGACCTTCAGCATCGCCGGCCGTTCCGGCGCGGACCCTGACGTCGTGTCGCCGGTCCGGGCGTAGACGTCAGGCAGTTCGCGACCGATCATCAGGCGGACCAGCTCGCCGCCGGTGAGGCCCGATGCCGCCAGGCCCGCGCCCACTACGCGCCCCTCCCGCAGGACCGTAATCCGGTCGCAGACGCCGAAGATTTCCTCGATCCGATGCGACACAAAGATCAAGCCGTGACCCCGCGCCGTCAGCCCACGCATGATCCCGAACAGGATCTCGCTCTCGAACGGCGACAGCGTGGCGGTGGGCTCATCGAAGATGATGACGCGGCTGTCGAGCGCCAGCGCCTTGAGGATTTCCACCATTTGGCGCTGCCCGATGCTCAGCGTGCATACGGTCGCGTCGAGCGACAGCCCGACCTCGCCGCCGAGGCCGGCCACAAGCCGCTCGGCCTCGCGACGAAGGCGCGCCAGTGCAGCCGTCCCGACAGCCCGAGGCGCGCCAGCATGATGTTCTCCAGCACCGACAGGTCCGGTGCCAGCGTCGTCTCCTGCGTCACCATGCAGATGCCGTGGCGGAGCGCGTCGCGCGCTCTCCCGATCCTGACAACCACGCCGTTGATCATGATCTCGCCCTGATCGGCTCGGAGACGGCCCGAGAGCACGCGTGCCAGCGTCGACTTGCCAGCGCCGTTGGCGCCACACAGCGCGTGTACTTCGCCGCCGGCGAGACGAAGACCGACATCCTCCAGCGCCTGTGTCGCGCCGAAGCGTTTGCTGACGCCGCGCAGCTCGAGCAGGCTCACGTTCGCTTGCTCCTGTCGACTCGGATCAGCCGGCGCTGCCAGCGAACACGGTTTTGCTAATCAGCGGCAGCTTCTGTTCGACGTTATCGGAAGTGACGATCTCGACTGGGGAGCTGGCCGTTCTTGCGCGCGAGTGAGATCGTCACCAGGCCATAGGTGCCGCCTGTCCAGCCTTTCGCCTTCAGCGCCCTCGCCAGGGCCTGTCCAGGCCCATAGGCGCCGCGCTCGTTCTCCGACGTGATGAAGGAGACGTAATCGCCGCTGGTGGTGCCGATGTCGGCGATCACCACCGGGATGTTGGCACGCGACGCGATGGCGAGCACCGCCGGAGCGGTCGAGCTGTCAACCGGCGAGAGCACGATGCCGGCCACGCCGCGGGACACCACGCTGCGTGTTTTGCAGCTGCGTCTGGGCGCTGTTGTCACTGTCGTACGCGGTGACTGTCATGCCGCCGGACTTCACCTCGTCGGTGACGCCCTTAAGCACAAATCGCCAGAACGGCAGATCGAGTCCGGGCGTCAGGTAGGCGAGTCGCCGTGGCGACTGGCCGCGCGCGGCACCGGGCGACGCCGCCGCGAGCAATGCCGGTGCGGTGAGCGTCAGCGAGGCGCGGCGACGGATGTTGGCGTGAGCGGCGTCTGACATGCTTGGTTCGCCTTCTGCTATGTCGTCCGATCGACAAGGATGACAGCTGTGGCAGCGGGTTCGCAGAGTCACGTGGACGCCGATGGCGCCTGGGTTGCGCGATACGCTTGCACGATGCCGTCGAAACTCACGTCACTGGTGAAGCCGCGGCTGCGCGCATGGTCGGCGGAGAAGCTGCCGGGTCATGAGTTGACGATGCGCTGGACAGCGACGTCGGGCTCCATCCGCACACGGTCGGCAACCCGGTCGCCAGCAACCCTGCGCAACGTGTCGAGCATGTCGCCAACCATGACCGACAGACCCGGCATGTTGATTACGCGGCCGCGTTGGAGCGATGCCGCCGGCAGCCGGTGTCCATGAAGAATGTTGCGGATCGCCTCATCCGGCGACATCAGCCACAGCACCGTCCGCGGCGATACCGGACAGATGGCGTCGACGCCGGCAAGCGGCTCACGAATGATGGCGCTGGCAAAGCTCGATGCCGCGCGGTTCGGCTTGCCCGGCCGGACGACGATCATTGGCAAGCGAAGGCTGCGGCCATCGACGAAGCCGCGTCGGCTATAGTCTGCGATGAGCAGGTCAATGACCGCTTTTTGCGTCCCGTAAGAACTTTGCGGCGCCCATACGTGGCTGTCCGGGACGACGTGCGGCAGGTCGCCGCCGAAGACTGCAACCGAGCTGGTTGTCACCAGCCTGGCGCCTGGCGCGACGCTGCGGATGCGATCGAGGATCAGCCGCGTCGCATCCAGATTGACCCGCATGCCGAGGTCGAAATCCTCCTCGGCCTGCCCGGAGACGACGGCGCCCAGATGAAAGACACTGGTCGTCTCCGCGTCGATCAGGCGAGCAATGTCCGCGGGGTCAGACAGGTCTCCAACGGCCGGCTCTACGCGCTCGTCACCGGACGCGCCGCCCGAGACCACATCTAGTGTCCGGATTCGTTCGACCAGGCCAGCGGAGCCGTCGCCTGCACTCGTGCCTGCGCCTTGCAGCAACGCCGCGATGAGAGGACCGCCCAGAAAGCCCGCGGCGCCCGTCACAGCAACTCGCATGCCATTTCCTTCGAGGCGATATGCTTTGCCTTCGACCTGTATGACAGGTTTGCGCGCTTCGCACCTCGGCGCAAGGGCGATTTTGCCGCGGGCCACTCACATTGGCGGAACCTTTACTCAGTCCCCAACTCGTGTTCGTGAACCGAGTGCATAGTCGTTCACCCGGTCCGCTCGGGAGCCGGTCCGCTCAGGAGAATGCCCATGCAGCCTCGCAGCCGGGCCGATCAACTTGCGGACACCCTTCGCAAGAGCATCCAGGACGGGATCCTGCCGATTGGATCGAAGCTGCCTTCCGAGCAAACGATCGCGACTGATCATCAGGTCAGCCGAACTGTCGTGCGCGAAGCAGTCGCGCGTCTGAAATCTGGCGGCCTGCTGGAGACTCGGAAGGGAGCACCGACCCGTGTGCGCGCCGCGGGCGGACCGTCGGACGCAGGACTGTCGATGCCGCGCTCGATTGACGGCCTGCTTGGCTTCCTCGAGGTCCGGCGTTCGATCGAGGCAGAGATGGCGGCGTTGGCCGCTGAGCGCCGGACAGGTCCGCAATGCCAAGAGATCGAAGCGGCGCTGCGGGCGATTGACCGCTCCACCAGCGAAGGAGGCAGCGGCGTGCAGGAAGACCTCGACTTTCACCTGGCGATCGGTCGGGCGACGTCCAACGCCTACTGGAACCAGTTTGTTCGGCTGTTCGCCGAGCCGATCCGACTGGCGATCGGCATCACGCGTGCGAACGAGGCGAGGAGGCGAGACTTCGCGTCCGCGGTCGCCCAGAAGCATCGACGCATTTACGATGCGGTCTTGCGCCGTGACCGGAGCGAGGCACACAGAGCCGTCTATCGTCACATCAGCAACGCCGCCGACAGGGTGATGCATGCCGATCACGATTTCTGGCAGCAGGAAGGAGGCAATTTAGCCGCGATCTGGGCGGCCCGCGCGCTTCTCAATCCGATTGACTGCTGCGAAAGCGATATCGACGGGCCAGAGACCGCATAATTCGACGAGTCTGCGCAGTAAATAGCTTCGACGACGGCCTTTACTGACCCACTCAGGTGCCAGATGTCATTCGACTCGACCAAACCTGTTGGTTGAAACCTGGGATTGCTACGTCGCGCTTTTCCTTGACGCTCCACGCGAATGCTTGCGCACCGGATCATCAAATTTCGAAGGCAGAGTAGAATGACAATGCTGTCGACCAACCATCGCCAACGACACGGCCAGTCTGCTCCTCCATTCCGGCAACCACCTTGCTAACGAATCGCCTGCGAGCCGGCGGAAAGGGCTGCGGCGGACGCGCGATATGCGCGGCCCTGAGCGAGAGCGCTTCAGCTTGCCGATCCAGGCCGACAGAGCCTCGGCGTCCTCCACAAGCCGCTGAAGCTGATCGTTCCGTTTGGCGTTGAGCATGAAGCCCACGCCGGTTAGCTGCATCAGGACACCACGGTAATCCTGCCCTGCGCTCGTCGTCGCGACATAGAGATCGTCGCAGACGACCAAGCGGTACGCGGGAAAGCCGTAGCTTGGCGCATAGCAGCAAGCCGCCGCGGTATGCCATCGACATACGCGCGATGGTTGACCGTCACCGCCTGTCCGTTCGCGCCGCCGACAACACGCCCGACCCGAGCCGCGGCCTCGCCGGCTACCAGGGCATCGCCGCCGCGCCGGATCTCCACCTCGCCGAGTCCCGCTGCCATCACACGCTGCTGGTGGTCGACGGGGTCTATCACCTGCCGGCGCTCGCCGAAACCGATCCGGCCACTTTGGCCCAGAGCCGCGAGCCCGACCAGGACGCCGCCGCTCGAGTACGCCGCCGGGCGGCTGCTGTTATCGGGCACGCTGGAGCGCGCGAACGGCAGGGGCATCCTGTGGCTGCCCTACCGCAAGGGACTGTGAGCACGCACGCGCGAGGTCGAGCTCGACGCCCCCGAGCTCTGGGCGGTGATCGGCTGCGCGCGGGCGCAGGCGCTGGCCGAGCGCGCCGTGCTGCCGGTCACCTTCGGGGCGCTCGACGGCGAGGCCATCTGGCGCGACGAGGAGAAGCGCGAGGTCGGACCGCATCACCTCGCTTGCAGCCATCCGGTGGAGACCACCGCCCTGCCCTGTTCACCACGTTGCGCACCGGGTTCGCCGAGGCGCTGCTGCGGGAGGCATTCCTCGCTGGTGCTTGGAGGCGACCGGATGGCCTCAGCCGAGTACCCCGGCTACGTCGCTGGCATGCCGTTCAAGCACAACGCCGCCCGCGTCACCGCATTCCGGAGCGGCGCTATCGAGTGACCAACTGGCCTGCCTACGAAACCGGGCTGCGGCGCCGGGGTGATCTGACCTTCTGGCGCGACGATGCAGCACTCGCCGGCTGGCAGGCGCCGCACCGGACCACGCCGGGCGAGCAGCCACGATACTCCGACCTGGCGATTGAATTGGTGCTGACCCTAAGTCTCGTCTTCCACCTGGCCCTGCGTCGGGACAAGGCGTTCAGCCGCAGTGTCCTGCGCCTGCTCGGCCTCGAGTTGGCCATTCCTGATCATACCACCCTGTCCCGGCGTGGTCGCGCCTTCGCCGGACGCCAGCCTCGGGCGGTCTTCGACGGGCCCGTGCACCTCGTGCTCGACAGCACCGGGCTGCAGCTGTTCGCCAGAGGCGAATGGAATGCCGAGAAGCACGTCCGCATGCGGCGGCAACGGCGCAAGTTGCACCTTGCCGTCCACAGCACGACCGGCGAGATCGCCGCGCACGTGCTCACCGAAAACAACGTCGATGACATGGGCCAGGCACCGGCCCTGCCCTGCTCTGCCAAATAGAGCGCATCATCACCAGCGCGACCGTGGATGGCGCCTACGATGGCGAACCTGTCTACTAGGCCGCGGCGGCCCGCCAGCACGATCCGTCAGTGGAAGTCGTCATCCCGCCACGCACCTGCGCAGAGCCCAGCACGGACGTCGCCGACGCCTAGAGTCCACGCGACCGCCACATCGACCCAAGGCGGCAAAAGGCCGCATCGGCTGGCAACCGGGTACGGCAGACGCAACTTGGTCGAGACCACGATCGGCCGACACAAACACCTGATCGGCCGGAGGCTACACGCCCGCACGCTACCCGCTCAGCGAGGTGGGGCGGCCATCGCTGTCGCCGTGCTCACCCGCATGATCCAAGCGGCCAAGTCTGTGTTCGTCCACAGGACCTGAAATCCTGCATCAACGGGCCGACCTCGGGCAGATGCAATCTATGCCAACGCCCCACCGTGGTCGAGGGAGCCGCCTCCGCCTACACCCATCTCAGTGGCCAGGACTGAAAGCCCTACGAGGGTTCAGCCCCGGTCCGCTCGGTCAGCCAGGCCACTACAGCGGCCCAGATCGCCGCCTTCGGGCCCTGACACCCCGGCGGGGGCTCCGGCCCCTCCTTCTCTCCCCTGGAACCCGCCAGAGGACCTCGCATGAGGCGGTCCCCTTCCCGCGTGCGGCTGGATAAGAGGGCTGACGGGTCTCAGGCCCGTCCGCACCACCCCGTTTGCCTTTGCCCCCCTTCCGGCTGCGTCCTCTAGCAAGTGGAGGCTGCCGGCTTCGGCGGCCCATACCCGCGTGCGTCACCAAAAGGAGGAAGTCCATGTCCGCCGGTGCTAAGGTCCACGCCATGAACGTCGCTGTTCGCAAGCCGATGACGCAGGACGAGTTCTTCACCTGGGCCGATGCTCAGGAAGGACGCTACGAGTTCGACGGCATCCAGCCGGTCGCCATGACCGGCGGCACTAACAACCATGGCCGCATCTCCCGCAACACGATCGTCCAGCTGACGCTTCGGCTGCGCGGCGGGCCGTGCGAGGCCATGCCCGCCGAGGGCGGCGGCGTCGCGACATCGGGAAACAAGGTCCGATACCCGGACGCCACGGTGACCTGCAGCGGCCCCGACGGCCGCGGTCGCTTTGTCGACCAGCCGGTCGTCGTCTTCGAGGTCGTGAGCCCGTCGACCGGCCGCAACGATCGCATCCTGAAGCTGCGCGAGTATCAGGATGTGCCGTCGATCCTGACCTACGTCATCGTCGAGTCTGAGACGCGTGCGATCACCGTGCTCTCGCGCGACGACGCCGGCGGTCCGTTCCGGGTGGCTGGCCTGACGGACGAGGAGACCCTCGAGCTGCCCGCAATGGGCATCTCGATCCCGGTCGCCGAGCTTTATGTCGGGGTCGATTTCGGAGACGTCCCGGCCTCTTAGGTCACTTCCAGCCGGAACCTCGGGCAGTACGGCGCGCTTTGATCGCTGCCGCCGGGCCGGGACGCCGAACCCGACGGCTACAGTCACAGCGACTGAGACCGTGGCCAAACGTTTCCGGACGTGCCGGCCGCCCGCACGGTCGAATCCGTGCGCCGCGCCTCCTGCGCCGTCTCGTCGGTCATGCGGGCGCTAGTTATGACCTGCCTGTTGATCTTGCCAATCGAGGCCGACAACTCCTGGGCCGCCGCTGGCACGGTCTGCATGCCCGCGCTCGCCTGCTCAGCTGCTGTCGCCATCACCGTTGCTTGCGTGTTGGTCTGCCCAACCGAGCCCGTCATCGCTTGCGCAGTAGTCTCTAGCTCGGTGGAGGCTGAGGACAAGGTACTGATCGACGTTACAGCCTGCCCTCGCCGCAACAGCGGTTTTGGGTCGTGACTCACGTCAGAACCATTTCGGGTGTGCGATCGAGCAGCGTTGTCATGTGGCCCGCCTCACTGGATCAGTTGGCTGTCGATCGCCCTGGTCGTCCTGCGCTCAACCAGGCGTGGGGTCAGAACGATCCGCTCGCTATGAAGTTGACCCGGTTTGGTGGAGCCTTTCTAGCTTTTGCCGGAGGTCTCCCGAT
>CAXTPV010000020.1:0-20825 GCA_964246135.1 uncultured Acetobacteraceae bacterium | reverse complement strand
TGTAGCAGGTGTCGCCGGCGCAGCTGGCCGCCGCCGCCACCGCGCTGTCCGGCGACACCTGCTACATCACCCGGTTCCACGACTACCGCGGCCACGACGGCTGGTATCGCAAGTATCGCCTGGTGTTCGTCGGCGGCGCGGTGTTCCCGGTCCACCTCGCGATCGGCGCCGACTGGCTGCTGCACTACTGGCGCGCCACCATGACCGGCTGGATGCGCGACGAGGAGGACGCCTTCCTCGCCGACCACAAGCGCGTGTTCACCGGCCGGGCGGCGGACGCGCTCGTTGCGATCGGCCGCCGCCTCGGCCTCGACTTCGCCGGTCTCGACTGCGCCCTGCTGCCGGACGGCCAGGTGCTGGTGTTCGAGGCCAACGCCACCATGCTGGTCCGCGCCGCCGGCACCACCAACCCCAAGCGCGCCCAGGCCGAACGCATCCGCGACGCGATGACGCGGTTGATCGTGGCGGCCGCCGGCAAGCAAGGCGAGGGCGCTGCCCTCGACCCGCTGGGGCCGCGGGCCCCAGACCCCAATTTGTAATGTCAAAGACAGGCTTACGGTCTCCACTTCGACCGCTTCCAGCATCACCGATGTCTTCCAGAAGCATCGTCATGTCTCCACAGCCTGGCCCGCGCAGCCCAACACCGCAGGAACAACTGCTTCAGCAAAACATCCGTGACCTGGCCACTATCATTTCATCCGAGGCGCGAGGCGCGAACGGCACGGAACAGACCGCGGTCGGCTGGACAGTCGTCAACCGGATGAAACACCAGCACGCGACCCGGGTGTCCGCCGTGTGGGACGATTACTCTCACAGCCACTCGCCCAGCAACGCCAGCCTCCAGCTCGCCACCGCGATCCTGACCGGACGGATCAGCGACAACTCGCGAGGGGCCACCCACTTTTATAGCCCGATGACCATGCCGAAGGAGGGAGAGCCGAGGGCTGGCTACGATACCGAGGGTGAACTAGAAAGTGTCCCAGGCGTCACCGAACACGGTCGTCCGGTCCGAAACTATCGACCGGATTGGGCAGTTGGGGGCGAGGAAATCAAAGTGCCCGGAGTGATGGAGAGAGAATTCAAATTCTTTCAGGTACGATGATGAGCAGAGCATCCAACCTCACTGTCGGCGCGCTTGTGGCCTGCCTTGCCGCGGGGAGCGCGTGCGCATCCCGCCTCCGGACGATATCCGGCTGGGACCCGAACGTCACGGCGCCGACATACGACGCCGTTAGGGCCGCCGCCGCCCGGGTGCGCGCGGAGCAGTGCCATACACCATCCTGCCAGGCGATCGAGGCCATAGACGGGTTGCTCAATATCGTAAAATACATGGACGACAACGCGGACATGAGCCGCCGCGACAGGGTGCTTTATTCGCGCAGTCTCATCAGGCGCCGTCTCCGCCGCGTGCTTCTCGGTCGGCCCTATCTTTACGCACCATTCTGCGCGACCAGCGTCAAACTCCTAAGCCGCGTCTCCCCCGATCCAACCGAAATTGTGGTGCCCGTGACGTTGTTAGCGCAAGGCGTCGCTGTCGACATCCGAGACCAAGGACATTGCGCGGGCGACATGGTCTCGGTCTTGCCGAGGTCACCCGCCATTGATCAAGTCCGCAGAAATCTCGCGAGCGGATGCGATTTCCCGGACGATGGACATCCCCGGCCAAAGGCCGCTTGCGAAACGCTGTTGGAAGGCCTGCCGGCAACCCGATAGCGACCCGGATCGACATCGTCGACCCGCCTCCGCAGCAGCGCTCGCATCCCGATGGCGACCGTCATCGGTGCGCCCACCCCTGTCATCACCTGCCTTGGCCGCGGGCAGCGCACGCGCATCGGCACTCCCGGGCAAACCGACCTGGGATCCAAACGACACCGCGCCGACATACCGCGCCGTCAGGGCCGCCGCCGCCCACGCGCGCGCGGAGCGCTGCCGGACGCCATCCTGCCAGGCGATCGAGGCATCGATGGATTGCTGAACATCGTCGACTACATAGAGGACAACGCGGACATGCGCTCTCCCCCCACGATACTATACTCGCCTCGTCTCGTCCGGCGCCGTCTCCGCAAAGTGCTTCTCGGCCGGCCCGATCTCTACGCGCCGTTCTGCGCGACCAGCATCAGGATTCTCAGCCGCGTTTCCCCCAATCCAACCGAGATCGTGGTCCCCGTGACGTTGCTAACGCAAGGCGCCGAGATCGACCTTCGGACTCACGGACATTGCGCGAGAGACATGGTCGCGGTCTTGCCGAAATCCCCCGCCATCGATCAGATTGGTCATAATGCCTCCATCGGCTGCGAGAACCCGGACGATGAGCGCCCCCGACCGAAGGCGGCGTGCGGGTCGCTGGTGGAAGGCCTGCCGGCATCCCGATAGCGACCATCATCGGTGCGCCCCTGTTATCACCTGCCTTGACGAGCCCGCGCCGTTACAGCTAGACGGCCATGCCGCCCGAAACCTCGATGCGCTGCGCGTTCACCCAGCGATTATCATCCGACAGCAACGACGCGATCATCGGGCCGACATCGTCTGGCAGACCGGCCCGGCCAAGCACCGTCATGTCGGCAACCATCTTGTTCACACCGGTGTTGTCGCGAACCATGCCGCCGCTGAAATCGGTGGCGATCGCGCCGGGTGCCACGACGTTGACGGCAATCCGGCGTGGCCCCAGCTCCTTGGCCATGTACTTGGTCAGCACCTCGATCGCCCCCTTCATCGAGGCATAGGACGCGCTGCCCGCCAGGCTGAAGCGGGTCAGGCCCGACGAGATGTTGACGATCCGGCCGCCGTCGCTGATCAGCGGCAGCAGCTTCTGGGTCAGGAAGAACACACCCTTGAAGTGGACGTTGTAGAGCGCGTCGAGCTCTTCCTCGGTCGTCTGGTCGAAGGCATTGTGGTGCGAGTTGCCGGCGTTGTTGACGAGATAGTCAAAGCGCCCGGTGCCAAAGCTCGTCAGTTCCGACCGCACGCTTTCCACGAAGGCGTCGAACGCCCCGGTCTTGCCCGTATCAAGCTGGAGCGCCACCGCCTTGCGGCCCGTCTCCCTGACGGCGGCCACCACCTTGTCGGCCTCCGCACGATTGGCGTTGTAGGTGAGGATGATGTCGACGCCTCGCGCCGCGAGCGCGAGCACCGTGTTCCGTCCCAGCCCGCGGCTGCCGCCGGTCACGATCGCCGTCCTGGTGGTCGATGTGTTGAAGTCCGCCATCTCAGGGCTCGCCTTTCCGCTGATCAGTCCGAGCCACGACATATGGCGGCCGGCGCCCGGCACGAATGCCCAAACCTCCCCGTTTCTTGCCTGATCCTGCTTTGACCCCATGTCCTGAGCAATCGGCGTCATGGTGCGAAGGCAGGAAAATGCTCGGTGAGCTCGTTGACATCCTCACCCGCTACACCGCCGACAGAAGCGGTCCGGGCCCCGTCGCGACCGCCCTCGACGGCCTGACCATCCTCCGGGCGGACCACGAGACGCGGCCCGGCCACTTGATCTTCAGGCCGGCGCTGTGCGTCGTCGCGCAGGGCGCCAAGTGGACGATGTTTGGCACCAGGCGTTTCGAGTACCGCGCGGGCCAGGCGCTGCTGGTCAGCCTCGAGGCGCCGGCCTTCGGCAGCGTCACCCACGCGACCCCCAGCGAACCCTTTCTCGGCCTCGTCATCGAGCTCGATCTCGGCATGATGCGCGACGTCGTGGACGGATCGGCCAAATCCCCGCTTCCTGACAACGACAACGCAGGCGGCGTGCGGGTGATCGACCTCGATGGCCCGCTCGCCGATTGCGCGCTCCGGATGGTCCGCCTGCTGGACAGGCCGGCGGCGATCCCGACCCTCGCGCCGATGATCATGCGCGAAATCTGCTACTGGCTGCTAACCGGGCCGGACGGCGGCGCGATTGCCCGCGTCGCCCTGGCGACAAGTCACTCCCGGCGGGTCATCACCGCCATCCACTGGCTGCGGGAGCGCTACGCCGAGCCAGTCACCGTCGAGGAACTCGCCGCCGTCGCGCACCTGAGCCCATCCGCCTTCCACCGCCAGTTCAAGTTGCTCACCTCGATGACGCCGCTGCAATATCAAAAGCAGCTCCGCCTGCTGGAAGCGCGCCGGCTGATGACGTCCGGCACCGCGAACGCCGAGACCGCCGCCCGCCGCGTCGGCTACGAGAGCCCCTCACAGTTCAGCCGAGAATTCTCCCGCATGTTCGGCACCGCCCCCCGCCGCGACGCCGCCTCCCTGAGGCTTGCCTTGGCCTGACCGGCAGCCTCGAACGTGACGGCCGCAAGCGCTACCGCAGAAAGCCAAGGGACTTCGCCCCTTGAACCCCATCAAAGGCGGAGCCTTTGAAATCCATTCGTCTTCTCGTCTCACGCCGAAGGCTGATCGGATCGAGCCGCGGAGCGGATCGATGGGGTAAAACCCTGGCCCTTCTTATCTTCGCGCTGATGCGGCGCTGCCTTCGATCCGCTGGGACCTCGGGTCCTAGACTCCAATTCTTGACGCCGCCAGCCCAATGACGAGCGGCCATGGCGTCATACGGCTTCTTCTGATTAAAGCCACGTGGCAACATGCCATCGCGACAGATTCCAGCGGATCAGGAGCGCCCAGAACCCGCCCCCGACTTGAATTCGCGAAATTTTTTCAAGTTTTCGCACTCCTGTCTCTCCCGTGTGTCAACCAGACAAACACGCCAACCGAAACCCGTTAGCGACCTGGATCGACATCATCGGCCCGACTCCGCAGCAGCGCTTGCATCCCGATAGCGACCGTCGTCGTCACACGCACGCGGGTCCAACAGGGTAAACCCATGAGAACGCTCGTATAAGTCTTCAGCACCCTTTCGGACATCAGCATCCCGCCAGCGTCTTTACCCGCAGGGAAAGACGCCGCGAAACAGCTATCCGTTCAGTCGTTATCGCTATTCGTCGGCTTGACGACATTGTGGAAGGCCGCCGGCAGAAGCATGGCCTTTTCACCCGGATAGGCACGCTTCCAATTCGTGGCCGAATACCAAATGACATGATTGAGGAAGTTCTCGTCAACAATGTCCGCCTTGGCCATGTTCGGCCGCATCACGCGGTCGGATGCGACCTCCCAGGCCTTTTCGAACGGCGTCGTCGTATGCGTGTTCAGCGCGTAGTTCGGCCCGCCGGTGCCAGCGATCGGCGTGCCGCCGGGTCCGATGTTCAGTGGCGTGTTGGCCGGAACATAGGTGAACGGTTCATCATTCGGCGTGTTCTGGAAGGCGTCGAACATCGGCGAGGCAACGCGATCGAACTGGGACATCGGCGGCAGCCCGAGGATGTTCTCGATCGTCCGTTCCATGTTCACGACGGTATAGGTCGTGTTGATCACTCGGCCGACGCCGTCTGATTGTGGTGAGACGCTGTAGGGGCTGATCACGTAGCCCGGCTCGCGGTGACCGTCGACATGGTCGACGCCGTCCTGCGCATCGTCCTCCGTCACGAAGATCGCCGAGGACGGCCAGACCTTGCTGTGGCTGATCGCATCGACAAGGCGGCCGAGCGCGAGATCGTTGTCGGCCTGATAGTTGTTGGGCAACGGATAGCCATCGCTGGTCCCGGCGGTGTGATCGTCAGGCAGCCATATCACCGTCAGGTTCGGGACCTCGTTCGCCGCATCCTGTGCCGCGAGGATCGGGAGGTAGTAGTCCATCCGGTACTGATCCGGGATCCCGAGGTTGAACGACGGGTAATGCGGATCGAGCAGCGAGTTGACCGCCGGGATTTGGGAACGCTCGGAGTCCGAGCCGGGCGGGACGATCTTCGACCCCTGCTTTCCGCCGGTCTCATTGTAGAGCGAGGTGTTGTAGAAATCGGCCCACGTGTACGGCTGGCCGGTGGCGGGATTGTTCGCGACGACCGACCCGTCGCTCCACTCGCCGTAGATCTTGACCTTCAGACCTTTCTTGACCGCCCCCGTCCAGATGTAGCCGCTCGGCGTGAACGTGAGGGCGTCGTTGTCATTGCCGCCCGGATAAGACCGAATCCAGTCCGGCGACAGGATATCGTTGGAGTAGAACGATCCCGACTCGATCGTCCACGGGTGCCCATCGGCCGACTGGCGGCTCGGCGCGTAGACATTGTCGAGCAGCGGAAAGCGCTTGAGCAGCGCATGCTGGTTCGGGACGTTGCCTGCGAAGACCGCGAGCGACGGATCGCCGTTGCCCTGGGACACGTCGCCGAGCATCTGGTCGTACGTGCGGTTCTCCTTGATGATGTACCAGACGTGCTTGATGAGCGACGGCTCGCCGATGTGCTTTGGAATGGCGACCGGCGCCGCGGCGGGGTTCGCAAAGCCGGGTCCGACCAGCACATTGCGCGACAGCCAGTTGTTGTTCCTCACGACCTTCAGCGTGTCGTCGTACAACCTGCCGGCATCGGGGATCGGGATCAGGCTGACGGTGCCGGTATCCTGGTGGGTGTTGAAGCCATCGACACCTTCCGCGTTGCCGATCGACCCCTGCGCGCCAATGCCCTTGTCGTCGGCAACGACCAGCTTGTCATCGGACGTGTCATAGACGATCGATGTGGGAAAGTAGAGCGTGGGTATGTATCCGATGACCGCAGCGTCGTCACCCTTGCGAAGATCGACCACCGCGATCGCGTTGGATTGGCCGAGCGTGACGTAGGCCTTGTTGCCAACCACCGCGACGGCGTCGGGGCCCGCGCCAAACGAGCCGTATGGCAGCGGCACGCCGACCTTGATCGTCCGTGTGACCGAGTTCGTCGCGACATCGATGACCGAGATCGAATTGCTGTACGTGTTCGCGACATAGATGGAGCCGTTCGCCTCCGTCATGCCCGCGGGATTGAGACCGACGTCGATTGATTTGACGACCTTGCCCGACGCGAGATCGACCACCGAGACCGTTCCAGTGGTGGCAGCCCCAGTGGTCGGATCCGCCACGATCGGCGTGCCGTCGGACAACGTCGTGAAGTCGGACGGGGTCGCCACGCGTCCACCCTCGTCGGCGACGAAGGCCTTGCCATCGGCGACCACGACATGGTTTGGAGCGTTGCCGACCGCGATCTGCTTGATCATCTTGCCGGTCTTGAGGTCCACGACGCCGAGCGCGTTGCTCGCGCTGAGCGCGACGAGGCTCTCATCGTCGCCGTTGAGCGCGAGCCCGCCGGGATCGGCCGTGCCGGGTGTAAACAGGTTCGGATTGTTCGGCGCCGGGATCGGGATCACCGCGGAAGGAGTGAGCTCGCCGTTGACCATGCTCACGGTCGCGACCTGAAGGTTGCTGTCATCCTGGCTGAACAGCAATTTGGAACCATCGCGCGAGTAGGCGATGCCGGCGAACGACCCCGTCGGATCATTCTTGTATGTCGATCCGCTGATCGAGACCGGCGCGTAACGCTGCAGCACCGCACCGGTGCGCGTGTCGAAGATGATCACGGATTCGGCCGCGCCCATCAGGAGCACGGCGGCCGTGTGTGTCGAGGTGTTCGGGTTGACCGCGATCGCCTTGGCGCGCACGGGCGAGCCGAGCTGCACCGTCCTGCCGGCTGGCGTCAGAAGCTGGTTGTCGGAGGCGACGATCGAGCCGTCGAGCTGAGGCCCCACGGTGCGTGTCTGCGTATCGGCGGCCATTGCGAAGCCTGGCGCCGCCAACACAATGGCCAGCACGCTTGCAAGCGATCGATTTAAATCTTTACGCACGCTCAACTCCACCGGTTGGGCCATCGACGGTTCTCGATCGGCCGACACTCACGCCCCTTGGCGATCCGGCGGGTGTTATCGTATCCGCCTGACGTGATCCTGACGGTTGAAGGAGCCGTTCATGACATGTCGAAGTCGCCCGCCATCCCGTAAGCCGCGACGCCGCTGCCGTCCGCGCGACAGGGCGTGTGCCGACGCCGACGCCCCGGACGCATGAGCATCATTGAGCAGGCCACGGCGTCAAATCGCTTCATCCGGTTGCAGCCACGTTGCATCATGCCCCATCGATCGACGCCCCGGCCAAGGCTCGCCCCGAACTTGAATTCGCGATTTTATTTCAAGTTGCCGCCCCACCGTCCGCACCGCCTGTCAACCGGCCACCCGACCAGCCGCTACCGCAACCCCTCACGCAACGCATCGATCGGCACCAGCGCGCCATCCCGCTCGACATGCCAGAACGTCCACCCGTTGCAGCTCGGCGCGTTCTGCAGCCTCGCCCCGACCTGGTGGATCGAGCCCCGCCACGCTCCCGCGACCAGGCTGCCGTCGACCGCGACCGTCGCCGACACCCGGCGCGCCCCGTCTGTCAGCACCGTGCCCGGCGCGATCAGCCCGGTCTCGACCAGCCGCCCGAACGGCACCCGCTTCGCCTCGCGCCCTCGCGTGGTGCCAACGCTCGCCGCCGGCAGCCGCCGCTCGGCCAGCAGCCGTCCCAGCGCCGCCTCGACATAGGCGGGATGGCGCTCGATGCCGATGTAGCGGCGGTGCAGCCGCTTGGCGACCACCGCCGTGGTGCCGCTGCCAAGGAACGGATCGAGCACGATGTCGTCCGCGACAGTGCTCGCCAGCAGCACCCGGTGCAGCAGCGCCTCCGGCTTCTGGGTCGGGTGCAGCTTCAGCCCGTGCGCGTTGCGCAGCCGCTCCGCGCCGGTGCAGAGCGGCAGCAGCCAGTCGCTCCGCATCTGCAACTCGTCATTCAGCGCCTTCATCGCCTGGTAGTTGAAGCGGTAGCGGGAGTCAGACCCCCGCGCCGCCCAGATCAGCGTCTCGTGCGCGTTGGTGAAGCGACGGCCGCGGAAGTTCGGCATCGGGTTCGATTTCCGCCAGATCACGTCGTTCAGAATCCAGAACCCAAGCTCCTGCAACACCGCGCCGATCCGAAAGATGTTGTGATACGACCCGATCACCCAGATCGTCGCGTCCTTGCGCAGCAGCCGGCGTGCCTCGCCAAGCCACTCGCGGGTGAAGCGGTCATAGGTCGCGAAATCGTCGAACCGGTCCCAGTCCTCGTCGACCCCGTCGACCAGGCTGTCGTCGGGCCGGCGCAGCTCACCGCGCAGCTGCAGGTTGTAGGGCGGATCGGCGAAGATGCAGTCGATCGAGCTCGCAGGCAGCATGCGCATGTGCTGCACGCAGTCGCCGCGCAGGATGCGGTTGAGCGGCAGCTCCAGCGGGCGGTCGGCGCCGTCCCTCATCGCGCCGTCACGAGGCGAGCTCAAGCGCCAGCTGACGCACGCTGCCGAAGGTCGGGCGATGGTGCCGCGACGCGCCAAGCGCGCGCAGCGCCGCTCGGTGCGAGCCGGTCGCATACCCGGCGTTGGTCTCCCAGCCATAGCCCGGACACCGGCAGGCGAGCCGCGCCATCAGACGGTCGCGCACGACCTTGGCAACGATCGACGCGCTGGCGATCGAGAGCGAGCGCGCGTCGCCACCGACCACGCAGCGCACCGCGCAGCCAAGCGCGGGCGCGACGTTGCCAT
The DNA here is from genome assembly GCA_964246135.1 of uncultured Acetobacteraceae bacterium. Lineage (GTDB taxonomy): Bacteria > Pseudomonadota > Alphaproteobacteria > Acetobacterales > Acetobacteraceae > CAXTPV01. Next base: position 11,388 of record CAXTPV010000020.1, on the reverse strand, counting down.
CGACCAGCGCGAGCTCTGGCGCCCCGGGCAGCCGCCCGACCGCGCGCGCCATCGCGAGCAGGCTCGCGCGCAGAATGTTGATCCGCACGATCTCGCGCACCGACGCGGCGCCAACCCCGATCTCGGCCGCGCCAGACGCCAGCAGCGCCGCGTAGGCCGAGGCGCGCGCCTCCGGATCGAGCCGCTTGCTGTCGTCCAGCAGCGGCGCGAGCACCGCCGGCACGCCGCGCGGAAACACCACCGCCGCCGCGACCACCGGCCCCGCCAGCGGACCGCGGCCGGCCTCGTCGACGCCGGCGACCAGCCCGCCATGGGCCGACTCGATGGTGAAGTCAGGCATGCCCAAGCTTGAAGCCCCACAGAGGCGTCCACGCAAGCGGCTTGGCTTACCGAGCGGGGTGCGATCTCGCGACGGCCGTTGCGCCCGCGAGGCTGAAGCACCTAGGATGGTAGCGCTACCTTCGCGTCCAAAGCGAGGGCGAAAGAAATGGGGAGAGAAATCAATGAGCTTCAGAGTCCGCCGCTTGGCGGCAATTCCGTTGAGGTACGCGATGCTGGCGGGCGCGATGCTGGCGGGCGCGAGCGCCGCCCTCGCAGCACCGCTCGATGTGCCGGCCAAGGATCTTCCGGCCCCGACAGCCGACATCAGTCCGGCGATGCAGGCGATCATCGCCCGACCTTACAACCCGAACTGGAACCTCCAGTACAACACAGGAGCCGAGTGGCGCACGTTCGCCGACAAGCAGGCGGCGGACATCATCAAGACCGTTCCCGGCATGCTCGACCGGCTACACGTCAGGATCGAGCCGGCGACCATGGCTGGCGTGAAGGTCTACGTCGTCACACCCGAGAGCATTCCGCCCGAGAACCAGAACAAGCTGCTCATCCATGTCCATGGCGGTTGCTACGTCCTGTTTCCCGGCGAGGCCGGACCGACGGAGGCCATTATGATGGCCGGTTTCGGGCACTACAAGGTGATTTCCGTCGACTACCGTATGCCGCCCGAAGCGTATTTCCCGGCCGCCGTCGACGATCCGATCGCGGTCTACAAGGAGTTGCTCAAGACCAACGATCCGAAGAACATGGCGTTCTTCGGCACCTCGGCCGGTGGCGCGATCACGCTGGAGATGGTGCTGAGGGCCAAGCAGCTCGGGCTGCCGGTGCCGGGAGCCATCGCGCCGGGCACGCCGATGTCGGACGTGACCAAGGTCGGAGACACGTTCTACACCAATGAGAAGGTCGACAACGTGCTCGTTTCGCGCGACGGCTTCTGTGACGCGGCGACGAAGGTCTACGCGCAGGGGCATGATCTCGCCGACCCGCTGCTCTCGCCGGTGTATGGCGACATGCACGGATTTCCGCCGACGATCCTGACCACCGGGACGCGCGACATCCTGCTCAGCAACACGGTGCGGGTCCATCGCAAGCTGCGGCGAGCCGGCGTGGAAGCCCAGCTCGAGGTGTTCGAGGGCGAGAGCCACGCCCAATATCAGTTCGACGACCGCGTGCCGGAAGCCAAGGAGGCGTTCACCGAGATCGGCGACTTCTTCGGTCAGCATCTGGGGCACTGATCGGCCGCGGTCCGCGGTGATGCAGCGCGCCCGCGGTCGGAGGTGTGTTGCGGCGTGCCCAGCGCGATCATCGACGAAACCATCCATGGGCAGATGCCGCGGTCGCCGCCCGCCAATCGCGGCCACATCGTGCCGCTGGTGATCGCGACCGCGATGTTCATGGAGCAGCTCGACGGCACCGTGCTGGCGACCGCGCTGCCCAGCATGGCGCGTTCCTTCGGGGTCGATCCCGAGCACATGAGCATCGCCCTGACCTCCTATCTGGTGAGCCTCGCGGTGTTCATCCCGGCGTCCGGCCGGATCGCCGACCGATACGGCAGCCGCACGGTGTTCGCGAGCGCGATCCTGCTGTTCACCCTTGGCTCGATCCTCTGCGCCGCCTCCGGCAGCCTCGGCTTCCTGATCGCGTCCCGCCTGATCCAGGGTGCCGGCGGCGCCATGATGGTGCCGGTCGGCCGCCTGGTGCTGCTGCAGACGACCGCCAAAAGCGAGCTGATCGCGGTGATGAACTGGCTGCTGGTACCGGCGACGATCGGGCCGATGATCGGGCCACCGGTCGGCGGCCTGCTGGTGACCGAGCTCTCCTGGCGCTGGATTTTCCTGATCAACGTGCCGATCGGCGCGCTCGGCCTGCTGGCCGCACTCCTGGTCATCCCGCAAATCCGGGCGGCTGGCACCACCCGCTTTGACCTCCCCGGCATGGTGCTGTCCGGGGTGGCGCTCGCCTCGCTGATCTTCGGGCTCGAGCTCGCGAGCCGAAGCGCGCTGCCGATCGCCGTCAGCGCCGCGGTGCTCGGCCTCGGCGCCGTCGCCGCCGGACTCTACGCGCTGCATGCGCGGAAGGTCGAGCGGCCGATCCTCGACTTCACCCTGATGCGCATCCCGACCTTCGGCATCTCGGTGCTGGCGGGCAGTGCGACCAGGATCGCGATCGGCGCCACGCCGTTCCTGCTGCCGCTGCTGCTGCAGCTCGGGATCGGCATGTCGCCCGCGCAGTCGGGGCTGACCACCTTCGTGACCTCGGCCGGCGGCCTTGCCATGCGCGGCGTGTCGCGCAGGCTGCTGCGACGGGTCGGCTACCGGAGGGTGATGATCTGCAACGGGCTCGCGGCCGCGCTGTTCGCGTTCGCCTGCGCGAGCTTCGGCCCCGGCGATCGTCGCGCGGCGATCGAGATCGTGCTGTTCCTCAGCGGCTTCTTCCAGGCGCTGCAGTTCACCGCCTACAACACCATCGCCTACGCCGACGTGCCAGCGGCGCGGCTGAGCGCCGCGACCAGCCTCTACGCGACGTTGCAACAGGTGATGCTCACGCTCGGCATCTGCGTCGCGGCGGCGGCGCTCGCCGCCTCGGTGGCGTGGCGTGGGCACGCGCACCCGCACCTCGCCGATTTCAGCACCGCCTTCATCACCGTGGGCCTGGTCGCGCTAGTGGCGCCGCCACTCTGCGCGCTGCTGCCGGCGGACGCGGGCGACGAGCTCAGCGGTCACGGCGCGACAAGGCCATGACCCAGCGGTCTCACATCGGCCGTCGCAACGAGAAGATGCCGTGCCACGCGGCATCGCGTCCGGCCCAGGCGGCTTCGCGTCCGGCATCGAGCAGGTCGCGGGCGTTCTGGGCGAGATGACCCTCGACCTCGCCGACACGGGCGAGCACGCCGTCGAGCTGGGCCTTGAGCGCGCTGGTCTCGAGCGCGAGAAGCTTACGGAACATCGCCTGACACTCCCCCTCGATGAAGCCATCGGGACCGTCATCAAACGCCATCGCCGGTCCCGGGCTTAACCCAACGTTAGCACCCGCCATCGAACCGCCACAATCTCGCAACCACCCTGCCCGGCATCCTGTCACAATTCGAGCCGCCACGACGGTGTCGGAGCGGTGCCGCGCCGGGCGGGACCTGATACAAGCAGCCGCCCGCGTCCACGTCGCACCAGCGCCGGCACCGCCTGGCGCCGCGCTTGCAAAGACCTCGCGGCCTCCAGACAAAGGGTCTCGCGACAAAGGGCCTCGCGGCCTCCAGACACAGGACCTCGCATGGACGACCACACCAGCGCCCGCTCGGAGGCGCCGTTCCGGACCGGCGGCCGGTCGGAAGCGCCGCTGCCCGAGGATGATCTCGCGACGCAAGCGCGCCCCCGTCGGGGCCGCGGCCGCCCCTTGGTCATCCTGCTGGCCATCCTCCTGGTGGTCGGCCTGTTCCTCTGGCGCCCGTGGGCGCATCGCGCGGTGCATGCCGGGGCCGCACCGCCGCAGCCGGTCGCGGTCGCCACCATCGCCAGCGGCGACATCGACGTGGTGCTGACCGAGCTCGGCACCGTGACGCCGCTCGCCACCGTCATCGTGCAGTCGCAGATCAGCGGCTACCTGCAACAGGTGCTGTTCCACGAGGGGCAGGATGTGCGTCGCGGCGACCTGCTGGCGCTGGTCGATCCGCGCCCCTATCAGGTGCTGCTCGAACAGTATCAGGCGCAGATCCTGCGCGACACCGCGGCGCTGCACTCGGCGCAGATGGACCTGACCCGCTACCAGCTGCTCGGACGGCAGGACAGCATCGCCAAGCAGACGGTCGAGGATCAGGTCTACACCGTCGCCCAGGACCAGGCGACGGTGCGGATCGACCAGAGCCAGATCGACAGCGAGAAGCTGAACATCACCTACTGCCACATCGTCTCGCCGGTCGACGGCCGCGTCGGCCTGCGTCAGGTCGATGCCGGCAACTTCGTCACCTCGGCGCTGACCAACGGCCTCCTGGTGGTGACCGAGATCAAGCCGATCTCGGTGATCTTCACCGTCGCCGAGGATGACATCCAGCCGATCCTCGACAAGCTCCACGGCCAGACCAGGCTCGCGGTCGACGCCTATGACCGGACCGACACCACCAGGATCGCCAGCGGCACCGTCGAGACGATCGACAACCAGGTCGACACCAGCACCGGCACCGTCAAGTTGCGCGCCATCTTCCCCAACGACGACGAGCGACTATTCCCCAACGAGTTCGTCAACGCGCACCTGCTGCTGCAGACCCTGCACGGCGCGCTGATCGTGCCGACGCCCGCGGTGCAGAACGGCCCGCAGGGCAACTTCGTCTACCTCGTGCGGCAGGCGCCCGCCGCGTCCGGCCGCCAGGCCGGCACGATCGAGGCGCGCCCGCAATCAGCGACGGTCGCGGTGCGACAGATCCATGCCGGCTACGCGCATGGCGACCGGACGGTCGTCACCTCCGGCCTCGCGGCGGGCGACCAGGTCGTGATCGACGGCACCGACCGGCTGCACGACGGTGCCGCCGTGGTGATCCCCCACGCGCCCGAGGCGGCGCCCGCATCCACGCACGGGGACCGGCACGCCGGATGAACATCTCTCGCCTGTTCATCCTGCGCCCGGTCGCGACCACGCTGCTGATGATCGCGATCATGCTCGTCGGCATCATCGCCTACCGATTCCTGCCGGTCTCGGCGCTGCCCGACGTCGACTACCCGACGATCCAGGTCCAGACCTTCTATCCGGGCGCCAGCCCCGACGTGATGACGACCTCGATCACCGCCCCGCTCGAATACCAGTTCGGCAGCATGCCGGGCCTCGACCAGATGATCTCCCAGAGCTCGGGCGGCGCCTCGGTGATCACGCTGCGCTTCACGCTCGACACCCCGCTCGACGAGGCCGAGCAGGAGGTCCAGGAGGCGATCAACGCCGGCAACAGCCTGCTGCCGACCGACCTGCCGGCGCCGCCGATCTACAACAAGATCAACCCCGCCGACGCCCCGGTGCTGACGCTCGGGATCACCAGCCGCACGATGCAGCTGGTCGACGTGCAGGACGCGATCAACACCCGGCTGATCCAGCGGCTCAGCCAGATCGGCGGCGTCGGCGCGGTGCGGGTCTCGGGCGGCAACGTGCGCGCGATCCGGGTGCAGCTGAACCAGCGCGCGCTCTACGCATACGGCCTGTCCGCCGACAACGTCCGCACCACCATCGGCAACGTCAACGTCAACTCGCCGACCGGCGGCTTTGACGGCCCGCTGCAATCGAGCACGTTGCGCGAGGACAGCCAGATCACCGATCCGGCGGTGCTCGCGAACCAGGTCATCGCCTACGTCAACAACGCGCCGGTCCGGCTGCGCGACGTCGGCCGGGTGGTGGAGGCGCCCGAAAACACCCAGCTCCTCGCCTGGCAGAACCGCACGCCGGCGCTGATCGTCAACGTGCAGCGCCAGCCCGGCGCCAACGTGATCGCGACCGTCGACGCGATCGAGGCCGCGCTGCCGGCGATACGCGCCTCGCTGCCGGCCGGCATCGACGTGACCCCGCTGACCGACCGCACCATCACCATCCGCGCCTCGGTCGCCGACGTCGAGTTCGAGCTCGGCCTCGCGGTGGTGCTGGTGGTGCTGGTGATCTTCCTGTTCCTGCGCAGCGCGCGGGCGACGCTGATCCCCAGCCTGTCGGTGCCGCTGTCGCTGGTCGGCACGCTGGCCGCGATGTACTTGCTCGGCTACTCGCTCGACAACCTGTCGCTGATGTCGCTCACCATCGCGACCGGCTTCGTCGTCGACGACGCCATCGTCATGATCGAGAACATCTCGCGCTTCCTCGAGGAGGGTATGTCGCCGCTGGAGGCGGCGCTGACCGGCGCCGGCCAGATCGGCTTCACCATCGTCTCGCTTACCGTGTCGCTGCTGGCGGTGCTGATCCCGCTGCTGTTCATGGGCGAAGTGGTCGGCCGCCTGTTCCACGAGTTCGCGGTCACGCTGGCCGTCACCATCGTGCTGTCGGCAGTGGTCTCGCTGACGCTGGTGCCGATGCTGTGCGCGCGCATCCTGCGCGCCTCGCTGGCGCCGGAATACGGTCCCGCCCGGCCGGGCGAGCGTCGCGGCTTGATCACCCGCGGCTTCGAGCGCCTGCTCGCCCTCTACCACCGCGCGCTGCTGGTGGTGCTCGATCATCAGCCGATCACGCTGCTGGTCGTGGCGCTCACCATCGCCGCCACCGCCTGGCTCTACATCGTGATCCCGAAGGGCTTCTTCCCGGTCCAGGACACCGGCCTGATCCAGGGCGTCTCGGTCGCGTCGCAGACCACGTCGTTCGCGGCGATGGCGTCGCATCAGGAGGCGCTGGCCGGCGCCATCCTGGCCGACCCGGACGTGGTCAGCCTGTCGTCGTTCATCGGCATCGACGGCACCAACACCACGCTGAACCAGGGCCGCTTCGAGATCAACCTGCGGCCGCTCAGCGCTGGCCGCCCGAACGCCGGCCTCATCATGCGGCGGCTGACCGCAGAAACCTCCCATGTCGCCGGCATCAGGCTGTTCATGCAGCCGGTGCAGGACCTCTCGCTCGCCACCGAGACCAGCGCCACCCAGTACCAGTTCGTGCTGATGGCGCCGAGCGCCGCGGCGCTCGGCAAGACCGCGCCCGCGATCGTCACCGCCCTGCAGCGCCGCCCCGAGCTCGCCGACGTCACCAGCGACCTGCAGCAGAACGGCCAGGGCGTGATGATCACCATCGACCGCGCCACCGCGTCGCGCTTTGGCATCACGCCGGCGACCGTCGACAGCGCGCTCTACGACGCCTTCGGCCAGCGCCAGGTGTCCACCATCTACACCCAGTCCTCGCAGTACCGGGTGATCCAGGAGGTCGAGCCCTCGCTGGCGCGCAGCATCGCGGCGCTAAACCAGATCTACCTGCCCGCGTCGGGCGTGCAGCCCGGCTCGTCGAGCGGATCCTCCAGCGGCTCGACCACGACCCAGGTGCCGCTTTCCGCCATCGTCAGCGTACACGTCGAGCCGATGCCCCTGCTGGTCACCCATTTTGGCGAGTTCCCCGCGACCACCATCTCGTTCAATCTCGCGCCGGGCGTCTCGCTCGGCGCCGCCGTCAACGCGATCGTCGCGATCGAGCGCCAGGCCCACCTGCCGCCCTCGTTCCAGACCAGCTTCGAGGGCGAGGCGGCCGCGTTCCAGAGCTCGCTCGGCAACGAGCTCTATTTGATCCTCGCCGCACTCGCCGCCGTCTACATCGTGCTTGGCGTGCTCTACGAGAGCTTCGTGCACCCCATCACCATCCTGTCGACGCTGCCTTCGGCCGGGGTCGGCGCGCTGCTCGCGCTGATGATCGCCGGTGACGACCTCGACATCATCGGCATCATCGGCATCGTGCTGCTGATCGGCATCGTCAAGAAGAACGCGATCATGATGATCGACTTCGCGCTCCAGGCCGAGCGCGGCGAGGGGATGTCGCCGCGCGACGCGATCGAGCGCGCGGCGATGCTGCGCTTCCGGCCGATCCTGATGACGACGCTGGCCGCGATGTTCGCCGCCATCCCGCTGATGCTCGGCACCGGCACCGGCGCCGAGCTGCGCCGCCCGCTCGGGCTCGCGATCGTCGGCGGCCTGACCATCAGCCAGCTGCTGACGATCTTCACGACGCCGGTGATCTACCTCGCCTTCGACCGGCTTGGACGCGCCGCCTCCCGTCGCTTCGGCACCGACGCCGCGCCAGGCAAGCGGGCCGGGGAAGCGCGCGCGTGAACATCTCGCAGCCCTTCATCGCGCGTCCGGTCGCGACCACGCTGCTGGCCGCCGCCCTGGTGCTGTCTGGCCTGTTCGCCTTCCTCAGGCTGCCGATCGCGCCGCTGCCGTCGGTCGACTTCCCGACCATCCAGGTGCAGGCGCAGGACCCCGGCGCCAGCCCCGAGCCGCTGGAGCGACATCTCGGCGAGATCGCCGATCTCAACGAGATCACGTCCGAAAGCACGATCGGGACCACCCGGATCACCTTGCAGTTCGACCTGTCGCGCGACATCAACGGCGCCGCGCGCGACGTGCAGGCGGCGATCCAGGCCGCGCGCGCCGACCTGCCGGCCTCGCTCCGCACCAACCCGAACTACTTCAAGTTCAACCCGGCTGGCTCGCCGGTGATGGTGCTGGCGCTGACCTCGAGCACCAGGACGCCCGCGCAGCTCTACGACTCCGCCCAGAACATCGTCGGCCAGCGCCTGTCCCAGATCAAGGGCGTCGGCTTCGCCCAGATCGGCGGCAGCGCGCTGCCCGCGGTGCGCGTCGAGCTGCAGCCGCAACCGTTGTTCCAGGACGGCATCAGCCTCGAGGTGGTGCGGGCGGCGCTCGCATCGGCCAACGCCGACACGCCCAAGGGCGTGATCGACACGCCAACCCAGCGCTATCAGCTCTACACCAACGACATCGCGAGCCGGGCCGCCGATTTCCGCCGCCTGATCATCGCCTACGAGCACGGCAGCCCGGTCAAGCTGTCCGACGTCGCCAGCATCGAGGACAGCACCGAGAACGTCCGCGAGGCGGGCATGCTGAACGCCGAAAAGGCCGTCGTGCTGGTGATCTTTCCGACGCCCGGCGCCAACGTCGTCCAAACCGTCGACCAGATCACCGCCCTGCTGCCCGATCTCCGCGCGACGCTGCCCGCCGACGAGACGCTGACCGTCGCCGCCGACCGCTCGATCGCCATCCGCGCCTCGCTCGCCGACACCGAGCGCACCCTGGTGATCGCGGTCATCCTGGTGACCGCCGTCACCTTCCTGTTCCTGCGCAACCTGCGCGCCACCGTGATCCCGGCCGTCGTGGTGCCGGCCTCGATCCTCGCCACCTGCGGCCCGATGTGGCTGTTCGGCTTCTCGCTCGACAACCTCTCGCTGATGGCGCTGACGGTCGCGACCGGCTTCGTCGTCGACGACGCCATCGTGGTGATGGAGAACATCTCGCGCCACATGGAAAACGGCGTCGGCCGGCTCGACGCGGCGCTGCGCGGCTCGCGCGAGGTCGGCTTCACCGTGCTGTCGATCACCGTGTCGCTGATCGCGGTGTTCATCCCGATCCTGCTGCTCGGCGGCATCGTCGGACGCCTGTTCCGCGAGTTCGCCGTCACGCTCTCGGTCACCATCGTGCTGTCGCTGGTGCTCGCGCTGACGCTGACGCCGATGCTGTGCGCGCGCTTCCTGAAGGCCCCGCCGCATGTCGGCGATCCGGGACACCGTCCGAACATCGTGCTGCGCGCGGCCGAGGCGGCGCTCGTCGCGACGCTGCGCGGCTACGAGCGCAGCCTCGGCTGGTCGCTACGTCACCCGGCGCTGCTGCTGGCAAGCTTCGTCGGCACCATCGCGCTCACCATCTTCCTGTTCATCGTGGTGCCGAAAGGCTTCTTTCCGAACCAGGACACCGGCCTGCTGATCGGCTCCATCCAGGCCGACCAGAGCATCTCGTTCCAGAACATGCGGGCCAAGCTCACCGACATCCAGGTCATCGTCACCCGCGATCCGGCGGTGCGCACGGTGATCGGCTTCACCGGCGGCCGCAGCACCAACCAGGGCCAGATGTTCGTCCAGCTCAAGCCGCTGGCCGAACGGGTCGGGGTCGAGCAGGTGATCGCGCGGCTGCGGCCCAAGCTCGCGCGCGTGGTCGGCGTACAGACTTTCCTGTTCGGCGCCGCCGACGTGCGCGCCGGCGGCAGGCAATCGGGCGGCGCCTACCAGTACACGCTGCAGGCCGACAACTCGCAGCTGCTCTATCACTGGGTGCCCAAGCTGGTGGCCGCGTTGCAGAAGCGCCCGGAGCTCGCCGACGTGAACTCCGACGAGCAGCAGGGCGGTCTCGAAACCGACGTCGAGCTCGACCGCGACACCGCGGCGAGGCTGCAACTGACCCCCGCCGCGATCGACGATACCCTCTACGACGCGTTCGGCCAGCGCCTGGTGTCCACCATCTACAAGCCGCTCGCGCAGTATCACGTCGTGATGGAAGTGGCCCCGCGCTACTGGCAGAACCCCGACACGCTGCGCCAGATCTGGGTCAGCGCCTCGCCGGTCGTGACCCCCGGCAACGCCACCACCGCGACCATCACCACCGGCACGCGCAACGCCATCGGCAGCACCAGCACCGCCGGCCAGACCGCCGCCCAGGCGGCGCAGACCGCCCAGAGCCAGCAATCCCAAGCGGCGGAATCGAACTCGGCCGTCAACGCGCTCGCCGTCAGCAGCCGTGCCAGCTCGGCGTCGGCCAGCCCGTCGGTCGCGACCAGCGCGTCGACCATGGTGCCGCTCAGCGCCGTGACCTCCATACGCCACGGCTTCACCCCGCTCGCGGTCAACCACCAGAGCGAGTTCGTCGCCACCACGATCTCGTTCAACCTGCCGCAGGGCCGCTCGCTCAGCGACGCGTCCAGGGTGATCCAGGAGACCATGCTCCAGCTCGGCGTGCCGCAGACCATCCATGGCGGCTTCGCCGGCACCGCGCAGCAGTTCCAGAAATCGGTCAGCGACGAGCCGATCCTGATCTTCGCAGCCCTCGCCGCGGTCTACGTCACGCTTGGCGTGCTCTACGAGAGCTACATCCACCCGCTGACCATCCTGTCGACGCTGCCCTCGGCCGGGCTGGGCGCGCTGCTGGCGCTGCTGATCACCGGCAAGGAGCTCGACATCATCGGCTTCATCGGCATCATCCTGCTGATCGGTATCGTCAAGAAGAACGCGATCCTGCTGGTCGATTTCGCGATCTCCGCCGAGCGCGAGCATGGCATGGCGCCGCTCGACGCGATCACCACCGCCTGCCTGCTACGCTTCCGCCCGATCATGATGACCAGCTTCGCCGCCGCCTTCGGCGCGCTGCCGCTCGCACTCGGCAGCGGCGAGGGTGCCTCGCTGCGCCAGCCGCTCGGCATCTCGATCGTCGGCGGCCTCATCGTCAGCCAGGCGCTGACCCTCTACACCACGCCGGTGGTCTATCTCGCCCTCGACCGGCTCGGGCACCGGGTCAACGCCTGGCGCCGTCGCGGCCGCCGCCTGCCGCCCGCCCATCC
>CAXTPV010000019.1:0-21118 GCA_964246135.1 uncultured Acetobacteraceae bacterium | reverse complement strand
GGACGGCGCCGAGCACCTGAACCGGCTTGCCGCCAACGCGCTGCTGAAGGTCCTGGAGGAGCCGCCATCGCGTGCGGTGCTGCTGCTGATCACCGATGCGCCCGGCAGGCTGCCGGCGACGTTGCGCAGCCGCTGCCGACGGCTGTCGCTGCGTCCGCTCGGCAGCCACGACCTCGCGCGCGTGCTGGCGATGGCGGCCCCGGTGCGCGACGACGAGGCGCGGGCGCGGCTGGCAGCCCTCGGCGAGGGCTCGCCCGGACGGGCGCTCGCTTGGGCCGGGCCGGCGTTTGCCCGCGTCGCCGCATCGGTCGAGGCGCTGTTCGGGGCGACCGGCTCATTGCACAACGGGGCGCCTGACGCGGTAGACGACGAGGCGTTGGCCGACAGCCTGGCGCGGGAAGAGGGCGGGGTCGCCGCATGCGCGAGCCTCCTGCGTTCGGCGCTGCACCGGCACACCAAAACGCGCCTGCTCGGCGGCGACCTCGATGGCTGGTCCCCGGCGTCCTGGTGCGAGGCGTGGAGCGCGCTCGGCGCGATGGACCAGGCGGAGCGCTTCAACCTCGATCGCCGGCAGACCATCTTGTCTGGCTTGCAGATTGTCCGCGAGCGATGACCAGGCGCTACACCATCACCACGCCGATCTACTACGTGAACGGGTCGCCGCATCTCGGCCACGCCTACACCTCGATCGCGGCCGATGTGTTGGCGCGGTTCAAGCGGCTGGACGGCCATGACGTGTTCTTCCTGACCGGCACCGACGAGCACGGCCAGAAGGTCGAGAAGGCGGCGGCGGATGTCGGGGTGTCGCCGCTGGTGTTCGCCGACCGGGTCTCGGCGGAGTTCCGGCAGGCGGCGGATGCCGTTGGCGTCTCCTACGACGACTTCATCCGCACCACCGAGCCGCGCCATCGCCTCACCTGCCAGGCGTTCTGGCGCCGGCTGGTCGAGCGGGACGCGATCTATCTCGGCAGCTATGACGGCTGGTACGCGGTGCGGGACGAGGCGTTCTATCCCGAGAGCGAGCTCGTGATCGCCGCCGATGGCGGCCGCCGCTCGCCGTTTGGGGCACCGGTCGAGTGGGTGACCGAGCCCTCCTACTTCTTTCGGCTGTCGGCGTGGCAGGACCGGCTGCTGGCACTCTACGAGGCCGAACCCGACTTCATCGGGCCGGTGGCCAGGCGCAACGAGATTGTGAGCTTCGTCCGCGGCGGCCTGAACGATCTCTCGATCAGCCGCACCAGCTTTGACTGGGGCGTGCCGGTGCCGGACGACCCGGCGCACGTGATGTATGTCTGGTTCGACGCGCTGCTGAACTACCTGAGCGCGCTCGACTGGCCCGAACCCGGCGTCCGCGCGCAATGGTGGCCGGCTGATCTGCACCTGGTCGGCAAGGAGATCGCGCGGTTTCACGCCGTCTACTGGCCGGCGTTCCTGATGGCGGCCGGGCTGCCGGTGCCGAGGCGCGTGTTCTCGCATGGCTGGTGGACGGTCGACGGCGAGAAGATGAGCAAGTCCCTCGGCAACGTGGTCGATCCACGGGCGCTGATCGCCGAGTTTGGCGTGGACGCGCTGCGCTACTTCCTGTTGCGCGAGGTGCCGTTTGGCAACGACGGCGATTTTAGCCGGGCGGCGATGATCGGCCGGATGAACGGCGAGCTCGCCAACGACCTCGGCAACCTGGCGCAACGCTCGCTGTCGCTGATCGCGCGCAATCTTGGTGGGGTGCTGCCGGAGCAGGGTGTGCGCACCTCGGAGGACACGGCGCTGCTGGCGGCCGCCGACGCGCTGCCGGACCTGCTGCGCGACCTGCTCGAACGGCAGGCGTTCGGCGACGCCCTGGCGGAGGTGTGGAAGGTGGTGCGGCGCGCCAACGGCTACATCGACCGGCAGGCGCCGTGGGCGCTGCGACGGACCGATCCCGCGCGCATGGCCGACGTGCTGCGGGTGCTGGTCGATGTGCTCCGAACCGTCGCGACCGTGCTGGCGCCGTTCATGCCGTCGGCGATGGGCCGGCTGCTCGACCAGCTTGGCGTGCCGGGCGAGGCGCGCCAACTCTCGTCGCTGGCGACGCCGCTCGCGGCGGCGACCGTGCTGCCGGCGCCCGACGGGGTGTTTCCGCGCTGGGTCGAGCCGGCGGCGGCGGGTTGATGGCGGAGGGTGCCAGCCTGATCGACAGTCACTGCCATCTTGACCACTTCGACGCCGAGGAGCGGAGCGCGATCCTGGAACGGGCGGCGGCCGCCGGGATCGAGGGGTTGCTCACGATCAGCACGCGGTTGCCGGCGGCCGAGACGGTCCGGGCGCTGGCAGGGCGATCGCCGCAAGGCCCCCGGGTCTGGTGCACCGTCGGGACCCATCCGGAATACGCGGGCGAGGACCCGCTCGCCACCGCGGACGCGATCATCGCGGCGACGGACGCGCCCGACGTGGTGGGCATCGGCGAGTCGGGTCTCGACACCGTGGTCGCTTCGGCGTCCGCCGCACGGCAGGAGGCGAGCTTTCGCGCCCACATCGAGGCGGCGCGGCGCACGCGGCTGCCGCTGGTGATCCATGCGCGCGGCGCCGACGACGAGGTCGCCGCGATCCTTGCCGACGAGGCCGGACGCGGCCGGTTCGACTTCGTCATGCACTGCTTCTCGTCGGGCGAGAAGTTGGCGGACGCGGCGTTGGCGCTCGGCGGCTATGTCAGCTTCTCCGGCATCATGACGTTTCCGAAGGCCGATGCCCTGCGGGTGATCGCGCGTTCGATCCCGGACGAACGCCTGCTGGTGGAGACCGACGCGCCGTTCCTGGCGCCGGTGCCGCGACGCGGCCAACGCAACGAGCCCGCCTATGTCGCGCACACCGCCGCCCTGCTCGCCTCGCTGCGCGGCGTGACGCCGGACGCGCTCGCCTCGCTCACCACGCGGAACTTTCGGCGTCTGTTCCGCCGTGCCGCCTGAGGTGGCCGCCGGCGCGGCGGTCGCCCGGGTGACGGTGCTCGGCTGCGGCGGCTCGACCGGGGTGCCGGCGATCGGGGGCGCGGACGGATCAGGCGACTGGGGCGCGTGCGACCCGGCAGAGCCGCGTAACCGGCGGACGCGTGCCTCGGTGGTGGTCGGCCTCTCGGGCGGCGAGCGTCTGCTGATCGATACCGGGCCAGATCTCCGCACCCAGCTGCTCGCCTGCTCGATCGGCCGGGTGGATGCGATCCTGTTCACGCACGCGCATGCCGATCATGTCTGCGGCATCGACGACGTGCGCAGCCTGAACCGGGTGATCGACCGGCCGCTCGAGGTGTTCGCCACCGCGGCCACGATGACGGAGTTGCAGTCACGATTCTCCTACGCGTTCCGGCCGTGGTCGCCGCCCGGCTTCTTCCGTCCGGTGCTGACCGGGACGCTGCTGGAGCCGGGACGGACCGCCCGGGTGCTCGGGGCCGACCTCGTCGTGTTCTCGCAGAAGCATGGCAGGCAGCAGACGCTTGGGTTCCGGGCCGGCTGGTTCGCGTATTCGACCGACCTCAGCGCCCTTGACGACGCGGCGCTCGACGCGCTGGCCGGTGTCGACACCTGGATGGTCGACTGCTTTCAGCGCCAGCCGCACCCGGCGCACGCCCATTTGTCGCGGGTGCTTGACTGGGCGCGCGCGCTTGGCGTTCGCCGCACCGTGCTGACGCATATGGGGACCGACCTCGATTGGGCCTGGCTGGTCCGGCACCTGCCGCCAGGCGTGGAGCCGGCGTTCGACGGCCAGGCACTGTTGCCGCCGGGCTGAGACGTCTCGGCACTGGTCCGTTCCTTGCAAGCCACAGCTTTGCTTCTTGTGCGATGCGAGGGCGATTGCAGTTGAAAGCATGTTCGACCCGGCGATAGCCTGACTGCGGGCCTCCGGGTCACGCGGATGGTTCGCCGGGTCCACTGTTCACGGCTGCTTGCTAAGCGAGGGGAGCGCATCAGCTATCCAACGAACAGCACGGGCCGACGCCGCGACGAGCATGACAGGATTGTCTCTCGTCCAGGACTGGCAGCTGTTTGGATGGGCGCGGGCGCGATGATGACGATCATCAAAGCTGGACGTCGCTGACCGTCAGCTAGGAGAATTGCGATGGCGCCGCTTGATGATGTGTTTTCGCTCGCGACCTCGCTTCGCGAGCAGCGCCGCGAAACCGAGATGAGCCTGGCAGCCTATCTCGACTCCTGTGTGTCTGACCGCTCGGTCTACGCCGGCGCGGCCGAGCGGATGCTCAAAGCGATCGGTGAACCGACGACGATCGACACCTCGCGTGACGCGCGGCTGGCTCGCATCTTCATGAATCGGACGATACGGGTGTATCCGGCGTTCGCCGACTTCCACGGCATGGAAGAGACGATCGAGCGTATCGTCGGCTTCTTCCGCCATGCCGCCCAGGGATTGGAGGAGCGCAAGCAGATCCTGTACCTGCTCGGCCCGGTCGGCGGTGGCAAGTCGTCACTCGGCGAGCGGCTGAAGCTGCTGATGGAGCGCGAACCGATCCACGTGCTGAAGGCAGGCAAGCAGATCAGTCCCGTTTTTGAGAGCCCGCTTGGATTATTCGATCCGGTCCAGTTTGGCGAGATGTTGCAGAGCCGTTATGGTATTCCGGCGCGCGTGCTGTCCGGCATCGCCAGCCCATGGGCGATGAAGCGGCTCGAGGAGTTCGACGGCGACATCTCGAAGTTCACCGTGGTGAAGTTGCATCCCTCGCGGCTGCGCCAGATCGGGATCGCCAAGACCGAACCGGGCGACGACAACAACCAGGATGTCTCGGCGTTGGTCGGCAAGGTCGATATCCGTCAGCTCGAGAACTACAGCCAGAACGACGCCGATGCCTACAGCTTTTCCGGCGGCCTCAACCGCGCCAATCAGGGCATTCTCGAGTTCGTCGAGATGTTCAAGGCGCCGATCAAGATGCTGCATCCGCTGCTGACCGCGACCCAGGAGGGCAACTACGTCGGCACCGAGAACATCGGTTCCATACCGTTCAACGGTGTCATCCTGGCGCACTCGAACGAGGCGGAATGGCAAAGCTTCCGCAACAACCGGACCAACGAGGCGTTCCTCGACCGGGTCTCGATGATCAAGGTTCCCTACTGCCTGCGGGTGTCAGAAGAGACCAAGATCTACGAGAAGCTGCTGCGTGGGTCTGAGCTCGCGACCGCACCTTGCGCGCCGCACACGCTTGAGATGCTGGCGCGGTTCACCGTGCTGTCGCGCATCAAGCCGCATGCGAATTCGACCCAGTGGGCGAAGATGCGGATCTATGATGGTGAGAACATCAAGGAGACCGACCCCAAGGCCAAGACGATGCAGGAGTATCGCGATGGCGCGGGGGTCGACGAGGGGATGGACGGGATTTCGACGCGGTTCGCGTTCAAGGTGCTGTCCGGCACCTTCAACCACGATCCGAACGAGGTCGCGGCCGATCCGGTGCATCTGATGTATGTGCTGGAGCAGGCGGTGCGCCGGGAGCAGTTCCCGTCCGACACCGAGGCGTCCTACCTGGCGGCGCTGAAGTCCGAGATCGCCGGGCGCTACGCCGACTTCATCGGCAACGAAATCCAGAAGGCTTATCTCGAAAGCTATCACGATTACGGCCAGAACCTGTTCGATCGGTATCTTGATTACGCCGACGCCTGGATCGAGGATCAGGACTTCAAGGATCCCGACACCGGCCAGCTGATGAGCCGGGAGCTGCTGAACGCGGAACTCACCAAGATCGAGAAGCCGGCGGGGATCGCGAACCCGAAGGATTTCCGCAACGAGGTGGTGAAGTTCACCCTCCGGTCACGCGCCCAGCATGGCGGCCATAATCCGTCCTGGACCAGCTATGAGAAGATCCGCGAGGTGATCGAGAAGCGGATGTTCAGCCAGGTCGAGGATTTGCTGCCGGTGATCAGCTTCGGCTCGAAGAAGGATGGCGATTCCGAGAAGAAGCATGCCGATTTTGTCGAGCGGATGGTGTCTCGCGGCTACACCGAGCGACAGGTCCGGCGGCTCGTCGAGTGGTACATGCGCGTCAAGCAGTCGGCCTGAGGCACGGTCGCCCGCGACGTGGTGATAATCGACCGGCGCCCCAACCCGCACGGCAAGAACCTCGAGAATCGCCGGCGGGTGTTTGTCCGGGCGCGCGAGGCGATGCTTCGCGCGACGCGCGACGCGGTATCGTCTGGCCGGCTGCGCGAGGTTGGTCATGGCGAGGCGGTCAGCATCCCGGCGGACGCGCTGCACGAGCCGAGCTTCCATCCGCTGTTTAGCAGCGGCACGCGCGACATCGTGCTGTCGGGAAACAAAGTGTTTTCCACCGGCGACCGTCTTAAGCGACCCGAGGACGAGGACGAGGGAGGGCAGGGCGGAGCGCCCGGTGATGGCGGCGGCGGCCAGGACGGTTTCCGCTTCGTGCTCACGCGTGACGAGTTCCTGGATTTGTTTTTCGAGGATTTGGAGCTGCCCGATCTCGTCAAGCGCGAGATCTCCACCAGCGACACAACGATCACCACCCGCGCCGGGTTGTCGAACGACGGATCGCCGGTGCAGCTCGATCTCGGCCGCACGATGCGTCGCTCGATGGCGCGGCGGATCGGCCTCAAGCGGCCGAAGACCGACGAGATCGGCGAGATCGAGGCGGCGATCGCGCTCGGCGAGGCGCGTGGCGACGACGTGACGGCGCTGGTTGAAAGCCTCGCCGTGCTCAACCGGCGATTGGCCCGAGTGCCGTGGATCGACCCGATCGACCTGCGGTTCCGGCGGTTTTCGCAGGTGCCGCGTCCGAACACGAGAGCCGTCATGTTCTGCCTGATGGACGTGTCCGGGTCGATGACGGAACAGATGAAGGAGCTGGCCAAGCGGTTCTTTCTCCTGTTGCACGTCTTTCTTGAGCGGCGACACAAGCGCGTCGACATCGTGTTCGTGCGACACACCGAGTCGGCCGAGGAGGTCGACGAGAGCACCTTCTTTACCGACCCGCGAACCGGGGGCACCATCGTGTCGAGCGTGCTGGTCGAGTTCCTGCGCATCCAGAAGGCGCGCTATCCGGCCGATTCGTGGAACATCTACGTGGCCCAGGCGTCCGACGGCGACAACTTCTCGGGTGACACCGCGCGCGCGACCAGCCTGCTGGAAGAGGCCATCCTGCCGATCGTGCAGCATTTCGCCTATATCGAGGTCAGCGGTTCCGGCGCGGTGATCCGGGGCGACACCGACCTGTGGCGAGGCTATGCGCACGTCGCCAGCAGGGCGCCCAACCTCGCGATGCGGCAGGTCAGCGACAAGCGCAGCATATTCCCGGTGTTCCGTGACCTGTTCGCGCGTCGAAGCAAATCGCTCGGCTGGGAGCCCACGGCTTGAACATCATGACTGGTCGCTCCTCTGGCAGGGGCACGCTGCTGTATCAGGGTCTCGACTGGACGTTTGACATCATCCAGCGCTGCTATGACGCGATCGAGCGCGTGGCGGTCGATGAACTCGGACTTGAGGTCTACCAGAACCGGATCGAGCTGATCACCGCCGAGCAGATGCTTGACGTCTACACGTCAAGCGGGTTGCCGCTGATCTACAAGCACTGGTCGTTCGGCAAACGGTTCGTCACCCATGAGAACGCCTATCGGCGCGGGCTGATGGGGCTCGCCTACGAGGTCGTGATCAATTCCGACCCCTGCATCAGCTACCTGATGGAGGAGAACACGGCGACGATGCAGGCGCTGGTCATCGCGCACGCCGCCTTCGGGCACAACCACTTCTTTCGCAACAACCGCGTGTTCCAGCAATGGACTCAGCCGGCCGGCATCCTGGACTACCTGGAGTTCGCGCGTAGCTACATCAGCCGGTGCGAGGAGCAGCACGGTCACGCCGCGGTTGAGCGCATCATCGATGCGGCGCACGCGCTGCAATCGCAGGCGGTGCACCGCAGCGCCAGTGCCCGGCCGCTTGATTTAAAGGCGGAGGCGGCGAGGGACCGTGACCGCCGCGAGCACGAGCAGCGGAGCTTCAACGATTTATGGCGCACGTTGCCAGCCGGGCGGAGCACCAGGATGGCGGATCCGGTATCGGATCGACGCCGGCGCCTCGGGCTGCCAGAGGAGAACATCCTCTATTTTCTCGAAAAGACCGCGCCGCGCCTTCAGCCTTGGGAGCGGGAGGTGATCAGGATCATCAGGCTGATCGCCCAATATTTCTACCCGCAGCCTCAGGTCAAGATGATGAACGAGGGCTGTGCGACCTGGGTGCACCAGCATGTCATGACCAGGCTGCACGAGACCGGCCAGATCGACGACGCCTCGTTCCTGGAGGTCATCCACTCCACCACCAACGTGACCACCCAGCCGGGATTTGATCAGACCAACGCGCCTGGCTTTAACCCCTACGCGCTGGGTTTTGCGATCATGACCGACGTCGCGCGTGCCTGCACCGCGCCCACCGTCGAGGACCGCGCCTGGTTCCCGGACATCGCCGGCAACGGCGACCCGGTTGGAACCCTCAAGCGTACCTGGGCGGAATATCGCGACGAGTCGTTCATCCTGCAGTTTCTGTCGCCGGCGGTGATGCGCCAGTTCAGGATGTTCCGGCTGCTTGACGACTCCACCAAGCCCTACCTGCTGGTGAACGCGATCCACGACGAGGACGGCTATCGGGAAATCAGGCGCTCGCTCGCCAGGAGTTACGATCCGAGCCACACCAGTCCCGACATCCAGATCGTCGACGTCGATCTGGCGGGAGACCGCTGCCTGCAGCTAGAGCATCGGACCAGCACAGGACATACGCTGCATAAGAAGGACGCCGAGCAGACGCTAAAGGCGTTGGCGGATTTGTGGGGGTATGAGGTCAAGTTGCTCGAACTCGACGAGCAGAACGAGTCGGTGCTCGCACGCCACAGCGCTTCACCGTCGGCGGGACGCCGCGCTGGATAGTCGGCGGGACGTCGCGCGGGATAGGCCGTAGGCCGGGCGCCCGTTGTCGGACCGGGGCGGAAATGCGACATTCATGGCATGGACGCATCTCCTCCGATCGACCCGAACCGGCTGAGCAAGGCGGCGGCGCCAGCGCGGCTGCGCTCGCGTGCGTGGTTCGATAATCCCCACAACCCAGACATGACCGCGCTCTATCTCGAGCGCTACATGAACTTCGGCCTGTCGCAGCGTGAACTGCAATCCGACCGCCCGATCATCGGCATCGCGCAGACCGGCTCCGATCTGGTGCCCTGCAACCGGCATCACCTGGTGCTTGCCGAGCGGATACGCGAAGGCATACGCGAAGCGGGTGGCATCGCCATCGAGTTTCCTGTCCATCCAATCCAGGAGACCGGCAAGCGGCCGACCGCCGGGCTCGACCGCAACCTCGCCTATCTCGGGTTGGTCGAGGTGCTGTACGGGTATCCGCTCGATGGCGTCGTGCTGACCATCGGTTGCGACAAGACCACCCCCGCGTGCCTGATGGCGGCCGCGACCGTGAACATCCCGGCGATCGCGTTGTCGGTCGGGCCGATGCTCAACGGCTGGTTCCAGGGCCAGCGCACGGGGTCTGGGACCATCGTCTGGCGCGCGCGCGAGAAGCTGGCGGCCGGCGAGATCGATTATGACGGTTTCATCAAGCTGGTGGCGTCGTCGGCGCCCTCCACCGGCTACTGCAACACCATGGGCACCGCGACCACGATGAACTCGCTGGCCGAGGCGCTCGGGATGCAGCTGCCAGGAGCCGCCGCGATCCCGGCGCCTTACCGCGATCGGCAGGAGATGGCGTATCTGACCGGGCGCCGGATCGTCGAGATGGTGCGAGACGACCTCAAGCCGTCCGACATCCTGACCCGCGATGCCTTCCTGAACGCGATTCGGGTCAACACCGCGATCGGCGGATCGACCAACGCGCCGATCCACCTCGCGGCGCTGGCGCGCCATGTCGGGATCACGCTGCCGATCGACGATTGGGAGCGCCACGGGCACAAGTTGCCGCTTCTGGTGAACCTGCAACCGGCGGGAGAGTATCTCGGCGAGGACTACTATCGGGCGGGCGGGGTGCCGGCGGTGATCGGCGAGCTGATTGGCGCCGGGCTGATCGCCGAAGACGCGCCGACCGTGAACGGCCGCACCATCGGCGAGAACTGCCGCGATGCGCGCACCCAGGATGAGGCGGTGATTCGGCCGTTCGGACGGCCGTTGCGGGAGGATGCCGGCTTTATCGTCATGCACGGCAATCTGTTTGACTCCGCGATCATGAAGATGAGCGTGATCTCGGCCGAGTTTCGCGCCCGTTACCTGAGCGATGCCGCCGATCCGGACGCGTTCGAGGGACGGGCGATCGTGTTCGATGGGCCGGAGGACTACCATCACCGCATCGACGACCGGTCGCTCGAGATGGCGGCGGGCGACGTGCTGGTGATGCGCGGCGCCGGCCCGGTGGGCTATCCGGGCGCGGCCGAGGTGGTCAACATGCGGCCGCCCTCATACCTGATCGCCGATGGCGTGCACGAGCTGCCCTGCATCGGCGACGGGCGCCAGTCCGGGACGTCGGGCTCGCCCTCGATCTTGAACGCCTCGCCGGAGGCGGCGACGGGGGGCACGCTGGCGCTGCTGAGGACGGGCGATCGCATCCGGGTCGACCTGCGGCGAGGCCGAGTCGACGTGCTGCTGGACGAGGACGTGCTTGCCAGGCGGCGGACGGCGCTGGAGTCGGAGGGCGGCTATCGTTATCCGGCGAGCCAGACACCGTGGCAGGATATGCAGCGGCGCCTCGTGGGCGAGCTCGAGACCGGGGCGGTGCTGGAGCCGGCGCTGGAGTATCAACGGATCGCCCAAACCAAGGGCCTGCCGCGGAACAGCCATTAGCGGTCCGGTGCCGCGTAGTTGGCTCAGTCGATCGGAGCGAACGACCCTTCGTCGCCCGACTGACCGGGCGCATCATCATGATAGCCAAGCGTCGCGCGCAGAGGGCCATATCGCTTGTCGTCGCGCGCGAACCCGCTGTCCATTGGCTGTCCCGACGTGGAGATGTAGCGCTCACACTCCTTGTCGGGCGTGCAGAACTCTTGTGGGACAGATTCGGCAAGATCATCCGGGCAATTGTACCAGAGAACGAGGACATGCCCGGCCGGGGTCCTCCTGCATTGCCAGCCGATAGCAAACGACGCCAACACCCGGGTTCCCGGCATCTCGCGATGCAGCACGAAGGTCGGTTCCCGAAGATCGACCGTCGTGGCGACCTTCTTGCCCTTCGGAAGTGCGGTCATGGATTGCGCAAGCCTGGTGACGTATCGCGCACGCGTCTCGACGGCGAAGCGGGTGTCACCGCATCGGATTTTTGCTCGCGTAATCTCCAGTGTCGCCTCATGAGCATAGGCACCCGGAGAGACACTAAGGACGATAGCCAGGATCAGGAGAGCTCGTTCCACTCGGGCGTTTCTCCAAGCTTTGACCAGAATATGCCTTTGCTTCATCACTCGTAACTTGTTGCTGCGAGCCGTGAGGGAGCGATGTCCACACATGGTTCAAAGCGCTGAATGCCTGATTCAAGCTTCCTCTCCAGATATACGACATCGCAGCCTGTCTGTGGATTAGCCAGAGTGCGATGTCATCCTGCGAGCGCTCTGAAAAGTCGTGTGCCACACCGTGCTTGAGAGCGTCATCGTATGTTCCTGAAAGAATCTGGTATGCGCCAGCCGCGCTTGACCCGCCATGACGACCATTCCTACCGGGATGACGATGAAGATTGCCGAAGTTCGGTCCCCCGTTCCGCACATGGTAGGCATCCGGTCGCTCCTGCCTTGTAGAATCAGCGTAGCGGATCAGGGCCAGGAATGCTTGCTCCCGTCTCGCATTCTCGTTTGTCGATGACACCAGGGTTGCCTTGCTTCAGTTCGCGGGTTGGTCATTCGTCCTGTCTCCAACCGCTCGCCATGACCAAATCCGACCATCTTCTGCGTTGGCATAATACTTCTTATACGGTTTTGCGGCGCGCTCAGGCGGGATGGCGCTCGAAGCGTGAGCGATCGGATGGCAGCAGGCGCACCTGGATGTCGACGTGCTGCTCGTCATCGACCCGGCCAATGACCTCGCCGTGCTCGTAGAGCCACGCGATCCGGGCCCCTTCCGTCACCTGCAGGCGGTAATGCGCCGTCTCCGTGCCGGACAGCAGGCCGGCCTCGATGCCGGCGAGCAGCGCCGGCATCCCCTTACCGGTCAGCGCCGAGACCGCGATGCCGTCGATGCGCGATGGCCGCGTCCCGCTTTCGACAAGGTCGATCTTGTTCAACACCTCAAGCATCCGCTGCCGCCATTCGGCATCCAGGGTGCCGCTCGCGACCATGCCGTCGAGCACGCTCATGGTGTCGTTCCGCTGCGCCAGCGTGTCGGGGTGCGAGGCGTCGCGGACGTGCAGGATGAGGTCCGCCTCGGCGACCTCCTCCAGCGTGGCGCGGAATGCGGCGACCAACTCGGTCGGCAACTCGCTGATGAAGCCGACGGTGTCGGACAGGATCACCCGACGGCCCGATGGCAGCCGCAAGCCGCGTGTCGTCGGATCAAGCGTCGCGAACAACTGGTCCCGCGCGCTGACATCGGCGCCGGTCAGCGCGTTGAACAGCGTCGACTTGCCGGCGTTGGTGTAGCCGACCAGGGCGACCACCGGGAACGGCACCTTGTGCCGGGCCAGCCGGTGCAGGCCGCGCGTCCGCCTCACCTGCTCGATCTCGTGGCGCAGCCTCACCAGCCGCTCGCCGATCAGCCGGCGGTCGGCTTCGATCTGCGTCTCGCCAGGGCCGCCGAGAAAGCCGAAGCCGCCGCGCTGCCGCTCGAGATGGGTCCAGGAGCGGACGAGGCGCGAGCGCTGATATTCGAGATGCGCGAGCTCGACCTGCAACGATCCCTCACGCGTCGCGGCGCGATCGCCGAAGATGTCGAGAATCAGGCCGGTGCGGTCGATCACCTTGCAGTCCCAGGCACGCTCTAGGTTGCGCTGCTGCACCGGGCTGAGCGGACCGTCCACCACGACCACCTCGATGTCGTATTCAGACAGAGCGCCGCGCAAGGTGTCGAGCTGACCGGTGCCAAACAGCGTCGACGGGCGCCGTTGTCGCAGCGGCACCACGCGTTGCAGCAAGACCTCTAGGCGGATCGAGCCGGCCAGCGCCACCGCTTCGGCGAGCCTCGCATCGGCGGCGCGATCAGCATCGTGCCGCTCCCAGGGAACGATGACCGCGGCGGCGGTCGCGGCGGCGGCGATCTCGATGCTGCTACGGGACACCGGCCGGACCGGCCTCCCCGGCCGTCAATGTGCTCCCGGAGACGCCCGCTGGCACACCGGGCGCCTCGGCCTTGCTCGGGTCGAACAGCTGGATCGGCGCGCCCGGCATCACCGTGCTGATCGCGTGCTTGTAGACGAGCTGGGTGTGGCCGTCCCTGCGCAGCAGGATCGAGAAGTTGTCAAACCAGGTGATGATGCCCTGCAACTTGACGCCGTTGACGAGAAAGATGGTGACCGGCGTCTTGGCCTTGCGCACATGGTTCAGGAACACGTCCTGCACGTTCTGCGATCGCTCAGTTGCCACCGATCGGGGATCCTTCTCTTGTTCTTGGCCTCGGCTTGGGCACCCAGTCGCCTGATCAATAGCCGGCGTTCATCATAACAGCAGGCGAACCCGGTTTACAGCACAAGGCGCGCCGTCAGCCTGCCTGGCGTTCCTCGGAGTTCACTCCGAGCTGCTTGAGCTTGCGATGCAGCGCGCTGCGCTCCATGCCGACGAAGCCCGCGGTCCGGCTGATGTTGCCGCCGAAGCGGACGAGCTGCGCCTGCAGGTACTGGGTCTCGAACAGGTCACGCGCGTCGCGCAACGGCAGCGCCATGACATCAGCGCTCGGGTCGAAGTTCAGCAGGATCGGCGCACCCTGGCTGATCTCCGGCGGCAGCATCTCGGCCCGGATCGCCTCCGACGACGATCCTGGCGCCATGATCAGCAGCCATTCGACCAGGTTGCGCAGCTGGCGGACATTGCCCGGCCAGTCGTAGCTCTGCAACGCTGCGAGCGCGTCCGCCGAGAAGTGCCGGCGCGGGATGCCGGCGGTCTCCGCCGACCGCTCGATGAAGTGTCGCGCGAGCTCGGCGATGTCCTCACGCCGCTCGCGCAGCGAGGGGATGCGGAGCGGCACCACCGCCAGACGATAATAGAGATCTTCCCGGAAACGACCTGACGCGATCTCCGCCTGTAGGTCGCGGTTGGTGGTCGCCAGCACACGGACATCGACCTTGACCCGCAGCGACCCGCCGACCCGCTCGAAGGTCTGGTCCTGCAGGGCGCGCACGATCTTGCCCTGGGTTTCGAGCGGCATGTCGGAGACCTCGTCGAGCAGCAGCGTGCCGCCATGGGCGCGCTCCAGCAGGCCGGTCCGCCGCGACGTCGTGCCATCGGCGTGGCCCTCCAGGCCGAACAGCTCCTCCTCGAACCGCGACGGTGCCAGCGTCGCGCAGTTCAGGGCGACAAACGGGCCGCCGGCGCGGCGCGAGCGCGCGTGGATCATCCGGGTCGCGACCTCCTTGCCGGCGCCGGCCGCGCCAGAGATCAGCACTCGCGAGCCGGTCGGCGCCACCCGGTCGATCTGCTGCCTGACCGCGGCGATCGCCGGGCTGTCGCCTTCGAGGTGGACCTCTTGGCCGGCGCGCAGGCGAAGCTCGGCGTTCTCGCGGGCCAGGCGCGCCGCGTCGAGCGCGCGGCTGAGGCATAGCAGCAGCCGGTCGGACTGAAACGGCTTCTCGATGAAGTCGTAGGCGCCGTAATGGATGGCGTTGACAGCCATCTCGATCGTGCCGTGGCCAGAGATCATCACCACCGGCACCGGCGGCAGCTCGCTGTTGATCGCCTGCAGGATGCCGAGCCCGTCGAGGCGGGAGCCCTGTAGCCAGACGTCGAGGATGACCAGCGAGGGACGCCGTGCCCAGAAGGCGGCGATGGCGGCGTCGGAGTCGCCGGCCTGCCTGGTCTCGTAGCCCTCGTCACGCAGGATGCCGTCAAGCAGCATGCGGATGTCTGGCTCGTCGTCGACGATCAGGACCTCATGCGCCATCGTGATCTCGTGCAAGCAGGATCAAGGTCACCACTGCTCCCGGTCGGTCGGTCTGATCATCGAGCATGATCCGACCGCCATGGTCCTCCATGATCTTCTTGACGATGGCAAGGCCCAGGCCGGTGCCCTTGCGCTTGTGAGTGACGTAGGGCTCGGTCAGGCGATGGCGGTCATCGGTCGGCAGGCCGATGCCGTTATCGGCGACCGACAGCCGGATCAGGCCATCCTGCGATGTGACCGAGAGCCTGATGGCGCCGGGCTCGGACGCGCGTTCGGCCGGTCGCATGCCGACCGCATCGGCCGCGTTCAGCAGCAGGTTGGTCGTGGCCTGGCCGATCAGGCGGCGGTCACAGAGACCGATCGGCCCCTGCGCCGGCGCGTCGACCGACCAGGCGATCTGCGGCATGGCGTCGCGCTGCAGCACGATCGCCTCGCGGGCGATGCGCCCGACATCCTCGGACTTCATCACCGGAATCGGCATCCGGGCGAAGGCGGAGAACTCGTCGACCATCCGCCCGATATCGCCGACGTGACGCACGATGGTGTCGGCGCACTGGCTGAACGTCTCGGGATCGGACGTGATCTCGCGCAGGAAGCGCCGCTTCAGGCGCTCGGCCGAGAGCTGGATCGGGGTCAGCGGGTTCTTGATCTCGTGGGCGATGCGCCGCGCGATGTCGGCCCAGGCCGCCTTGCGCTGGGCGGCCTGCAACTCGGTGATGTCGTCGAAGGTGACGACGAAGCCGTCGAGGCGGCCGTCGCGCAGCTCGACGCCGATCCGCACGATCAGGGTTCGGCGCCTTATGCTGGGGCCGATCTCGACCTCGGCGATGTGCGCCCGATCAGGATGCGCGCGCGCCGCCTCCAGCAGGGTCGCGAACTCGGGCGCCACCGATGCCAGCGGATGCGCCACCGCGGCCAACAGGTCGGTGTCGAGCAGCTCGCTCGCGGTCCGGTTCGGCAGCTCGACGCGCTGGTCGGAGTCGAGCCCGATCACGCCCGCCGAGACACCCGACAGAACCGTCTCGGTGAAGCGGCGGCGCTCGTCGATCTGGCTGTAGGCGGCCATCAGCTCGGTGCGTTGCGCCGCGAGCTGGTCGGTCATCCGGTTAAACGCGCGCAGCAGGCCCGCGACCTCGTCATCGGCGCCGCGCTCGGGCACCCGCACGCCGAGATCGCCGGTGCGGACCCGCTCGGCCGCCACGATCAGGGTGCCGAGCGGGCGCGCGATGCCGTTGGCCAGAGCGAGGCCGATCAGCACCGCGGCCGACAGCACCAGCAACGCGATCAGCGCGAAGATCAGGATGAAGGTGACCTGCAATCCGGACCGGTGCTTGTCGAGACGGTCATACTCGGACACCGCCTCCTCGGTGCGCTGCATGTGGCCAAGGATGGCGCTGTCGACCGGACGCGCGATCAGCAGCATCAGCTGCTGCGGACTGCGCAGCATGATCAGGGCGCGGACGGTGGTGTGATCAGCGCTGTCGATCACCGCGACGTCGCCCGAGCGGGCCTTCAGGATGGCGGCCTCCGTCGGCATCGCCGCGGAGGCATGGCCCATCGAGGCCATGATCTGGTCGGTGACGGGATCAAACAACGTCGCCTCGGACAGGCCGTTCAGCGCGCCCTGGTCGAACAATAGCTGGGTCACCGCCTCGGGGTTGGCGATCACCAGCTCCGGGGCGTGCGCGGTCTGCAGATCGTCGGCGAGGTTGATCGCGTCGGCGCGGACGGCCTCGTTGTGCTCCTGCAGGTAGCCTCGTGCCGCCTCCAGGCTCTCGGCCAGCGCGGTCCGCACCCGGTCGTTGAACCAGGCCTGGATGCCGATGTGAAACAGGGCGGTCGCGAACATCGCGACCACCAGGGTCGGCACCACCGCCACCACGCTGAACAGCATCACCAGGCGCACGTGCAGTCGGGCGCCGGCGAGGCCCCGCCTGCGGTCGAGCCAGACCCGCGAGACGCGGGCCGCGAGCGACAGCCCCAGCAGCAGCAGGGCAGCGGCGTTGGCGAGCAGCAGGCCGGCGTCCACCCGCGGGCGGCTGGCCAGCCTCAGGCTGCCCGAGAGCACGGCGAAGGTCGCGAGCCCGGTCGCCAGCGCGATCGATGCGAGCACGAAGGTGGCGGCTCGGCCGACCAGCATGTCGAGCACGCGCTGCGCCGGGCGTCGCTGCGCGTCGCCGTCGACGTCCGCGAACCATTTCGCGGCGGCGCGGTTCATCGCGTGTTCCTAGCCGAGGTCGCGGAAACGGCAAGGCAAGGGCTCTGCCCTCGACCCGCTGGAGCCGGTTGGCCCCAGACCCCATCTCCTGAAGCGAGGGATTTCAAAGGCTCGCCTTTGGTCAAGGGGCAAAGCCCCTTGCCTTCTTAACGCTTCGAACAACGCCTTTGCTTTTCGGCATCCTGCTAGCCGAGGCCGCGCACGACCGGGATCTCTAGGTCGCGTATCTTCTTGCGCAGCGTGTTGCGGTTGAGTCCGAGCACGGCGGCGGCCTTGATCTGGTTGCCCTTGGTCGCCGAGAGCGTCATCGCGATCAGCGGCCGCTCCACCTCGGCGATCACCCGGTCGTAGATGTCGCGAAGCGGGATGCCGTCCTTGCTTGCAGACAGGAACTGCTTGATGTGCCGCTCGACCGCGCTGGTCAGCGACTCCGGGTGTTTCGGGCTCGACGACGGATCGTCGCCGCTGGCCGACGCGGTCGCCTCTGCGAGCTCGATCGCGATCACCTCGTCGGTGATGGTCTCCTGCGGGTAGAGCGCGGCGAGCCGCCGCATCAGGTTCTCGAGCTCGCGCACGTTGCCTGGCCAGCGATGGGCGCGAAGCTGGTCTAGTGCCGCGTCGTTCAGCATCTTGCCGGGCAGGCCGCTCTCGCGGGCGCGTTGCAGGAAGTGCCGCGCCAGCAACGCGATGTCCTCGGTGCGCTCGCGCAAGGGCGGCAGCCGGATGGGCACCACGTTGAGGCGGTAGAACAGATCCTCGCGGAAGCTGCCGGCGCGGATGGCGCCGCGAAGATCGCGGTGGGTCGCCGCCACGATGCGGACGTTGGCGCGGATCGACTGGCGGCCGCCGACGCTGGTGAACTCGCCCTCCTGCAGCACGCGCAGCAGGCGGGTCTGCGCCTCGGGCGGCATGTCGCCGATCTCGTCGAGGAACAGGGTGCCGCCGGCGGCCTGCTCGAAGCGGCCCTGGCTGCGGTTGGTGGCCCCGGTGAAGGCGCCGCGCTCGTGGCCGAACAGCTCGCTCTCGATCAGCTCGCGCGGGATCGCCGCCATGTTGATCGCGACGAACGGCCCTGCCCTTCTGCGGCCGTAATCGTGCAGCGCGCGGGCGACCAGCTCCTTGCCGGTGCCGCTCTCGCCGTTGACCATCACGGTAAGGTCGGCGGTGGTGAGACGCGCGATCGAGCGGTAGATCTCCTGCATCGCCATCGAGCGGCCGATCAGCGGCAGCTTCTCCTCGGCGTCGCGCGCCTCCGGCGGCGGCAGCGGCGGCAGCGGCGCGGCAAGCGCGCGGCCGACGACGGCCAGCAGCTCCTTGAGGTCAAAGGGCTTGGGCAGGTATTCGAACGCGCCGCGCTGGGTCGCCTTGACCGCGGTGATCAGCGTCGACTGCGCGCTCATGACGATGACCCGGAGGTCGGGACGGACGCGCTTGATGCGGGGGATCAGGTCGAGCCCGTTCTCGTCCGGCATCACCACGTCGGTGATGACGAGGTCGCCCTCCCCCTCCTCGACCCAGCGCCAGAGGGTCGCGGCGTTGCCGGTGGTCCGGACCTGGTAGCCGGAGCGGCCGAGCGCCTGGGT
This sequence comes from uncultured Acetobacteraceae bacterium, assembly GCA_964246135.1. Taxonomy (GTDB): domain Bacteria; phylum Pseudomonadota; class Alphaproteobacteria; order Acetobacterales; family Acetobacteraceae; genus CAXTPV01. The sequence goes on along the minus strand of CAXTPV010000019.1, from coordinate 2,276 downwards.
CAGCACGGTGCGGATCGAACGGTCGTCGTCGGCGACGAGGACGGTGGGGAGGGTCATGCGCGTGACGCCTCCCGTTCCTCGGTCATCACTGGCAGGTGCAGTCTCACCTCGGTACGGTTGCCGTGGCTGTCGATCTCGATCATGCCGCCATGGTCGCCGACGATCTTGGCGGCGAGTGCCAGGCCGAGGCCGCTGCCCGAGGGCTTGGACGTGATGAACGGCTCGAACAGATGCGGCTTGATGTCGTCCGGGATGCCGGGGCCGGTGTCGCGAACGGTCACCAGCAGCGGCAGGTAGACCCGCTCGGACGAGCCGGGCACCGCGATGCGGAGGCCATGGCGATAGGCGGTGAGCAGGGTGATCTCGCCGCCGCCCGCGTGATCGCTGATCGCCTCGGCGGCGTTCTTGACCAGGTTCAGCAGCACCTGGACTAGCTGGTCGCGGCTGCCCCAGACCGGCGGCAGCGAGGGATCGTACTGCTCGTGGATGCGGATATGGGCGGCAAAGCCGGAGTGGGCGAGCATGCGCACGTGCTCCAGCACGCGGTGGATGTTCACCGGGGTGCGCTCGATCGGCTTTTCGCTGAACATGTCCATGCGCTCGACCAGAGCGCGGATGCGGTCGGCCTCGTCCCTGATCAGCACCGCGAGCTCGCGGTCGCCTTCGGACACCGTGCTTTCGAGCAGTTGGGCGGCGCCGCGTATCCCCGATAGCGGGTTCTTGACCTCGTGGGCGAGGATCGCCGCCATGCCGGACACGCTGCGGGCGGCGTTGCGGAAGGTGAGACGGCGGTCGAGCGCGCGCAGGTTGGCGCCCTCGCTGAAGGTCACCAGCACCTCCCTCGGCTGCTCGGTCAGCAGCGTGCCCTGCGCGGTGACGTCATGCTTGGTCAATCGCGGGCTTTCGAGGTCGAGGTCGTGCTCGGCGATGGTGCCGCCGCGGGCGCGAACCTGGTTGATCATCATGAACAGCGGGCTGCTGGCGGGGACGAAGTCCTGCAACCGGCAATGGCAGAGGCTGGCGACCGACAAGCCAAAGAACGGCTCGGCGGCGGCGTTGGCGGCGATGATCCGGTCCTGCTCATCAAGCACCAGCACCGCGAACGGCAGCGCGTCGAGGATCAGCCGGGAATCGGTGTCGCCGGGGCTGGAGGTCAGTGGCACGAGGCCGGTGCCTGCCGGCGCGAGGCGGGTCACGCCGCGTCACGCATCGGGGCCCGACCGGCATCGGCGACGGGGCGGCGCAACCGGGGCGGCCTGGTGACGCCGCGATCGAGCAGGCCGTCGTAGTAGGCGGCGACGCGCAGGCGGGCGGCGTCGGCGTCGTCGCGGTTGACTGCGGCGCGGAACTCGGCCGAGCCGGGGAGCGACTGCGAGTACCAGCCGAGATGCTTGCGAGCGAGACGGGCGCCGGCGTCGCGGCCGAAATGGCTCAGCATGGCGTCGTGATGCGCGAGCACGATCCGCTTCTCGGTCGCGAGATCGGGGTCTGGCGACGGCGTCTCGCCGCGGAGGTGCGAGGCAAGCTGGGCCGGGAACCAGGGGCGGCCGTAGCAGGCGCGGCCGATCATCACGCCGTCGGCGCCAGACAGCGCCAGCGCGTCGTCGGCGTCGTCGACCGCGCGGATGTCGCCGTTGACGATCACCGGCAGGCTGGTCGCCGCCTTGACGCGGGCGACGAACGCCCAGTCGGCCTGGCCGTCGTAGAACTGCTGGCGGGTGCGGCCGTGGATGGTGACCATGCGTATGCCGGACAGCTCGGCGATGCGGGCGAGCGCCGGGGCGTTACGCGAGGCGTGGTCCCAGCCGGTGCGCATCTTGAGCGTGACCGGGACCGTGACGGCGCGGACGGTCGCCTCCAGGATGCGGGCGGCGGCGGCCTCGTCGCGCATCAGGGCGGAGCCGGCGTGCTGACCGACCGCCACCTTCTTGACCGGGCAGCCGAAGTTGATGTCGATCAGGTCGGCGCCGAGGCCGGCGGCGAGCCTTGCCGCCTCGGCCATCGCGCCAGGATCGCAGCCGGCGAGCTGGATCCCGCTGGGGCTTGCGTCATCGAGGCCGGCCATGCGCAGCGTCGCCGCGTTCTCGCGCAGCATGGCGTTGGACGCGATCATCTCCGACACCACCAGCCCGGCGCCGAGGCTGCGCGCGAGCCGGCGGAACGGCAGGTCGGTGACGCCCGACATCGGCGCCAGGATGACCGGCGATGGCAGGGTGACGCCGCCGAGGTCGATCGGTGCGATGCGGGGAGTGCCCATGAATTGTGCAGATACGCCG
>CAXTPV010000018.1:19797-21431 GCA_964246135.1 uncultured Acetobacteraceae bacterium | reverse complement strand
GTCGAACGCGTCGGTCGCCTCGGCCTGCGACAGGGTTGCGCCCGAGGCGACGTGGCCGACCAGGCGCCTGAACCCGTCGGACGCATCACGCGGCGCGGGTTGGGGCGCGTCGATCAGGCACCGCCTGGCGCCGGCCGGGCGCCGAAGATCGCGCTGCCGATGCGCACGTGGGTCGCGCCATGCTCGATCGCGAGCGCGAAGTCGGCGCTCATGCCCATCGACAGGCCGGCGAGGCCGAGACGGGCGGCGTGCGCGGCGAGCAGGTCAAAATGCGGCGCTGGTGGCTCGTGTTCCGGCGGGATCGCCATCAGGCCGACGAGGTCGAGCGTGTGGGTGTCGCGGCACGTGGTCACGAGGGCGTCGAGCTCGTGGGGGAGCACGCCGGCCTTTTGCGGCTCGGCGCCGGTGTTGACCTGGATGAACAGCCTTGGCCGGCGTCCCTGGCGGTCGCATTCGCGGGCCAGCGCGTCGAGCAGGGCCGGCCGGTCCACCGAGTGGATCACGTCGAACAATGCCACGGCGTCGCGTGCCTTGTTGCTCTGCAGCCTGCCGATCAGGTGCAGTTCGAGCTCGGGATGGCGCGCGCGGAGTGGCGGCCACTTGGCTTGTGCTTCCTGCACCCGGTTCTCGCCGAACACCAGTTGGCCGGCGCCGATCACCGGCAGCAGCCGGTCGGGCGGCATGGTTTTCGACGCGGCGATCAGGGTGACGGTGGCGGGGTCGCGGTTGGCGCGCGCGCAGGCCGCGGCGATCAGGCGGCGGACGTCCTCGATCGGCGACGCGGTCATTGGTCATGCCCGAGCGCGTTCGCGCTCATTGGTCATGTCCCAGCGCGGTGGGCGGGGGGCTCTCGGTCAGCGTCGCGCCGTCCTCGCTCGCCGGGGTTGGTCGAGCCGGCGGCGGCGCGGCCTCGATCGCGATCTCCTGCCTCGGCACCGCGAGGCGGACGTCGTGCGCCTCGAAGGCCTGCTTCATCCGCCGGTTGAACTCCCGCTGCACGCCCCAGCGCGCCTTGTCGGTGCAGACGATCTGCCCGACCAGCGTCACCGCCCCGCCGGTCACCTTGTCGACGCCCCAGTATTGCAGGTCGCTCAGCATGCCGTCCTTGAAATCGTCGGTCTCGCGCAGCTCGAGCGCCACCGATTTCAGGATGTCGCCGGCGCGGTCGGTGTCCTCGGCGTGCGCGATGTCGACGCTGACCGCGGCGTTGCCGACGCCGCGGTTGATGTTGGTGACGGTGCTGACCGACGAGAACGGGATCAGGTGCACGGAGCCGTCGCCGGCGCGCAGCCGGATGGTGCGGATCGAGAGGTGCTCGACCGAGCCCGACAGGCCGGCGGCGGTGACCCAGTCGCCGACCTGCATCGCGTTTTCCAGCAGCAGGAAGATGCCGGTGATGAAGTCCTGCACCAGCTTTTGCGAGCCGAACCCGATCGCGACGCCGATGATGCCGGCGCCGCCGAGCAGGGGGGCGATGTTCAGCCCGATCTGCGACATGATGGTGAGCGCCACCACGGTCGCGATGAACACGAACAGGAGGATGCGCAGGATCGGCAGCAGGGTGCGGACACGCGCGACGCGGGCGGCACCCGAGAGCGGATCGAGGCCGAGGTGATCGAGGTGGCGGTCAAAGC
>CAXTPV010000018.1:4991-19787 GCA_964246135.1 uncultured Acetobacteraceae bacterium | reverse complement strand
CGCGGGTGAGGACCACGGCCAGGATGACGGCGACCACCACCACGACGGCCAGCGTGGTGAAGCGCCGCGTCAACGGGTAGTAGCGGTCGGTGCGCGCCTTCAGCCAGGGGTAGCGCAGCGCGGTGTCAGGATCGACCCGGAAGCCGCGCTCGAGACCGCCGAGCAGGGCGATCCTGAGCAGATGCGCCGCCACGATGACCGCCAGCGTGTCGATGGTGAAGGTCCACAGCCTGGCGTAGCCGTTCTGCAGCTGAGCGGCGTAGATCAGCCAGAACGCATAGTCAAAGAAGATGGCGGGCAGCCACCAGCGGTCGGCGAGGCGTCGCAGTGCGCGCCGAAGCGCGCCGTCCCTGATGCGGCGCGAGGGGGTGAGCCTGGCGGCGACGTCCCGGCGCGAGGCCAGGATCAGGCCGGCGAGCAGCGTATGCTCGACGAACACCACCAGCTTGCCGAGCGCGACCACGGCGTAGTCCGGCAGGCCCAGCGTCTGCAGGACGATGAGCACGGTGTAGCCGATCGCCCCCACGGCGATCATCCGCCTGATCCAGCGCGAGACGCGCTGCGCCACCGCGTCACGGACCAGGATCAGCCGGAGTGACGCGGCGTGCGGCGAGAACAAGGTGTCGAGGCTCGCGATCAGCGCGCCCGCGACCACGAAGCCCCTGACGCTCGCCGAGACCACGAGGATGCTCTCCGAGCGGGCGACGAAACCCACCGTCTCGAACAGCAGGCCGACCAGGGCGAAGCCGAGCACCGGCACCAGTTCGAGCACGAGGCGGGCAGCGGCGAACGGCAGCCGGCGCAACGCGTGCAGCATGCGCACGAAGTTGAGCTTGTGCCGTTGCCGGGCGGTGGCGTCGGCGTGCAGCAGCGCTGCCTCGGACGCCACCGGCGGGTCGGCGGGTTCTGGCGGGTCGGAGGGTTCTGGCCGGTCGGAGGCTTGGGGCGCGGGCTCCAGGCTCCCGGCGACGGCCCGGTCGTCGGGCGGCGCTTCGCTGCTGGCCAGCCTGGCGATCAGCGCCATCGGGCCTCGGAGCGCGCGCATGACGAGCCAGACCGCGGCCGAGGCGGTGCCGAGAACCACCGCGAGGCGGATCAGGGCGTCGCCGACGGCGCCGCGCCGCGCCGGATCGTCGGCGATCGCGCGCAGCCATGGCCGCAGCCTTCTCACCTCGTGCCAGGTTTGATTGAAGTCCCGGCTCTGGTGGGCAAGGTTGGCGCCGAGCGCGTCGGCACTGATCAGGATCTCGGCACCCAGGCTGTTCGGAACCAGCGCGGCGGGCGTCGCCTTGGTGGCCGGCCGGATCGCCTTGGCCATCAGGTTCAGGGTGCCGATGAAGGCGATGCGCCGGGCCGGGTCGTTCAGCACCGAGAGCAGACGCTGGGCCTCGGCCGGGGTGAGCGCGGCTGGCGCTGCCTGCTTGGCTTGCGCCGCCGCACCCGTGGCGGGGGCGGCCGAGGCCAGCGCCGGCGGTGGCAGCGTGCCGAGTGCCAGCAGTAGCAGCCCGGCGAGCCACGCGAGGCGGTCAAAGCGAGAGGTCATCGGGGCGTGGTGTCGCGCCAAAACGGCCGGTTGCAAAGGCCGGTGCGGGTGAAGAATCGGTATGACGCGCCATCTACCCGTCGCCGATGACCAGGGGACCGCCATGCACCTGTTGCTGACCTGCCTGCTGGTGCTGGCGATGCTGGGCGTGCTGGGGATACTGGTCGCGGGCGTCGTCAACATGGTGCGCGGCCCTGGCGCCGATCCGCACCGGCAGAACGCGCTGATGCGTTGGCGTATCCTGCTCCAGGCGGTCGCGATCGGAATATTCCTGCTGATCCTGACGATGTTCCGCCGCTAACGGCAGACGGGATCGGCCGGGCGGGCCCGCTCCTTGGCGTCGCGCGACGTGTCAAGGTGAAACGTCGCCACGATGGAACGGAAACGGCGTCGAGCGCCGTCGGCGTTCGGGCCTGAGTGGTTTTCAACTGCACCAAACTCGGTAAGTTGCGATATTGGTGGCCCGCAGCGCAAGCTGGAATGAAACGCTTTCGGACAGGCCACGTCTAGACAGACGCGGAACGATTTTTTGGAACCGCCTCCTTTCCATGCCGACCGCGCGGTGTTCGGGCGGTTGCGGCGGGCTGGCCCGAATGCGGACACGCGCATCGCGATATCGTAACGGTACCAGAACTTTCTCACGCCGATTTGGGCCTTTTCGCTTGTACGATCTTCGAACCTCCCACAGGTTCCCCGCCCAGTAAGGCGATGATCCCAAGGGAGTTTTTGATGCCGAAAGCGGTGAAGTGGTCAATGGAGCTTGACGCCGCCTTGCACGAACTTCTTACCCGACGGCGGGTCAGCCTGCGGGCCGCTGAACAGGCGCTGGGTGTCAGCAGAAGTGTGCTTGCAAAGCGGGCTTACGTCATCGGCGCGCGTCAGGTGGAGGTTCCCGGCGAGCGACAAGTCAACGGTTCGGCGCCATTGCCTCCAGGCCACCCGATGACCTGGGGCGCAATCTGCGATGGCTTGTCGGGCCAGACCCCCGCCTATCCGCTGCCTGTGTTTCTATAACCTGCAAGAACCAGGCACCCTGTTGCTACGCTTTGGTCAACATCAGCCAAAGCGGGACCTCACCGGCATCTGACGTATTCGCGATTTGTGCTGATGGGTGCAGTCTTTGTCCACGGACCGAATAAAAGAGCCAAGTGCTGTGCCTATCATGGACGGCAAGGAAGGCGAGCGGCCGGAACCTCAGGGTCCGGCCGCAATCGCGCTGGGCTCGCTCGCGGCGCTTGCGCGGTCAGGTGACATCGGCGACAGACACCTCACCGCCGCCGACCAATGGTGTCGCGACTGGGTGATCGGCGTCGAGGGCGCGCGGGATCCGCGCGGTCGTCTGACCGGCAAGGCTCCAGACATTCATGCACGAATGCTCGCGCGCGTCGCCGCGAGGTCGCGCTGCTCGGCCGTTCGCCAGAGCCTTGGACGCGCGGCGGAACAACGCCTGATCCTGCTGCTGGTGAACGAGTTGCCGTTCACCGAGATTGGGCGTCGATTGCTGCCGGGCGACAGCAACAGCCGGAAGAAGATCGCGGCACAGACAGCGTTGCTGCTTGAGCTTCTTGCCGAGCATTACGAGACCATGCGCAGGTCAGGCAGCCTCACGAAAACGTGAGGTTTTGCTTGATGGAGGGTCCGACCAACGTCACATAGAAGCCATACTGGACTACTGACGCCCTGCCAGCTTCCGCTGACAGGGCGTTTTGCTGAGATCGTCTCCGACACAAGCCTCGTGACTTCAAGGCTGCCACACACGTGCATCGGAGTGTTCGATGGGATGTTTTCAGTCCAGCATGTCAAGTTTCGCTGATGCTTCGCTCTCCGCTGGTCGGGAGGTGGGCTCCTTGTTTGTAGAAGGGGCCAGCGGGCGGGCGGCCACCGCGGCACAGGAGACTGCCTCCTGTCGCCGGTCGGACCATTCGGATCCTCGATCTCAGTTCGTCACTTTCATGGATGGCGGCAAATGAACGGTCAGCACGCCATAGAGCAAACTCTGGGCACGTCAGCGCAAAGACAAGCCGATTTCCTAAGCGCGCTTGCCAGCACCGGCAGCGTTGCCGCGGCGTGCCGAAACGGCGGAATGACGCAAGCTGCCGCCGAGGGATTGCGTCGCACGGACGGCATGTTTGCCAAAGGCTGGATGGAGGCGATTGAGACATCCAACGACGCGCTTGAGAGCGAGGCGCGGCGGCGCGCGTTCGAAGGGGTCGCGACGGTGCTGCTCTACGCAGGCAAGCCGGTCCTTGATCCCGAGACCAACCGACCGATCATCATTCGCAAGTACAGCGACTCTCTTCTCGCGATGCTGCTGAAGGCAAACCGTCCGGAGAAGTATGGGACGAAAGGTCCCGGCAGTGACCTCGACTGCGCATCAGGAATTGAGGATGACGTAGACCCGCCGCGGCTTGAGAAAGGGCGCGGTTGATGCAGCCGCAGTCGCGCGCACGTTCAGGCCTGACCCGCCCCCAATGGCAGATCTACGAGGCGGGATGGCAACCAAGCTCTCGCTTTCGGGTCGCGGTCTGCGGCCGACGATTTGGCAAAAGCTTTCTCATGGCAGAGGAGCTCCGCCGCGCGGCCCGCTTGGCGGTATCGCGAGGTGTCAGCGCGGAAAACGAGATCTGGTACGCGGCTCCGACCTTCCGGCAGGCCAAGCGGGTGATGTGGGAGCGGCTCAGGGCGACAATCCCGCACAACTGGGTGAAGACTGCTTCCGAGACGGAGTGCCTGCTGAGACTTCGATCCGGTCACGCGATCAGGTTGGTCGGGCTTGATCGGCATGACGCCCTGCGTGGTGCAGGGCTCTGGTTTTTTGGCGGTGATGAATGGGCTGATTGCCGACCGGAGGCTTGGTCACAAACGATACGACCGATGCTCTCGACCGCGGCGGGGCACGCGCTCTTCATCGGGACGCCGAAGGGCTTTGATCACCTGCATGAGGCGTTTGTTCGCGGGGCGACTGGCGGGTGCGCCGACTACAGGTCGTTCTCCTTCAGTACGACGGATGGCGGTAACGTGCCAGACGCGGAGTTGGAAAGTGCGCGGGATATTCTCGATCCAAGGACTTACAGACAGGAGTATGAGGCGTCCTTCGAGACATACGCGGGGCGAGTGGTCTATGGTTTCAGTCGGGCGGACAGCGTGAAGTCGATGCCATTCAACGAGAACCGGCCGCTGCATATTGGTATGGACTTCAATGTCAATCCGATGTCAGCGACGGTCTGGCAGGATGTGGGTGACACGACGTACCAGATCGACGAGATCGTCCTGCCGACATCGAACACTGATGAGATGTGCGCTGAGATCAGCCGCCGCTTCGGTCGGCAAGGCTTTGACGCAGCCCGAGCGTGCTCCTCTTGTTCGATCACCATCTATCCAGACCCCGCAGGTGCGCAGCGGCGGAGCTCGGCGCAGGGGAGAACAGATATCAGCATTCTTCGCTCGCACGGTTTTCAGGTGAATGCCCTTAGCAGTCACCCACTGGTTCGCGATCGGATGAACGTCGTGAACTCTTGGTTTCAGAGCGAAAGCGGCGTGCGGCGCGCCTTCGTGGACCCACGCTGCTCAAAGTCGATCACGGCGTATGAAAGACTGGTCTACAGGGAGGGGACAGCCGAGCCGGACAAAGGCGGCGGCCATGATCACCTGGTCGACGCGACCGGTTACTACTTGTTCACGCGTACGACCACATCGAGTGTGTCCGGACGGCGCGCCGACTTCAACATAGGACGCTGATCGATGGACTGGATCTCGTTGCAGAAGAGTTTTGCGCGTGACCCTGACCTGTCAAGTCGGACTAGCCGAATGCTCGCGCTCGAGGCCATTCTGTCCGGCACCTTGTATGACGCACTACCATTTCCGTTCTCGTGCGAGAAAACAGGGGCAGGAGAGTACGTACCGCTGAGTGAACGACGGCCCTCAGTCCGGACTGGTCTTTGCCGCGTCGTGGTTGATGACTCCGTGTCTCTCCTGTTCAGCGAGGGACATTTTCCTGCGGTTCAGTCAGCCGACTCGGAAACGGCCGCACTGCTTTCTGTCCTTGTGAAGGAGACGCGTTTAAACGAGACGATGCTTGAGGCCGCCACAAGAGGAAGCATCGGCTCGGTCGCAATATTGCTGCGGGTGGCCAGTGGTCTTGTTCATTTCGACGTGATGTCTGCCGCTTATCTGTGGCCGGAATGGGCAGTTGACGACCCTAGGCGCCTGATTCGCGTCACCGAGCGATACAAGGTGCACGGAAGAGAGCTTTCGGCACAGGGCTACGATGTCATTGATGGTCAGACTTACTGGTTCAAGCGGGCATGGGACGAGGAAAGTGAGACCTGGTATCTGCCTGAGCCGGTTGGCGGCGAGCCCACGCCCTCAATCGTCGATCCGGATCGTTCAGTCCAGCATTCGCTCGGTTTTGTCCCCGTTGTCTGGATCAAGAACCTTTCGGCTGGGATGACGGGTGGGCCGGACGGCGCGTGCACGTTCGCGCCTGCGATTGATACTGTGATCGAGGCGGACTACCTGCTCAGCCAGGCTGGCCGTGGCTTGAAATACGGCTCCGATCCGACGCTCGTGCTGAAGGATGGTGGTGGCTACACCAGCCAACCGCCGCAAAGAACAGGGGGAGCAGCGACGGCGCTGCTGCTTCCGCCCGAAGGTGACGCCAAGTTACTCGAGATCAACGGCAACGCTGCCTCGGCTGTTCTCGCTCATGTCAAAGAGCTCCGTGCGATCGCGCTTGAGGCCATGCATGGAAACAGGTCGTACGGCGATCGGCTCGGCAGTCCGCAAAGTGGCCGTGCCATCGAGCTGATGTGTCAGGGCTTGATCTGGCTCGCGGACAGGCTTCGTATCTCGTACGGTGAAGGGGCGTTGCTTTCCATCTTTAGGATGGTTTGTCTTGCGTCGAGACGAGTGCAAGGTGGGATTGAGATCAACGGACAGCGTTATGCAAACATCGAACCAGCGGGCCTTGGACTCCGTTGGCCTGCTTGGTTCTCTGCAAACTTTACTGATCGTCAAGCACAGGCATCGACGCTTGAGACCCTCACACGCGCCGGGATCCTCAGCAGGGAGACAGCGACCGCTTTAGTGGCGGGTGCCTATGACGTGGAGGACGTCACGACAGAACTCGGTCGGATAACCGCGGAAACGAAAGAGTCCGCGAGATAGGATGAGCATGAGCAACGAAGATCAGGATGCGCTGTCGGGCTATGGTGTGCAGCTCTCCGACGGCCCCATCAAGTCTGCGGAGCAGTCACGCGAGCCAACCGAAGTTGAGAGACGCCTGCGACGTGAGCTCTCTCGCGCGCGCGAGCAGGCGCGTGCCGCGCAGAACGAGCGGGAGGCTGCGGTGAGCTCCATACGAGACGAGGCCGATGAGCGGGTGATCCGCTCCGAAATCCGTCTGCAGGCGATGCGCTCGGGGATCATCGACCTTGATGCGCTGCGTTTGCTCGAGACAAGTGGTCTCGCCGTCAGGACCGACGGCTCAGTTGAAGGGGCCGAGGAGGCAGTCGCGGCGCTGAAGGTCAGCAAGCCATACCTTTTTGGCGACGGCCGGCCTTCAGGACTGCTTGGGTCTACAGGGCAGGCAAGGCGTCCGCCTTCACCAGCGCGTCCGGAGACACCCGACGCCAGAACAATGCCTCGCGATCAGTGGCAACTCGAGCGAGCAAGACTTCTGTCTCGCGGCCGGTGAGTGCCGACGTAAATCTGTTCGATCAGCTTACTTACCGGCAATAGGCCGCTATTGAGAGGTCTCGTCCCTTATGGCAATCCAGAACTTTCCTACCTCCCTTCAGCCCATCATCCAGCAGGGGTTCCTGGCGCGCGAGTTTCAGGACGGTCTTATGTCCCGCCTGGGCTTTCGCGCCATTGCCGACCGCGAGGTCTTCCCCAATCGCATCGGCGAGACGGTGACGAAGACCCGCAAAGGGCTGAAGGCGCCGGTCACGACGCCGATGGCGCCCTCGTCGAACACCAACTTCGACAACGGGCTAACACCATCAAGCTGGACGGTCGAGCAGTACATGCTGGGGATCAACCAGTATGGTGACACCATCGACTTGAACATGGTGACCGAGGGTGTCGGGATCGCCTCGCAGTTCCTTGCGAACTCGAAGACGAACGGCATACAGGCGATGCAGTCGCTTGATCGTCTGGCGCGAAACGCGCTTTTTGGTGGTACCCCGGGCGGCGTCGGCGGGTATCTTGGTGGCAACACTCGCGTGATTACGACACAGGGTGCGGCCAGTTCGACCGTGCACGTTGATGACATCCGCGGCTTCCAGACCGTCCTCAGCAGTCAAGGCCAAGTTGCGCCGATCTCGGCGTCGGGCGGGATGACGGCGGTTGTCGGAGTGGACAGCTATGTTGTCGTCGGTACGACCTCCGACACCGTCAACATCTCGACCGCGCCCGGGGGCGTTTCTGGAACATTGCTCTTCTCCAGCAACGTCAGCGTGTCAGACGCGACCTCAGGGATGCCGGTGATCGCATCAACCGCGCCGGTCGTGTTGCGTCCCAACGGCCGGCAGACGACATCGGGCCTGACGGCCCCGGTAGGAACGTATGGAGCGTCGAACTACGTCCCGGGTGACACCTTGGGGATACAGACCGTTCTCGCCGCGGTTGCCGCACTTCGTTCGAACAATGTGCCGACGGTGAATGGCTCCTACAACTGCTATCTCGATGACGCTCAGTTGCTCGGGCTGTTTCGTGATGCGGACTTCAAGTATCTGTATCGTGGTGCTTACGGCTCGGAGGCGTATCAGGCGGGGAGCGTGATCGACCTGCTTGGCGTCCGCTTTGTTCCGACCACTGAGGCGCCGCAGCAGGCATCGCTGGGCTCAGGCATGATCCACCGGGCGATCGTCTGTGGCCAGGGTGCCCTGATCGAAGGCGATTTCGAGAACATGGGCAACATGGATCTGCCGGACGCGGACAAGTCATTGCTTGAGCTAATCGATGGCGTCTGCATGGTCACCAGGGAGCCGCTTGATCGATTAAAGCAGGTGATCGCGCAGTCTTGGTACTGGATCGGTGGCTTCGCGTTGCCGACCGACCTCACCGCGAATACCAGCATCATTCCCACGGCCTCGAACAGCTATCTCAAGCGGGCGGTCGTGATCGAAAGTCTGTAGCGATGGCGCACGCCGTGTCGCGCCCGACTGCTGCGCGCCGGGGGACGTAAGGGCGTGGCACCGGGGTGTTCGCCTGTATAGAACCGTTAGTCGGAGAACACGCATGTCGGGCATCGCTGGCGCGTCGTTGACTTCGGCTCAGCTGACCGATGCCCGTCGTTTCTGTGGCTATCCGGCGTATGGAGCCGGAGCGTCGGGCTTTCAGTCCTGGAGGTTCTTCGAAGCCTACGGAACGCTTGAGTACAGACTCGCCAATTTGTCGAGTGATGAGGTCAATGTCGTGCAGGGCTATTTGATCCAGCTTCAGGGTCTTGAGGCCGCGATCCTGACGGGATCTACCAATCTGGATACCGATCAGGCCGCGGTCTGGCATCGAAACCGGGACGAGATAAAGGACCGGACGGTTCTGTTCGAGAGCTGGCGGATGCGGCTCGTGACTTTCCTTGGGGTTCCGCCAGGGCCGGGCCTCAACTCGGGCGCGCAGATCATCGTCTGATGTGGAGGTCGAGCGTTTTAGGCGGCCTGGCGCGGGCGGTTTGGGGAGGGTTGCGTTTGATCAATCAAGCTCGCCTGAATGCGTTGATCGCCCGGGGTCTGGGCGAGGCCGCGAGCCGGCTTGGGGCCAGCTATCAGCAGTTCCGGCCAACGACGCCGATCAACCCGCTCCTTGCGGCCCCGATCGGAACGTTGCAAGCGGTGATTGACCCCAATCCGGCACTGACGCTCGTCGAGTCAGACGATCGTCGTGACGTGGAGGGGACGCTGATCGGCAATTTCTCCGCCTTGCAGTCCGGAGATTACCTCGTTGGGTCCAACACTTATTTTGTCTCGCATCTGGAGCCATTGCGGCCGGCGACATGCATCCTGTGCAATCACACGCTCTCGGTTCTCGAGGCGCCCGGCACTGGAGCGGCGGGGATAAATCCATACGGAGGCGTCCCGCTCAGCGAGGATGTCGTCGTGGCGTCAGGTTGGCCGGCGAGCATCCTCGCGAAATCCCACAGCGAGGGCGATCCCGCGCGCCTGCCAAGCGACGTGAAGACAGCTTACGTGCAGGTGTTGTTGCCAGCCAGTATCGGCGTCGTTTTCACGTTCGGACTGCGACTGCAGGACGAGCTCAAGCAGAACTACATCGTGTCGTCAGCCGATGCCACGGCGGGTGGCTGGCGGCTGGTCGCGGTGTTGCAGACCACCTGATGCGAAGGCTTGGAGTATAGACTTGGCCGATATTTCCGACGTCGAGCAGGCCCTTGTCGAGGTCATCGCTTCTGTCCTCTATCCAGATGGCGTAGGGGGAGCAAGCGCTGTTCAGTCGGTGGTGCAGGTCTATCGCGGCTGGCCGCCGCAGCTCGGATTGAACACGAGCCTGATGTCGGGCGTGCAGACGGTGAGCGTGTCGTCGGATCCGAAGGACACCAAGGAGACGACGCGGTATCCGCGCGTCTGGCGGCCAGGCGCGATATCGGCGCCGAGCCTGACGCTGACTGTCGTCGGCCAGAGCGTGGTCGTCGGAGGATCGGCCGGAGCGGGCCAGGTCGCGGGCGTCGTCGCCGACGGCACCGCCTATGCTCTCTCGGTGGGGGCGGAGGATACGCCGATTAGCATCGCCGCTGGCTTCGCCGCGATGATCCCCGGCGCTTCGTCGGTCGGAGACGAGGTGGCTATCCCGGGCGCGGCGTCACTTCTCGCCCGGGTCGAGGGGGTAGGGGTCGCCTCGGTAGAGACCAGGCGGCAGCAGCAAGGATTCCTCGTGAACCTGTGGTGCAGCAGTCCGCTCGCGCGTGACAGCCTTGCGGGCGTGATAGACCGGGCGCTGTCGGGCATCGACTGGCTGCGGCTTGCTGACGGCTCCGCCGGTCTACTGCGCTACAAGAGCACGACGGAGACCGATACCAGTGAGAATGCCGGCCTGTTCCAAAGGCAGCTGACATACACGGTCGAGTATCCGACGCTGGTGCAGGCGACCAGCCCGGCGATGATGTTCGGCGCGCTGTCGTTCACACCGGCGGATTCCGTCGATGTTGCCGTGATACCGGGAAGCGCCGCGCCGCCAGGGCCGCCGCTTGTCGGCGCGATCCGCTTCGATGCCTGGTATGATCCGTCCGACACGATCGACCAGCAATGTGCCGCGGCGCTCTCATCTGGCGTCTGGACGTCGCGATGGCCGCCAAACGCCACCGCCGAGGGCGGGGTGCTGGCCTGGCCGGCCGCGGTTCAGGCGACGATCGACGACGAGATCGATGCCGCGGTCAAGGCCGGCCTGTCGTTCTGGGCATTTGACTCGTATCAGCCCGGCGATGACCTGAGCGACGCGCTTGCGCTTTATCTTTCGAGTTCGAAACGCGGCCTGCTTGGTTTCTGCATGCTCGGCCAGAGCTCCAACTGGGCGGGAGCGGCTCCCGCCATCTATTCCTCGGCGCTCGATCGAGACATCGCCATGATGTCGCAGGCGGGCTACGTGAAAGTGCTTGGAGGCCGACCACTGTACTTCGTGCTGGATGCGTCGTCGCAACAGACAGCGAGCCTGCAAGGTGGCGTCGCGGCGGCGATCGCGTATGTCCGCCAGCAATCCATCCAGGCCAATGCCGGAAACCCTTTCATCGTCTGGCTGTCTGGCGCCGCATTGGCTGATTACAACAACACGGCGGCGGCCCTGGCAGCGGGAGCGGACGCCGCGGGCGCTTATGCCTGTCCCGGCACGCCCATCGGCGCCGCTGCGTATTCGGAGCTGGCCGTTTTGGCTGCGACCGACTGGAGCAACCGGGCGGCCGCAGACTTCCCGATGGTGCCGACAGCGATGACAGGATGGGATTTGCGGCCGCTGATCGAAACGCTGCAGCCATTCTACCCGATCGCACCGTCGCTCAGCGCGTCGGATTACTACCTGCAAGGGGAAGCGGGCGCGGTCGCAGCGCACGTGCGGGATGCGGTCGCATTCTGCGTGGACAATCCTCAAGCCTGTGTCGCCAACGTGGCGCTTGTGTATGCGTGGAACGAGCTTGCCGAGGGTGGATGGCTGATGCCGACCTTCTCGCCCACGGGCTCGGACACGTCGCGGGTTAGTGCTGTCGGCGCTTCTCTCGGCCAGTGGCGACGACAGTTTCAGGGCGCAGGAACAACCATCAGCTGATTGGAGTCGCGATGCCGGATTCGCTAGAGACGGTGCTAGTGGTGCTGCATTCCTTCGGTTCCTACACCAAGGGCCAAGTGATCAGTGACCCGGCGCAGATGGCCGACGTGCGAGCAGCCGGTCGCGGCAACGCGTTCGTCGTGACGCAGCGGCCCGCCGGCAAGACCGCGGCGAAGAAAACAGAGGCAGGAGCGTAGCGATCGTGGCGCAGATCATCCAGGCCGGAAGCCTAAACACGACGGCGCTGATCGTCCCGGACTTGTATGTCCAGATCGTTCCGCCACAGCAACTAACCTTGAACGGTGTTGCCAGCAACATCGTCGGCATCGTGGGCTCCGCCTCCTGGGGGCCTGTCAACCAGCCGGTGGTCCTTGGCGGCATGGCGCAGCTCAAGGTCGCGTTCGGAACGCCGGTGCCGCGCAAGTTTGATCTCGGAACCCAGGTGGCGACGGCTTGCGCGCAAGGGGCCGCTGCGTTCGTCGGCGTTCGCGTGACGGATGGCACCGACATGGCCGCGAGTTACGCCCTCCTCTACAGCACGGCCGGGACCTATCCTGCGTTGCTGACTGCGCTCTACACCGGTTCGGTCGGCAACAATGTCGGGCTGACTCTGCAGCCAGGATCCAAGGTCGGGACCTGGAAACTGATTCTTTCACTCACGGGCGCCATCCCTGAGGTGTTCGACAACATCGACGCGTCGTCGGGCGTCGCCGCGTTCTGGGCCAACGTCGTGTCGGCGATCAACAACGGATCGAGCGCCTTGCGTGGTCCGTCGCAGCTGGTGGTGGCCTCGCTCGGAGCCGGCACCACCATCGCGCCATCGGTGATTTCAGGCCAGTCGCTTCTGAATGGCAGCGATGGCGCGGCCGGAGTGACGGCGGAGTCGCTCATCGGGCAGGACGGCACGACGCGGAGCGGGATGTACTCGCTGCGCAAGCAGGGCTGCGCGATCGGCGTGCTCGCGGATGCGGATTCAGATGCAACCTGGTCAAGCCAGGTGCAGTTCGGATTGTCCGAGGGCGTCTACATGATCCTGACGGGCCAGGCAGGCGATACGCTCGCCGACGCGGTGGCGAACAAGGCTGCGGCCGGTGTCGACAGCTATGCCGCCAAGCTCATGTTCGGCGACTGGCTGGCGTGGTTCGATCAGACCAACCAGATGACCCGGCTC
Organism: uncultured Acetobacteraceae bacterium; assembly: GCA_964246135.1. Taxonomy (GTDB): domain Bacteria; phylum Pseudomonadota; class Alphaproteobacteria; order Acetobacterales; family Acetobacteraceae; genus CAXTPV01. The sequence continues at coordinate 6,804 of CAXTPV010000018.1, read as the reverse complement.
GTCAGTCCGCAGGGTTTCGCCGCCGGCGTGCTCGCCAATTTGTCGCCCGAACAGTCCAGTCTGAACAAGCCGATCTACGGCATCGTCGCCAGCCAGAGCTCGGGCGCCATCGGCAGCAGCCAGAGCAGCACCTACTCGGATGCCGAGCTGCAGGCGTTGTTCAGTGCCGGCATCGATGTGATCTGCAATCCGGCGCCCGGCGGATCGTACTGGGCGGTCCGATGCGGCCACAACTCGTCCAGCAACGCGGCCGTGTACAGCGACAGCTATACGCGACTGACGAACTACATCGCGGCGACGCTGGCGGCCGGTATGGGCGGTTATGTCGGGCAGCTCATCACGTCATCACTGTTCGCGAACATCCGGGCGACGCTGCTTGGCTATCTTGGCAACCTGTTGAGCCAGGGCGTGCTTGGGAGCAGCAGCGGCTCGGTCCCATATGCGGTGCTCTGCGACACGACGAACAACCCGCTCACGCGGACGGCACTTGGCTATGTTCAGGCGGACGTGCAGGTCCAGTTCCAGGGGATCAACGAGAAGTTCCTCGTCAACCTGCAAGGTGGCGCCGGCGTCCAGGTGACGTCGTCGTCGACCTGATCACGATCAGCGAGGCTGACATGGCGGCCGTGCGTGGGCCATCGTGTCGAGCGGAGAAATAAAACATGTCAGGTACGTACACCCTAGGCAGGAACTGCCAGCTCGTGTTGCTGTGGAACGGTGCCCGCATCGACCTTCGTGACGTGACGGGGTTCACCGCGACGCAAGAAGTCAAGCATCAGCGCGCGGATCCGTTGAACAGCACACCGGTGGAGTTCACCACGCCGTCAGGCTGGCGCGGCAAGTTCGAGGTCGATCGTGGCAACTCCGCGGTCGATGATCTGATCGCGACGATCGAGTCCGCGTTCTGGGCGGCGGGCACGATCGGCGTCGGCACGATCTACCAGTATGTCACCGAGACTGATGGCAGCCTGAGCACCTACGAGTTCACGGGCGTGTCGCTGGTGCTGACAAGTGCCGGCAACTTCCAAGCCGACAGCATCGTCAAGCAGACGCTCGGCTTCTTCGCAAGCCAGCGCGTCAAGATCTGATTGAGGGCTGACTGATGCCGCAAGAGCCTGACGGTGTTGCACGCGTGAGCCGCGAGATGAACGGTGAGACGCGCGAGGTCGTGCGGGTCACGTTCGGCGGCCGTACGATCGAGGCGATCAGCCTCGACATGGCTGAGCAGTGGGACTTCATGGAGGTGGCAGGAAGCCAGATCGACAATCCTGCCTGGGTGAACACGGCCCTGCTGGCGGCTTCGGTGATCTCGATCGACGGGGTTCCGGAACCCGCGGGCGCGAAAGGCCGGGATGCCCTGCGCAAGATCCTGAAAAAGATAGGTGAGACCGGGTTGGACGCGCTGCATCATGCGTTCGACGCGCCGGAGGCCGCGGCGACTGCGTCGGCCTCAGCCGATGCCGTGCGAGTAGCGGCGGGAAACTGGTGAGGCACGTCGGATTCCGAGAGATGCTGCTGCTCTCGAAATGCGGCGTGCCCTGGAACATCGCAAAAACCTGGTCGGCGGCGCGTCGTCGGGCGGCTCTCATCATCCTGGAGTGCCAGGGCGATGATGACTCTGGTCCGGTCGCTTGAGCGGCGCCGATACGAGAGGCTGGATGGCGCCCCTGCGGCTTGATCTTGCCTCGCGCCTCGCCTCTCGCAGGCCGGGATGGCCCGTGGTCCAGCCGGTCGCCGCATCGCGCCTGCGGAAGCTGGCGCGGACCTCCGGCTTGTTCGGCTTCTCGGTCGGCATTGTGGGGAAGAATGCGGG
>CAXTPV010000018.1:0-4981 GCA_964246135.1 uncultured Acetobacteraceae bacterium | reverse complement strand
GCTTGGGGGGCAATATGGGGGGCGCCCCGCCGCCGCGCGTGGCGGCGGCGCCCGCCGCGGAACTGGGTCCGGACATGACGGCGCCGGGGCCCGCGGCAAGACAGTCAGGCCCGGTGTCTCGGACCGGAACCCAGCCGAGGCGGCACGTGGCCGCGGCCGGGCGACCGATGCTGCGAGCGTCGATGCGACTGATCGATGTCGCCGAACCGGGACAGGGTCGCCGGACGATGAGCCTCTGGCCGGGGGCTGGTGAGAAGGCGGCCAGCGGAGCCAGCCTCTGGCAACCTCCGACCGCCGCGACCAGCCATCACCTTCCCGATCTTGGGGCGACCATCCCTGCTGGCCCGGACCTGCTGGCACAGCCCGCAAGCGAGCGGCCGTCGGGCCGCCGCCGGCCTGACGATGAACGGGGAGGCACCGCGGGCAAGCAGGACGATGCAGCCAGCCTTGGTGGACCGTCGCCGCGGGCGGCCTCGCGGCTGTTGCCGCGATCATCGATGTTGGCGGTGCAGCTTCGGGCGGGTCTTGACCCGGTCCGACATGGCCACGCCGGCTCCGGATTGCTGGCCGCGTCGCCGGCGTCGGCGAGGTCGCGGCCTGTTGCCTCGTGGGACGTGGCGGGTTCCGGGGCTGGCACGGGTGCTGCGGGGCGGACGGTGATGCCGTCGCGCCACTCCGGGTTCGGCACGCGACACACGGAGGGTTCGTCGCTGTCCGAACCGGGCCCGGAGAGCGGCGGGCAGGCCGCCCTCATCCTGCATGGCGACGTGGTCATGGATGGACGCCATCTTGGGCGCATCGTCGCGAGGCAGCAGGCACGCGCGCTCGGCGCCTCACCCTCGGCCTCGAGGGCGGTCGATTTGCGGGCGACACCGCTTTCGCCCGGTCGCAGCCTGCCGGCGCCCTGATCCGTGCCCGCCGGATTGATCAGGAGAGGACGATGAGCGGCTCAGCCCACGCGATGCCGGTGACGCTTGGCCTGCTGCGCCTGGCGGCACTCGAGGTTCCGGTCTCCTACAGCCGTGGCGCGACGATGCAGCCGCTCGTGCATCGCCTGATCGGCGGTGGACGCGTCGTTCAGCTGATGGGTGAGGACCCGCAGGTCCGGGAGCTCGAGGGCTGTTTCGTTGGTCCCAACGCGGTCGACCGCGCGTTGACGCTCGAAGCCATGCGGGATGCGGGCCTGCCGGTCATGCTGACGATCGGTGCCTGGTCGGAGCTGGTGATCATCACCGTGGTGACGCTGATCTACACCAGTCGTGGCGCCGTCATTGCGTACAGGTTGCGTGCCGAGGCGGTGGCCTCACAGATCGGCCTGATCGTGCAGACCGTCAGCAGCATCGCGCAGGCGGCGCTGCTCGATCTCGGCCAGGCGGCCGCCTCGACCGGCGTTGGGGTTGGGCTTGCCGTTCCCGCGACGGCCTCGATGGGCCAGGCCGCGTCGGCGCTCGGCGTCGGCGCCGGCGGCCTGCAGGCATCCTATGCCGCCGGCGCGCCGGCGCTCGATCACCCAGCGGTAGTTGTCAGCGGTCGCCGCTGGCCGCCAGCGCGAACGCGCAGGTCCTCGCCGCGGCGACCCAGGCCGGCGGCTACGTCAACCGGGCGGCCGCGAGCGTCGGCGCGCTCAACGGAACGCAGGTTGCGCCCGCGATCCACTCATAGGACGCAACATGCAGCCCTCGACGATCACGGTGAGCGACACGACCCTGTTCCACGTCGCGGCATCATGGCTTGGCGATGCCACCCAGTGGGATCGCGTGGCCTCGCTCAATGGCCTCGCCGACCCGATGATCGTCGGCGTCGTGCAACTGCTGCTGCCGGTGAAGAACCCGATGGCCGGCACCACGACCATGACCACGAAATCGCCGTGAGCCTGACCGCGCAGCCAGCCGCGCGCCTGGTGATCGCGGGCGTCGCGTGCGGCACCTGCCTTGAGGTCGAGCTCGAGGCGAGCAGCTCCATGCGCGCCTCCACCTTCCAGGCCTCGATCGCGCTCGATGCCGGCGATCCCGGGGTCACGACGTTGCTCGCCAATCTCGGCACCGGCGCGCTGCCCGGCCTACCGATCGAGATCGACATGGGGTTCACGGCCGCGGACGGTTCTGTCGTCTGGCAGACGATGATCGTCGGAACCGTCGATGCCATTTCGATGGACGTTCTGCGCGGTGTCGTCGAACTCGAGGGACGCGATCTCCTCGGTCGCCTGATCGACATGCCGATCAGTGACGAGTTCCTCAACCAGACGTCGTCTGACATCGTGACCACGCTCGCCGCGCGCGCCGGCCTCATCGCCGAGATCGAGGCCACGTCGTCGCTTTCTGGTCAGTACTATCAGATCAATCACTCGAGGACCGCGCTGAACGCGTTCACCCGGTTCTCGACCGCCTGGGACCTGATCTGCAACCTCGCGGAAACGGAAGGTTTTGACTGCTGGGTGGCCGGATCAACGCTGAACTTCTCGCCTCCCACCTCGATCGCGGCAAACGTCGTCAGCATCGACGTCCCCACGCTTCAGGCTGGCGGTATCGGAACAATGAACCTGACCAACCTGCGGTTCGACCGGCGCCTGGCGCTCGACCAGGATGTCCAGGTCACGGTCAGAAGCTGGAACAGCCGGCAGAAGGCGGTGATCGAGCAGGCGTATCCAAGCAACGCGAACGTTTCTCCCAGCAGCAACTTCGTGTTCGTGGTTCCGAACGCGACCGACGACACGGCGCTGGCCAAGGCGACCGCGCTCTACCAGAACATTGCACGCCACGGACGTGTGGTGTCGGGCGAGATGGCGGGTGATCTCAGCCTGATGCCACGGGCTTGGCTCACGGTGACCGGCAGCGTCGGTGACTGGGATGGTCAGTATGTCGTCGACACCGTGATCCGGCGCATGAGCGCGCGCGGTGGGTTTAACCAAAGCTTCATCGCAACGAGTGCGCCGTGAGGAGGTCCTAGACATGTTCAGCGACTGGACCGAAGCGCTCAAGCTTCAGAACGCGGGATTGAGCGGCGCCCAGGGGCGGCCCAGGCATGGCTTGGTCACCGCCACCGATCCCTCGAACCACGCGGTCCGGATCGCGCTGCAGCCCGAAGGCATCGTCACCGGCTGGATTCCAGATCCTGGTCTTGCCTGTGCGGGTCTTCGGATTTGCTGTCCCTGCGAAGTCGGGACGCAGGTCCTCGCGGTGCCGGTGGAAGGCGACGCCGAGCACCCGGTCATCATCGCCCGATTGTTTGACGCGACCATCGTGCCGCCGACCTCGCCCGCCACCAACAAGCCGGTGCAGCCGGGCGAGATCGGAATTTTTCTCGCCGACGGTACCTTCTTTCACGTCAGCAATCAGATGGTGAGCATGAAGGGCACGCTGCATGTTGACGGCGCGATCACCGTCACCGGCGACATCACGGCGGCGGGGATCAGCCTGCTGCGACATGTGCATGGCGGCGTACAGGCCGGTTCGGACCTCACGACAGCGTCGCAGGGCTGATCGATGGACATCGCGCACATCATCGGGTCGGACTTGTCTATCGGCACGACCGGAGACATCGATACAAGCGACGGCAGCGAGGCGGTTCGCGAGCGCGTGCTCCGCCGGCTGATCACCAATCCTGGCGGCTACGTATGGCATGTCAGTTATGGCGGAGGATTACCGGGGTTTGTCGGTGGTGTGGCCAGCGCAAGCGGCATCGAGACCACCATCCGGCAGCAGATGATGCTTGAGAACGCGGTGCTGAGAACGCCGTTGCCGACCGTCGACACCCAGTCGATGCCTGACGGCACGTTCATCGCGAACGTCACCTATTCCGACAACCAGACCGGCACTCCGCAGGTCGCGACGCTACCGCTTGGAACCTGAGACATGCAGCTTTCGCTACAGAGTTTCTCGAGCCTGGTCGCGAACATGAGCGCGACGGCGCAAGGCGCTTGCGCCGATCTGGTTGATCTGACGGTCGGTTCGGTGACGAGGGCGCTGCTTGAGGCGTCGGCATCGGTTGGGTTGTGGCTGCAGTTCCTGATCCTGCAGGTCATGACGATGAGCCGGCTCGCGACCAGCGTCGGGCCGGACGTTGACAGCTGGACCGGAGATTTCGGCCTGGCCCGGCTGCCGGGCGTCGCCGCGACCGGCCTGGTGACGTTCACCTGCTTTGGCTACGCGTCGCAATCGGCCGTCATCCCGGTCGGCGCGACGGTCAGGACGTCGAGCGGCAACCTGACCTTCGCGGTAACGGAGGACACCACCAACCCGGCCTGGTCGGCGACAAGCAACGGCTACGTCAGGCCCGCGGGAACCGCCTCCATCACGGTGCCGGTGCGAGCGAACGTCGTGGGCACCGCCGGCAACGTTCAGGCCGCGACCGTCAACCTGCTCGGCCAGTCGATCTCGGGGGTCGACACCGTCACCAACGCCCTGCCGTTCTCCTCAGGCGTGGACGCGGAGGCGGACAGCGCGCTCAAGGCCCGGTTCGTGCCGTATATCAACTCGCGGGCGCGCGCGACGGTGGGCGCGATCGCGAGCAGCATCGCTGGCGTCCAGCAGGGCCTGACCTACGCCATCGAGGAGAACGTCGATCCAAGCGGCGCGGCGCGGCCGGGCTATTTCGTCGTGATCGTCGATGATGGATCAGGCTCACCGCCCCCCAGCCTGATCTCCGCGGTCAGTGCCGCCGTCGACGCGGTGCGGCCGGTCGGGACGGGGTTCGCGGTGCTGCCGCCGCAGGTCCTGCACGTGACGATCACGCTCACGCTCAGCCTGGCCGCGGGTGCCGATCCGACCTCGGCCCGCCAGAACGTGCTCGCTGCCGTCACCGCTTTCGTCAATGCGCTTGCGGTCGGCGCGCCGCTGCCGTTCTCGCGCCTCTCGGGTCTGGCGTACGATGCCGATCCGACGGTGTCGAACGTGCGAAACGTCGCGGTGAACGGGGGCGTGAACGACGTCGGCGGCGGTGTTGGCCAGGTCGTTCGCGTGCTCCTGGTCACGGTGTCCTAGGA
>CAXTPV010000017.1:19348-21523 GCA_964246135.1 uncultured Acetobacteraceae bacterium | reverse complement strand
AGGTGCAGGCGATCGCGCAGACCGGTCTCGCCTACGTGCGTGATCCCTACGACCGCGAGCGCTACGAGCGTCTGCTTGCATTGGCCGCCGAGGCGACCGCGCTGTCGGCCGGCGTCCCGGTCGCCGACGTGAGGGCGGCGTTCGCGCTCGAGGCGGGTTACGCCACGCCGAAGGTGGACGTGCGCGGCGGGGTGTTCGATGCGGCCGGCCGCATCCTGATGGTGCGGGAAACGATCGATGGCGGGCGCTGGACGCTGCCGGGCGGCTGGGCCGACGTGAACCAGACCGCGTCCGAATGCGTCGAGCGCGAAGTGCGCGAGGAGAGCGGTTTCCTGGTCCGCGCGACCAGGCTCGCGCTGGTGCATGACCGCGGTCGCCAGGGGCACCAGCCGGCCGGGCTCCATGCCATCTACAAGCTGTTCTTCGTCTGCGAGATCATCGGCGGCGAGGCGCGGGAAAGTCTCGAGACCAGCGCGGTCGGGTTTTTTGACGCCGGCGCGCTGCCGGCCGAGCTGTCGGCCGGACGCGTGCTGCCACACCAGCTCGCGCGCCTGTTCGCGCATCACCGCGACCCCGCGCTGCCGACCGAGTTCGACTGAGCGCCGGTTTGCCTTGCCCGACGCTCGGGACAGCAGGTCCATGCGGTCGATCAGCTTGGGAGGTTGGCGTGACGATGGGTCCGGCGAGCGACACGGCGATGGCGGTTTTGCTGTCACTTGACGTGCGACATGGTTCGGCGGCGGGGGTCGAGCCGGTCGCGGCGGCGCACATGCATGACGAGGTGATCCCGATCGAGATCCACATCCCGCTCACGCCGGCGCTGCGGGCGCGGCTGCTTGCGGCGGGCTATGATCCGGACGCCATGCCATGACCGACCAGCGCCGCGATGCGGGCGGGATCGCTCTCGTCGAGCACGCGGCGCGCGAGGCGCACGCAGTCATCGAGATGCGCGCCCCTGATCGCCTGCTTGACCCGCGGCAGCGCGGTCGCGTTCATGCTGAACGACCGCAGCCCGAGCCCGAGCAGCAGCGGCGTGAGACTCGGGTTGCCGGCCATCTCGCCGCAGAGCGACACCGGCCGACGCAGCCGCAACCCCGCCTCGGTGGTCTCGGCCAGCAGCCGCAGCACGCCCGGATGCAGCGGGTCGTAGAGCGAGGCGACATCGGCCGAGCCGCGATCGACCGCGAGCGCGTACATCGTGAGATCGTTCGACCCGATCGACAGGAAGTCGGATTCGAGCGCGATCGCGTCGGCCATCAGCGCCGCCCCGGGCGTCTCGATCATCGCGCCGAGCGGCGGCAGTTTCGGCGCCAGCCTTACGCCGCGCCGGCGCAGCCTCCGTGCCACCCGCTCGTAGGTCTCGCGCGTCGCCCTGATCTCGGCGAGCGTCGTCACCATCGGGATCAGCACGCGCAGCGGCCCCGCCTCGGCAGCCAGCAGGATCGCCGCGAGCTGCGTCTCCAGCACGTCCGGGTGCGCCAGCAGCAGCCTTATGCCGCGCAGGCCGAGCGCGGGGTTGGCCTCGCGCTCGCGCTCGCCAAGCCGGCGCGCCATCGCGGTGCTGTTCTTCTCGCCGCCCCAGTCGAGCAGCCGGATCGTGGTCACGTCGCCCGCCATGCCGCGGACGATCTCGCGATAGGCCTCGGCCTGCGCCGCCTCTCCGGGCAGTTCGTCCGCGGCGAGGAACAGGAACTCGCTCCTGAGCAGGCCGATGCCGTTGGCGCCCGCCTGGGTGACCAGCGGCAGCTCGGCGGGCAGTTCCAGGTTCGATTGCAGCTCGACATCCTCGCCGCTCGCCAGCCTCGCGGGCAGGCGGCGCAGGCGGGCGAGGCGCTGGCGTTCGCGGGCATAGGACGCGACGCCCCTGCCGGCCTCCTCCAGCGTTTCCTGCGAGGGCGTGAGCCGGATGGTGCCGGCGGTGCCGTCGAGCACGGCGAGGTTGCCGTCATGCGCGGCGGCGACCAGGCCGGACGCCGCGATCACGGTCGGAATGCCAAGGGCGCGCAGCATGATCGCGGTGTGATCGGTGGTGCCGCCCTCCTCGATCGCGACGCCGGCGACCCGGGTCGGATCGATCAGCGCGACGTCGGCCGGGCGGAGGTGGTCGGCGACCAGGATGGCGCCGCGCGGCACGCTGCCGAGCATCCGGAACGGCGCCTCGGCGAGGTTGCGCGT
>CAXTPV010000017.1:0-19338 GCA_964246135.1 uncultured Acetobacteraceae bacterium | reverse complement strand
GGCGCAGCAGCGTGGGGCTGTCGTCCTCCGGCAGCGCTATCTGGGGGTTGGCCGCCAGCGCCACCTCGTCGGCGACGGCTACCTCCGCCGAGACCAGCGCCTCGCCGACGCGCCGACGTATGCCGCGCAGCAGCCGCGACGACCCCAGCATCTGACGGTAGGCGTCAAGCAGCGGTGACAGTTCGGCCTGGCTGTCATCGGGAAGCAGCGCGAGGCGGCCCTGGAGCTTGGCGATCTGCGCCAGCGAGCGGCTGGTCGCGCTGGTGAGGCGGGCCAGCTCGTGCCCGACCTCGTCGGCCGCGATCGGCCGTCCGCTGGCCTCGGGTTCGAGTTCGCGGGTGGCGAACACGGCGCCGATGGCAAGGCCGGGGCAGACGCCGATGCCGCGAAGAAGCTGTTCCTTCACGCGTCCGGCAGGCTCAGTCCTGCTCACCGAACCCGCCCTCGATCAGGGCGGCAAGGGCGTTGAGCGCCTCCCTCGCATCCCAGCCCTCGGCGAGGAGCTCGACGGCGGCACCGCGTCCGGCACCCAGCATCATCAGCCCCATGATGGAGCGCGCATCGACCCGCTGATCGTCGCGCACGACGGTGACCGATGCGGCGAAGCGCTCCGCCGTGGTCACGAACTTGGCGGCGGCGCGGGCATGCAGGCCGCGCGCATTGACGATCGAGACCACCTGACGGAGCACGAGCGGTGCCGCGTCAGATGAGCTCAACTCTTGGCGCCGCCAGCGAGTGCCAGGGTGGGAGGCGTGACACCGGCCGGAAACCCGGCCCGCGAGGGCCCCAGCGGGGCGCCCAAGGTCGCGCCCAGGGTTGCGCATTGCGAGCCGCCTAGGCAGGCGGACGGCAGGTGGGACGCGGCGGCGATGTATTTGCGACCGGCCGCCTCGGCGCAGTCGACACATTCGGACAGCGTCGCGTTACCGCGCGACTTGGCAAGCTTGACCAGCATCGGGAGGTTCACGCCCGAGATCACCTCGATGCCGCCGCGATCGATCATCGACAGCGCGAGGTTGCTCGGCGTGCTGCCGAACATGTCGGTCAGCAGCACCGCGCCCTCACCGTGATCGACCTGTTCGATCGACCGGGTGATCTCGGATCGCATCGACGCCATGTCGTCGGCCGGTCCGATCGACACCGTCGCCACCTGCGCCTGCGCGCCGACCACATGCTCGAGCGCGTCACGCAGAGCGGCGCCAAGCCCGCCATGGGTGATGAGCACGATGCCGATCATGGCGCGGTCTCGCTAAAGATGGCGCGCATCGCCGCGGATACCGCGAGATGCCGGATGCCAGGCATGGCGCCCGCGCGGTTCAGACCAGCCTGCCTCAGCACAATTCGTGCAATCCCCGCCGTGTCGACCGCGCCATCATGGACACGTTACGACCAAATCCCTTCGAGGAGATGACCACATCTCCAAGTTCGCCACGACGTTCTTGCCCGCAGCCGCAGTCCTTCGCAAGCTCGGTTGCAATATTTCGACACGAACTCCGTCGTAAGAGAGAATGGGTGCCCGGGCATCCCATGTCCCGTGCAGGGCGCGCACATCCTGTTGATCGGTGCTCAATCGGCGTCTCGTGGCCGGATCGCACCCGAGGCGAGGCGGCGGCGCCCCAGGGCGCAGTCGAGCGCGATCTCGGCGCGTTCGGCGGCCGAAGCGGGCGCACCGTCAAAGGCGAGCAGCGGCACGTCGGCGAAGGGCGCGCGTCGAGGCGTCGGCAGGCGTTCTGGATTCTGTCCGAGGTCAAGCGCCAGCGCCAGGCGCGCGGATGGCTGATGCGCCACGAGCATCAGACCGAGGCCGCGGATCTCGATCACGCCGACGAGACCGGGCGCCGGACGTGCCACCAGACCGTCAAGCTCGACCTGATCGTCGCCCACCAGCACGAAGCCGCGCCCGAGCAGCCGCAGCGCGAGGTCGGACTTTCCCGCGCCGGACGGCCCGACCAGCAGCACGCCATGCTCGTCCCGCGCGACGCAGGTGGCATGCAGGCGCACCGGGCAGCCTCACCCGACCATCATCGGGCTAGACGCTGCCAAGCCGCTGGGCCGCGGCGATCTCGATCTGCTTGAGCCGGGACTCGATATGCGCGTGCCGCCCGTGCAGCAGCCCTGCCGCGATCGCGACCAATCCGGCCAGGGCCAGCGACTGTGTCGCGCGGAGCGGGACGTGATGGCGCGCTTCTCGCGCGAGCAGGGTCACGCCGAGCACGCCGACGGCGCCCCCGATCACCACCTCCGACAGGCTGTGCGCTCCGAGATCGATCCGGCTGAGCCCGACGACCAGCGCGATGGTGCCAGCGGCCATCACCGCCAGGATCGGCCGTCCGCTCAGCAGCAGCAGCGCGCCGCCATAGACGACGCTCGAGGACGAGGTGTGTCCGCTCGGACTCTGGACGTCGATCGGTCGGCCAAGGCCGGGCCAGATGCCGAACACCAGCTTGAGAACCAGGATCAGCGCGAGTGCCAGCCCGACCGTCTCCGCCCAAGGTCTCGCTAGGTCGGCGCGCCGCCACAGCAGGAGCAGCAGCATCACCAGCGCGGCCAGCGGCAGCGTCACCGCGGCATCGGCGAAGTTGGTCAGGTATCTCAGCGTATGGCTCCAGGCCCGCGTCATCATGTCGAGAGGGCAATGATCTACGAGGGGCATGACCTTAAGTCGAGGACCGGGGTCGCATATGCAATGGGCGCCTGCGCGGCCACCCTTCACCGCGCAGGCCGGATCGGCTTAGCTGCGGCGACGACGACCAGGCGCTGCACGGCCCGTCAAGGGCGGCGGCGTTGAACATCGGGAGGAAAAGAGATGGATCGCCCCGTCGACATCGGATTTCACAACATGGATCCCGTGCCCGCCATCGAGGCCGAGATCAGGACGCGGGTGGAGCGGCTGGATCAGCGCTACAAGCATCTGATCGGCTGCCGGGTGACGGTGGAGGCGCTGCACAACCAGCATCGGAACGGCAACGTCCACGAGGTCCACATCGTGCTGTCGGTTCCCGGCCGCGACCTGGTCGTCTCGCACGAGCCGCACCACGCCAAGGAGCGTCGCGCCCATCCCGATCTCGGCGCCAGCGTGCGCGAGGCGTTCCATGCCGCCGAGCGGCAGCTCGAAGGCTACAAGGCCATGCAGCGCGTCGACACCAGCAAGCCGAGCGGCTCAGCCGTGACCGGCCAGGTGACGCAGCTCGAACCCGGCGTCGATCACGGCTTCATCCTGACCAATCTCGGGACGCAGCTCTACTTCCACCGCGACAGCCTGACCAAAGGCGTCTTCGAGACGCTCGCGGTCGGCCAACAGGTCCACTACGTCGAGGAGCAGGGTGACGCCGGGCCCGTCGCCGCCAAGGTACGCCTCGTCTCGTAGTCCTGGCCGAGCCTTGCTAGGCCACCCGCCGGCAGAACCGCACGGCGGGTGGTCCTTCGGTCAGCGCCGGCACGCCGTCCCGGAACGGGGCGTAGTGCGGCTGCCGCAAATGCGCCTCGAACGCGTCCCGGTCGTCATAGACCTCGTAGAGGATCACGTGGTCGGGGGCGTCATCGGGTATCACCGCATCGAAGGCCTGGCATCCGGGCTCGTCGGCGACCGACGCACGCGCGTCGTCTCGCGCGAGCGCCATGAACGCGTCCTCGCAGCCGGGCTTGATGGTGAAGTCGGCGATGACGACGAAGGCGGTCTTGTCCGGCATGATCGTTCCTTTGCACCCTGTGACGTTTGCATCCTGGGGCGGAGGCTGATGGCGGGCGCGGGTCGCGGTCCACCCGCCGCCCACATGGCGCGGCGCAACGCCGGGTCAAAGCGGCGCACTGGTCGCCCGCTTGCTTGACCGGACGCTGGCGCGTCGGCAACCATCGATCGCCGGATGGAGACGAGGTTTGATGCAGCGCGTTCTCACCGGTGGCACCGTCGTGCTCGCCTGCCTCGCGACGCTTGATTCGGCCGGCGCGGCCCAGCCCCAACCCCAGCTCCAGCCCAGCCTGCTGCCGTTGCCGCCGGCGGTCGCCACCCCGCGTGACGTGCCGCGACCCGGCACCATCCGCCTGCTGGTGGATGCGACCGATCTCAGCCGCCACATCATGACCGTCCACGAGACGGTGCCGGTGACCCAGGGCGGCGACCTCGTGGTGCATTATCCGAAGTGGATTCCCGGCAATCACGGCCCGACCGGAGCGATCGAGTTGCTGGCGGGCCTCAGCGCGCACGCCAACGGCACCCTGCTCGCCTGGACCCGCGATCCGGTCGACATGTACGCGTTCCATCTCCCGGTGCCGACGGGGGCACAGGCGGTCGAGCTCGACTTCCAGTTCCTGTCTCCGGTGACGAGCGACCAGGGCCGGATCGTGATGACGCCCGACATGCTCGACCTGCAATGGGACGCGGTCATGCTGTATCCGGCTGGGTTTTACGCGCGCGACCTGCGTGTCGAGCCTTCGCTGCGGATCCCCGCCGGGTGGCGGTTCGGCACCGCGCTCGAGACCGCGTCCGCCAGCGACGCCGGCATGATCAGTTTTCGGCCGGTCAGCTTGAACGTCCTCCTTGACAGTCCGCTCTACGCCGGCCGCAACTTCGAGCGGCTGGATCTCGATCCGGGCGGACCCGTGCCGGTGCATCTCGACGTCGTCGCCGACCGCCCGTCCGAGCTTGCCGTCACCCCGCCCGAGCTCGCGGCGCATCGCGCCCTGATCCAGCAGGCCTACAAGCTCTATGGCTCGCAGCATTACGACCACTATGATTTCCTGCTGGCACTCAGCGACGAGCTTGGCGGCGAGGGCCTGGAGCATCACCGGTCGAGCGAAAACGCGGTCGGCGGCGACTATTTCACGGCCTGGGACAAGTCGGTCGGCGACCGCGACCTGCTGCCGCACGAATACACCCACTCCTGGAACGGCAAATACCGCCGTCCGGCCGATCTCTGGTCGCCCGATTTCAACAGCATCCCCGAGCGCGACAGCCTGCAGTGGGTCTACGAGGGCATGACCGAGTATTGGGGGCAGGTGCTCGCCGCCCGGTCTGGGCTGTGGAAGCGCGGTGACACGCTGGACATGCTGGCGCTGGAAGCGGCCTTCATGCAGCGCGAGGCCGGCCGTTCCTGGCGCACGCTCGAGGACACAACCAACAATCCGATCTTCGTTCGGCGGCGCGATCTGCCCTGGCCGGATTGGCAGCGTGGTGAGGACTACTACCTCGAAGGCGCGCTGCTCTGGCTCGATGCCGACACGCTGATCCGCGACGGCACCCAGGGTCGCAAATCGCTCGACGACTTCGCCCGCGCCTTCGTCGGGACGAACGACGGCAGCTTCGTCGTCTCGACCTACGATGTTGACGACGTGGTGCGCCTGCTGAACGGCGTCTTCCCGCATGACTGGGCTGGGTTCCTGCGCGCGCGGATCGATACGAGGGCGCCCGGGCCGCCGCTCGACGGCCTCTCGCGCGGCGGCTATCGCCTGGTCATGACGGACAAGGCTTCGCCGATGTTCGAGGCGTTCGAACGTGAACGCAAGGTGCGCGACTTCACGTTCTCGGCCGGCATCGTCCTCAAGGACTCCAAGATCGTCGCTGTCGCCTGGCATAGCCCGGCGTGGCAGTCGGGGCTGACCGGAGGCACCACGATCATCGGCATCAACGGCGCGAGCTTCGGCGATCCCGATGACCTTGCCGCCGCCATCACCGAGGCCAAGACGACGAAGGCGCCGATCCAGCTGCTGGTGACGTCGGGGACGCATTACCGCCTGGTCAGCCTCGCGGTGCTGACGGGCCTACAATACCCGCATCTGGTCCGGACCGGCGGTTCAGCCTCGCTCGACGCAATCCTCGCGCCGCGAGGCTGAGGCGACGCCCTGGCAGGCGCCCGGCAGAACTCGACCCGGCGAAAGGAGCACCTGTCGCAACGCGCCATTAACCACAAGTCTGGATGATGCCCGGCGTAGCTCGCTCCGGGACTTCAATGAAACGCAATCGTCTCCGCGTCCGCACGCGAATCTATCTGGGTTTTGGCCTGCTGGTGTCGATCACACTCGGCGTCGCCGGGTTCGGCATCTATCAGATGTCGGGCGTCGGCAATCAGAGCCGGCTGATGACCGAGATGTCGGTCAACATGCGACGCGTGCTGACGATCGCGCGTCTCGTCGAGACGGTCAGCGCCGCCGAGACGCGTTACCGGCTCGATCCGACGCCAGCGATCTTGGCGGCGCGCCAGGACAGCGAGGCGGAGGTCGAGACTATTCTGAGGCAGTCGACGCAGGCAACGAAATCGCCTGCGGAACGACGCGGTTATAGAGCGATCCTGGCTCTTCTGAAAAGCCATGATGACATCTTCGCCCGTTATCGCCAATCGACATCGACGGCGATCGACAACCGCGCCGCGTTGCTGAGCGGCGGCGACCAGTTGACGAGCGATACCGAACAGCTCTTCACCGCGACGCGTCAGGCCAGCCTGCCCCAGCCGGTGCTGGACGCGGCGGCGGAACTGGAGCGCGGCATGCTGCTGGTCCGGATCGCCAGCTGGCGTTTCCTCGCGACCTTCGACCCGCAAGGGCCCGCCGCGTTCGCCGCCAGCGTCAAGGTCGCGGAAGCAGCCATCCTTCGCCAGGATCACCTCGCACCTCCCGCCATCAAGTCGCTGGTCGGCCAGGTGGATGGCGATCTCTCAACCTACGACCAGGCGTTCTCCGACTTCTCGGACGCCAAGCTGTCGAGCGACGCCATCTACCAGAACGAGTTGCTGCCGCAGGTGACGGTCATGCAGCATCAGCTCGCCGAGACCGAGGCCTTGCTCACGCGGCACTTCGACGCGGCGAGCCACGCGAGCGGCGCGATCGTTCGTCGAGCCTCCAATCTCGGAGAACTCATCGCCGTCCTCTCGCTGGTGCTCGGCATTGTGCTCGCTGTCGTGATCGGCGGTGGCATCGTTCGTCCATTGACGGCGATGACGCGCGTGATGATGAGGCTCGCGTCGGGCGACAAGACCGTCGAGGTGCGAGGCAGTCTCGACAGCGACGAGATCGGCGACATGGCGCGCGCCGTCGAGGTGTTTCGCGACAACGCGTTGAAGGCGGAAGCACTTGCCGCGGAAGCGGAGTCGGGACGCACCGCGCGCGAGCGCCGGAGCGCGCTGGTTGCCCAGATCGTCGGCAGCTTCGAGGCCGAGGTCAGCGGCCTCGTCAATCACCTGTCCTCGTCCTCGACCGAACTCGAGGCAACGGCCCGGTCGATGGAGGCGACGGCCGGTCAGACCAACAACCAGGCGGCGACGGTCGCAGCCGCGGCCGAGGAGGCAAGCTCGGGCGTGCAGACGGTGGCGGTGGCCGCGGACGAACTCGCCTCCTCGATCGCGGAGATCAGCCGGCAGGTGGCGCAGGCGGCACGCGTCACTGAGCACGCGGTGGCTGACGCGCGCCGCACCGACGACATCGTGCGTGCGCTCTCCGAGGCTGCACAGAAGATCGGCGACGTGGTCGGCCTGATCACCAGCATCGCCGGCCAGACCAACCTGCTGGCGCTGAACGCGACCATCGAGGCGGCGCGCGCCGGCGACGCCGGCAAGGGCTTCGCCGTGGTGGCCTCCGAGGTCAAGAGCCTGGCGCAGCAGACTGCCCGCGCGACCGAGGAGGTTGCCAGCCAGATCGCCCAGATCCAGGGCGCGACGGGGGAAGCCGTGTCGGCCATCCAGT
The DNA here is from genome assembly GCA_964246135.1 of uncultured Acetobacteraceae bacterium. Classification (GTDB taxonomy): domain Bacteria; phylum Pseudomonadota; class Alphaproteobacteria; order Acetobacterales; family Acetobacteraceae; genus CAXTPV01. The sequence continues at coordinate 11,667 of CAXTPV010000017.1, read as the reverse complement.
CGATCACCATGACGATCGGCGAGGTCAGCATGATCGCGACCGCGATCGCCGCGTCGGTGGAGGAGCAGGGCGCGTCCACCGCCGAGATCGCGCGCAACGTGCAACGCACCGCCGACAGCACGCAGGAGGTGACGGCCAACATCTCGGGCGTGAGCGTGGCTGCGAGCAGCACAGGTGTCGCGGCCGAGCAGGTACTGGGCGCCGCCGGCCACCTATCCCGTCAAGCCGAACGTCTCACCTGTCAGGTCAATAGCTTCGTGGCCGAGGTGAAGGCGGCCTGAACCGGGAGGCCGCTTCAGGTCATTCGGGCGGGAACACGTGCGTGCGTCTGTTCAGTAATGCCTCTCGGCATAGGCCTCCAGCGGCGCGCAGGTGCATTGCAGGTTGCGATCGCCATACGCATTGTCGACCCGCTTGACCGGTGGCCAGTACTTGTTCGCGCGAATGAAGGGCAGGGGATAGGCCGCCTCCGAGCGGGTGTAGCCGTGCTCCCAGACGTCGGCCGTGCACTCGTCCGCGGTGTGGGGGGCGTTGCGCAACATGTTGTCGCTGCGCGACAATCGTCCGTCGCTGATCGCCGCGATCTCGGACCGGATGGCGATCATCGCGTCGCAGAACCGGTCAAGCTCGGCCCGGTTCTCGCTTTCGGTCGGCTCGATCATCAGCGTGCCCGCCACCGGCCAGCTCATCGTCGGCGCGTGAAAGCCGTAATCCATCAGCCGTTTCGCGATATCCTCGACCTTCACGCCGGCCTCGGCGTCAAAGCCGCGGCAGTCGACGATGCACTCGTGCGCGCAGGTTCCGTTCCTGCCGCTATAGAGGATCGGGAAGTGCGGCCGCAGGCGGGCGGCGATGTAGTTCGCGCCGAGGATCGCGACCTCGCTCGCCTGCTTCAGACCGGCAGCCCCCATCAGACGGATATACATGTATGGAATAGGCAGGATGCCGGCGCTGCCGAATGGTGCCGCCGCGACCGGGCCGACGCCGGTACACGGTCCCGCGTCGTCTCGCGCCGGGTGGTTGGGCAGGAACGGTGCCAGGTGGGACGCAACCGCGATCGGCCCGACGCCGGGGCCGCCGCCGCCATGCGGGATGCAGAACGTCTTGTGCAGGTTGAGGTGGCAGACATCGGCGCCGATCGCGCCCGGGCTGGTGAGGCCGAGCTGGGCGTTGAGGTTGGCACCATCCATGTAGACCTGACCACCCGCCGCGTGCGCGACGGCGCAAATCTCGCGTATCTCCTCCTCGAACACGCCGTGCGTGCTCGGGTAGGTCACCATCAGCGCCGCCAGGCGGTCGCGATGCGCCTCGGCCTTGGCGCGCAGATCGGCGAGGTCGACGTTGCCCTGCTTGTCACAGGCGATCACCACCACCCGCATGCCCGCCATCACCGCGCTCGCCGGATTGGTGCCGTGCGCCGAGGCGGGAATCAGGCAGACGTCGCGATCCGCCTGGCCGCGGCTCGCGTGATAGGCGTGGATCGCGAGCAACCCGGCATACTCGCCCTGGCTGCCGGCGTTCGGCTGCAGCGAAACCGCCGCAAACCCGGTGGCGACGGCCAGCCAGGTTTCCAGCCGCTCGATCATCATGCGGTAGCCGCGCGTCTGGTCGGCCGGCGCGAACGGGTGCAGTTCGGCGAAACCCGGCCAGCTCACCGGCATCATCTCGGCGGTCGCGTTGAGCTTCATCGTGCAAGAACCGAGCGGGATCATCGAGCGGTCGAGCGCGATGTCCTGGTCCGCGAGGCGGCGGACGTAGCGCAGCATCTCGTGCTCGGATTGATGGCGATGGAACACCGCTTCCGGCAGCACGGCGTCCGGCCGCAACAGGATCGCCGGCAGCGATGGCGTCGCCTCGCCCGTCGCGACCTCGCCGCCAAGTACCGCGACGAGCCGGGCGAGGTCGGCCGTCGTCACCGTCTCGTCGAACGCCACGGCAACGGCATCGCCGTCAAGCCGGCGCAGGTTAAAGCCCGCCTCGAGTGCCGCGGCGATCAGGGCATCGGCTCGCCCTGGCGCGTCCAAGGTCACGGTGTCGAAGAACGCCTGATGTCGCACTGTCAGGCCAGCACGACCCGCAGCCTCCGCGAATGAGCGTGCGTGCGCGTTCACCCGTCTCGCCATCCGGCCGAGGCCGTCCGGCCCATGCCACACCGCGTAGAACCCGGCCATCACCGCGAGCAGCACCTGCGCCGTGCAGATGTTCGAGGTCGCCTTCTCCCGCCTGATGTGCTGCTCGCGCGTCTGCAACGCGAGGCGGAGCGCGGGCTTGCCCGTCGCATCGACCGACACGCCGACGATCCGGCCGGGCAGCGAGCGGCGATGCGCCTCGCGCGTCGCGAAGAACGCCGCGTGCGGGCCGCCGAAGCCCATCGGCACCCCGAAGCGCTGCGCCGAGCCCACCACCACGTCGGCGCCCATGCTGCCGGGCGAGGCCAGCAGCACCAGCGCCAACGGATCGGCCGCCACGATCGCGAGCGCGCCCGCCTCGTGCACGAGCGCGATCTCCGCCGACAGGTCGCGCAAGGCACCGGTGGTGCCGGGGTACTGCAACACCACCGCCGCCGCCTTCGCGGCTGTCATCGCTGTCCGCAGCGACCGCTGGTCGCCGGCATGGTATCGCTCCACCGCCGTCCCGAGCGGGCGCGCCCTGGTCGCGATCACCGCATCGGTCTGCGGGTGGAGGTCATCGGCCAGCACCACGCCGCCACCGCCGCGCAACACCGCTTGTGCCATCACCACCGCCTCGGCCGCCGCCGTCGCCTCGTCGAGCAGCGACGCGTTGGCGACCGGCAGCCCGGTCAGCCCCGCCACCATGGTCTGGAAGTTCAGCAACGCCTCCAGACGTCCCTGGGCGATCTCCGCCTGATAGGGGGTGTAGGCGGTGTACCAGGCCGGGTTCTCCAGGACGTTGCGCTGGATCACCGGCGGGACATGGGTGCCGTGGTAGCCGCAGCCGATCAGCGACCGCACCACGACGTTGGCGTCGGCGAGCGCCCGCAGCTCGGCCAGCGCCTCGGCCTCGCTCGCCGCCTCCGGCAGGCCGGGCGCAAACGCCGCCGCGATCGCCTGCGGCAGCGTCCGCTCGATCAGCGCATCGAGCGTCGCGTCGCCGATCGTGTCCAGCATGGCGGTGATGTCGGCCTCGTCGGGACCGATGTGACGGGCGGCGAACGACACCTCCTCGGTCATCGCAGCCAGGGCGCCGCCGAACCCGAACCCGTCCGCCATCACAAGGTCTCCAGGAACTCGTCGTAGGCCGCCTGATCCATCAAGCCTTCGAACGCCGCCTCCTCCGAAGGCTCCAGCCGGAAGAACCAGGCTTCCGCCTCGGGGTCCTTGTTCACCAGCACCGGCTCGTCGACGATCGCCTCGTTCACCTCGGCGATCCGCCCGGCGAGCGGCGAGTAGACGTCGCTCGCCGCCTTCACGCTTTCCACCACCGCGCAGGCCTCGCCCTCGACCACTTCGCGGCCCGCCTCCGGCAGCTCGACGAACACGACATCGCCAAGCGCCTCCTGGGCATGGTCGGTGATGCCCACCGTCACCGTGCCGTCCTCCTCCAGGCGCACCCATTCGTGCTCGCGGGTGTAGCGTGTCTCGGCCATGTCGCTTCCTTCCAAGCCATGATCGGTCAGGATGTCGCGCCGTCCCGCGGCGGAACGGCATGCAGCGACGCGCGATGCACGCGCGACGGCACGAACGGCATCGCCGTCACCGTCGCCGGCACCGCCCGTCCCCGCACCAGCAGCGTGACGGCGGTTCCCGGCGCGGCGAGATCCCGGCGCACGTAGCCCATCGAGACCGGGCCGCCAACGGTGGGTCCGAACCCGCCCGAGGTCACGCTGCCAGCCGCGGTGCCGTCAATCGCCGCGATCACCGTGCCGGCGCGCGCCGGCGCCCGCCCGTCCGGCCTGATGCCGACACGCTTGCGATGCGGTCCGCGCGCGATCTGGTCGGCCACCAGCGCCGCGCCCGGAAACCCGCCCTCCACCCGACGCCGCTTGCCCACGGCAAACCCGAGACCCGCCTCGATCGGGCTGGTGAGCTCGTCGATGTCGGCGCCCCAGAGCGGCAGCCCCGCCTCCAGCCGCAGGCTGTCGCGCGCGCCGAGGCCTGCTGGCAGCACGTCCGGGTCGCGCAGCAGGCGCTCGGCCAGGGCCTCCGCGCGGGACGGTGGCAACGCGATCTCAAACCCGTCCTCGCCGGTGTAGCCGGATCGGGTGACCAGCGCAGGCGCATCGTCAAACCGGGTTTCCATCGCGCCCATGAAGCGCAGCTTGTCGGCGTCGGGAAACACCCGCGCCACGGCGGCGGCGGCGGCCGGGCCCTGTAGTGCGAGCAGCGCCCGCTCCTCATGCGGGTCAACCACGACATCGGGCGGCAGCGCGCGCGCGAGGTGGGCGAGATCCTCGTTCCTGCGCGATGCGTTGATCACCAGGAACAACCGGTCGGCCGACAGGCGGGTGACCACGATGTCGTCGATGATGCCGCCCGCCTCGTTCAACAGCATCGAGTAGCGGGAATGCCCGTCCGGGAGGCCCGCGATGTCGCCGGGGATCAGCCGTTCCAGCGCCGCGATCGCGCCGGCGCCACGCAGCGTTGCCTGTCCCATGTGCGACACGTCGAACAGCGCGGCGCGGGTTCGACACTGGATGTGCTCGGCCAGCAGGCCCGTCGCATACTGCACAGGCAGCGACCAGTCGGCGAACGCGACCATCCGGCCGCCGCGCGCCCGGTGCAATGCGTGGAGCGGGCTGCGGCGCGGGCCGAGCTCGGTATCAGCCGCCTCGTCGATCGCGACCGACGCCGCCAATTCCGGTTGTCCGATGTCTTCGCTCATGCCGTCCCCGACGCAAAGGTCACGCCAACGGCCGGCGGCCATCAGCAGACCCCCCTCTGTCGCGGAACCTGAGAGATTCAGCGTCGGCCGCGACAGCCTCGCCTTACTCCGTCGGTGCGTGATGGGCGCGGGCGCGACCGTCACGGCTTTCCAGAGGCCCGTGCTCCGGCGCGGTCCGTTTGCCTGAGCGTTTCCGGGGGCCGGTTGCGCCTTCGGCGGCAGCACGTGGCCGCGCTCTCCCGCGCCGGCGGTTCGAGCACGCCGAAGGTGCACCTGCGATGGCACACCCGCAAGGGCCGTGGTGATCTTTGCGCGGCGGCGCCGCGCCGGGGTATACCGATCACTCTACACCGACAGTTGGTGACCATGCCCGACCAGACCGCCGCCCTGATCACCGCCAGCCTCGATGCCGGCCTCGGGCAGAAGCGTCCGCTTCGCGTCCTGCTCGCCGGCCCGCGCGGATTCTGCGCCGGCGTCGACCGCGCCATACGCGTCGTGGAGGAGGCGATCCGACGCTACGGCGCGCCGGTGTATGTCCGGCACGAGATCGTGCATAACCGCACCGTCGTCGAGGCGCTGGAGGCCCAGGGCGCGATCTTCGTCGAAGAGCTCGACGAGGTGCCGGGCGAGGCGCCGGTCGTGTTCTCTGCCCACGGCGTGCCCAAGACGGTTCCCGCCGAGGCGGAACGACGCCAGCTCCTCTATCTCGACGCGACCTGCCCGCTGGTGTCCAAGGTCCATCGCGAGGCCGAGCGGCACTTCGCCGATGGCGGTCCCGAGCAACGGCACATCCTGATGATCGGCCATGCCGGCCACCCGGAGGTGGTCGGCACCATGGGCCAGCTTCCGGCCGGCGCCATGACCCTGGTGCAGTCGGCCGACGAGGCACGCAGCGTGCTGCCGCTCGATCCGGCCAAGCTTGCCTTCATCACCCAGACCACGCTGTCGGTCGACGACACCGCCGAGATCGTGGCGATCCTGCGCGCACGCTTCCCGCTGATCGAGGGCCCCAAGCGGGAGGACATCTGCTACGCCACCACCAACCGCCAGGAGGCGGTCAAGGCGATCGCTCCCGGCTGCGACCTGGTGATCGTCATCGGCAGCCCGAACTCGTCGAACTCGCTCCGCCTGCGAGAGGTCGCCGAGCGAACCGGCGCGCCAAGGGCGATCCTGGTTCCGCGCCTGTCCGATCTCGACTGGTCGGAACTCACGCACGTGGGCACGCTCGGCATCACCGCCGGCGCATCTGCCCCCGAGGCCCTGGTGCAGGAGATGGTGGACGCGCTTGGCGCCCGCTACGCGCTCACCATCGAGGAGCGCATCGTCAAGCAGGAAGACGTGATCTTCAAGCTGCCCGCGCCGCTCGAGCGGTCCTAGGCTACCGGCGGCACGTGGCCGTCTACACCGACGTCACCGACGATGAGCTTGCGATGTTCCTCGGCGAGTATGACCTCGGCATGCTGGTGGCGTTCCGCGGCATCGCCGAGGGCGTCGAGAACTCCAACTTCTCACTACGCACCACCACCGGCGACTACATCCTGACGCTCTACGAGCGACGTGTGGATCCGGCCGAGCTTCCCTGGTTCCTGGGCCTGCTGCAGCATCTGGCGCGCCATGGCACCAAGTGCCCGACGCCAATCCCCGGCGCCGACGGCAATCCGCTTCGGCGCCTCGCCGGCCGGCATGCGGCGATCACCACCTTCCTTGAGGGCGTGTGGCCAAGGCGGGTCAAGCCGCTGCATTGCCGACCGCTCGGCGAGGCCCTGGCGCGGCTGCACGAGGCCGGACGCCTCTACGTGCCGACCCGGCCGAACGCCCTCGGTCCCGGCTCCTGGGCGCCGTTGCTCGACCAGAGCCGCGCCCGCGCCGACGAGGTCCAGCCCGGCCTTGGTGACGAGCTCGAACGGCACCTCAGCGTGATCCTGGCCGCCTGGCCGCACGACCTGCCGCACGGCCACATCCACGCCGACCTGTTCCCGGACAACGTGTTCTTTCTCGGAGACAGCCTGTCCGGGCTGATCGACTTCTACTTCGCCTGTACCGACGCGTTGGCCTACGACCTTGCCGTCTGCCTGAACGCCTGGTGCTTCGAACCGGATCGGCAGTTCAACGTCACCAAGGCAAGGCTGCTCACCGCCGGCTACGAGTCGGTGCGCCCGCTGACCGGCCGTGAGCGCGCCGCCCTGCCGACGCTGGCGATGGGGTCGGCGTTCCGCTTCCTGGCAACCCGGCTCTATGACTGGCTGAACACGCCGAGCGACGCCAAGGTGACCCGCAAGGACCCGCTGGAGTATCTGCACAAGCTCCGCTTTCATGCCGGCGCAAGCTCGGAGGCGGCCTATGGCATCTGACGCGGCCTTCGAGCCAGGCGCGCCGGCGGGTCCATCGCTGCCAACCGTCGAGATCTGGACCGATGGTGGCTGCAAGCCCAATCCCGGACCCGGCGGCTGGGGCGCCCTGCTGAGATTTGGCGACACCGAGCGCGAACTGAGCGGCGGGGAACCCGCAACCACCAACAACCGCATGGAGCTGACCGCGGCGGCCGAGGCGCTGGAGGCCTTAAAGCGCCCCTGCAGGATACGCCTTCACACCGACAGCGAGTATCTGCGGAACGGCGTGACCCGCTGGAGCACCGGCTGGGTCCGGAAAAACTGGCGGAGCTCGACCGGCGAGCCGGTCAAGAACATGGATCTCTGGCGGCGCGTGCTGGACGCGGCAAAGCTTCACGAGATCGAATGGCTGTGGGTCAGGGGTCACGCCGGTGATCACGGCAACGAGCGCGTCGACCTCCTCGCGACCGCGGGACGAGAGCGCCTACAGGCGTGACCGCGTCGGGTGGAGATGCCCTTTACGATCGGGTAATCGATTTCGCGCTTTAATGCGCTGACGTGTCGCGGGAAGGCAGAGCGTGAGCCAAGCAAACGAGGCCGAGCGACTGCGCGCGCTCCGACAGCTGAACCTGCTCGACACTCCTCCGAGCGAGAGCATCGATCGCATCACCCGCATGGCCAGCCGGCTGTTCGACCTGCCGTTCGCCGCGGTGTCCCTGACCGACACCGATCGCCAATGGTTCAAGTCCAGGGTCGGCATCGAGCAAGCCTCCGCGCCGCGCGATAAGGCGCCGTGCGCCGAGATCGCCAACGGCGCGATACCGCTCGCCATTCCCGACCTGCTGGCGCATCCGGTTTATCGGAACAGTTCGCTGGCCCACGACGGCGTTCGCTTCTACGCCGGGGCGCCGCTGATGACCAACCAGGGCTACTGCCTGGGTGCCCTGTGTGTCCTGGGGATGGCGGTGCGGCAGACCTCGCCCGCGGAGATGGCGATGCTGGGCGACCTCGCGGCGATGGTCATGGCGCAGATCGAGCTGCAACATGCGTTTGGCCGCATCGACCCTGTGAGCCTGCTGCCGAACCGCGCGCAGTTCCTCGACGACATGGAGGACCTCGCCCGCGACGGCCTGTTCGACAGGAAGCGCTACCTCGTCCTGATCGACATCGCGAGCCCGGGTCAGGTGAGCGAGGCGGTGCGGGTCGTGGGCCCGGGACACATCGAAAACCTCGTCGTCGAGGCCGCGCAAAGGATCATGGGGCGCCTTGGCGCTGGACGGCGAGCGTATCACGTCGCGGCGACCCAGATCGTGTTCTTGTCGGCGCTCCACGTCGAGGAGCGGACCTACATGGCGACGCTTGAGGCGGCGGTCGGCTTGCTGCACAGCTCGATCAGCTCACGCCTCCAGACGATCGCGGCGATCGGCGTCGTGCCTTGCGGGGCCGGCGTCGCCTCGGTCGACCTCCTGCGCATGGCGCACAGCGCGGCGCAGGACGCACGCGCCTCGGACACGAAGGTGAGCCTCTACTCGCAGGGCGCCGATGAGAGGCACCGGCGGCGGTTCAGCATCATCCACGATTTCGCTGACGCGCTCGCGGCCCCCGACCAGCTCAGGCTGGTCTATCAGCCACGGGTCGACATCGCGTCCGGCGCCTGTCTCGGCGCCGAGGCGCTGCTACGCTGGCGGCACCCTGATCTCGGCGACATCTCGCCCGGCGAGTTCATCCCGATCATCGAGCACACCAACCTGGCCAGGGACACCACGGCGTGGGTGTTGGAGGCAGCGGTACGGCAAGCGGCGGCCTGGGCCAGCATCGGCGTTACGCTTCAGCTCTCGGTCAACATCTCGGCCGCCAACCTTGAGGAGGCGGACTTCGCCGATCGCCTGCGGGCCATCCTCGGACGTCATGGCGTGCCGCTTTCCCGCCTCGAGCTCGAGGTGACCGAAAGCGCGATGATGAACGACACCGGGCGCGCCATGGCGCTGCTGACCAGGCTTTCGAGGCTAGGCATCGATCTCGCTATCGACGATTTCGGCACCGGCTACTCGAGCCTCGCATACCTGCAGAGATTGCCTGCCCAGGTCGTCAAGATCGACAAGTCCTTCATGATCGGCCTGGCCGGCGACGAGCGGAAGCAGGCGCTAGTGCGGACGATGATCACGCTCTCGCACAATCTTGGCTACCGGGTGGTCGCGGAGGGCGTCGAAGACAGGGCCGCGCTGTCGCTCCTGCTGGGCGGCGGGTGCGACGAGGCGCAGGGCTACCTGTTCGCGCGGCCGATGGCGCCGGCCGAGTTCATCTCGTGGCTGAACCGAGACGCCTCGCTCCCGCCGTCGAGCCGGCAGCACGCGTTGCTGATCTCCGAGATCGGCGACTAGCGGCTGTCTCGCCGGACGCTGACCGGGACCCGGACCAGCGCCGATCGCTCAGGAACCGGACGGCTGCGTCAGCCGTTCGCCGTCCCGAGTGAGGGAGCGCCAAGCATGCCGTCGGTCAGCGCGAGAGACGGAACTCCGTTGTTTTTCCACGATCTGGGCGAGGGACGGCCGGTCGTCCTGCTCCACGGCTGGCCGCTCCACGCCGACAGCTGGGAGTATCAGATGGTCCCGCTGGTCGAGGCGGGGTTCCGGGTGGTGGCGCCGGACCGGCGCGGCTTTGGCCGGTCCGGGCAGCCCTGGTCTGGCTACGACTACGAGACGTTCGCCGACGACGTCGAAACGTTGCTCGCCCATCTCGACCTCCAGGACGTTGTGCTTGCCGGGTTCTCGATGGGTGGCGGCGAGGTCGCCAAACTCCTGGGTCGCCGCAATCCCCGCATCGCCAGGGCCGCCCTCGTCGCCGCCGTGACCCCGTTCCTGCTCAAGACGCCGGACAACGAGGACGGTGTGGAGGGATCAGTGTTTGACGGCATGGTCGACGGGTTGCGTCGCGACCGGCCGGCATTCGTCGAGGCGTTCGGCAAGATGTTCTATGGCCACTCGCTGCTCGGCGGTGCCGCGGTCTCGACCGGCGTGCAGGCGTGGACGCTCGGCATGGCGATGATGGCGTCGCCGCGTGCGACGCTCGAATGCGTACGCGCGTTCGGCACCACCGACTTCCGGGCCGATCTTCGCCAAGCCGGCCTGCCGGTTCTGGTGATCCATGGCACCTCCGACGCGACGGTGCCGATCGCCGCCTCCGGACGCAAGACCGCCGCGCTGATACCGGGCGCGACCCTGATCGAGTACGATGGCGCGCCGCATGGTCTGTTCATGACCGAGCACGCCCGTCTCGCCCGCGACCTGATCGACTACGCCCGCGCCTGATTGATGGTCCACCTGCAACTCGACGCGCTCGGCGGCGCCGCTGGCGACATGTTCGCCGCAGCGCTGTTGCACGCCTGCCCGGATGCCGAGGCGAGCGTCATCATCGCCGTGCGGAGCGCCGCCGGGACCTCCTGCCGTGCGCTGCCGTACGATGATGGCGTGTTGTCGGGCCGCCGCTTTGTTGTCGACGACCCGGCGGCCGCCGAGCCGCACGGCCGCCATCACACCCACGTCCATTCGCACGCCCACGCCCACGTTCACTGGCAGGCGTTGCGCGAGCGTCTGAACGATGGCTGCCTCGACCACGGGGTGGCGCGCCACGCGACCGGCATCTTCGCCCATCTCGCCGAGGCGGAGGCCCGCGTGCACGGCGTCGAGCCGGACGTGGTCGCGTTCCACGAGGTCGGCGCGATTGATTCGATCGCCGACATCGTTGCCGCATCCGTTCTGATCGAGCGTCTCGGCGTGACCTCGGTCAGCGTTCCGCGCCTGCCGCTCGGCAGCGGCTGGACTGACTGTGCCCATGGCCGCATGCCCGTGCCGGCCCCGGCGACCGCGCTGTTGCTTGAGGGGTTCAACCTGGTGGATGACGGCATCGCCGGCGAGCGGGTGACGCCAACCGGCGCCGCCATCCTGCGCTATCTGGTCGGCCGCTCCGACGGCGCCGCACAAGGGTCTGGACGCCAGTTGCGTGCCAGCGGCATCGGCTTTGGCACAAGGCGCCTCGACGGCATCAGCAACTGCCTGCGTGTGCTGGTGTTTGACGAGGATGCCGCCAGCGGGGCAGGCATCGGACACCGCCGCCTGCTGGTCCTGACCTGCGAGATCGACGACCAGTCCCCCGAGGACCTCGCGACCGGCATTGAGCGGCTTCGTCGCGTCGACGGCGTCCATGACGTGATCCAGCTCCCGGCGATCGGAAAGAAGGGCCGGCTGATGACGCAGTTGCAGGTCCTCGCCGAACCTGGCGCGGCCGAGGCGGCGATCGGCGCCTGTTTTCGCGAGACCACGACCATCGGCCTGCGTATCGGCGAGGTGGAGGGCCGCACCTTGTCACGGCGTTCGGCGGATGCGAACGGGGTCCGGGTCAAGCTGGTCGATCGCCCGGGCGGCACCACCGGCAAGGCCGAGGCGGACGACGTCGCGGCCAGCGGGGACGCCGCCGCGCGCGCCGCGCGGCGCGCCGG
>CAXTPV010000016.1:9445-22352 GCA_964246135.1 uncultured Acetobacteraceae bacterium | reverse complement strand
GGCGAGGGCCTCGGCGTCACCGATCCGCTCCGCGCCGTCGATCCGCGCACCTTCCAGGTTACCGGTGACCCGTGACTGGCCAATGCCTTCGGTGATCGAGCTGCCGGCGGCGGTGAGGTCGCCAGACCACACCCACCCGGCGAGCCCCGACCCTTCAGGATCGGCCAGCACGATCTCGACATGACGGCCGATCGCTTCGGCGTTGGCCTTCAGCGCTTCGGACACGCCTGCAAGCGTGCCGCCAGTGCCGCAGGCGCAGGTGAAAGCGTCGACCCGTCCTCCGGTCTGGCGCCAGATCTCGGCGCCGGTGGTGTCGCGATGACCCTGGCGATTGGCGACGTTGTCGAACTGGTTGGCCCAGAATGCGCCCATCTCGGCGGCCAACCGCTCCGACACCCGAACGTAGTTGCCGGCATCCTTGTAGGGCTTGGCAGGCACCAGACGCAGGTCGGCACCGATCATCCGGAGCGTGTCGATCTTTTCCCGGCTTTGGGTATCAGGCATCACGATCACGGTCCGGTAGCCGCGCGCGTGGCCGACGAGACAGAGGCCGATCCCGGTGTTGCCGGCGGTGCCCTCGACGATGGTGCCGCCGGGCAGCAGCGCGCCGCTTTGCTCGGCGTCAAGGACCATCGCGAGTGCCGCGCGGTCCTTGACCGAACCACCCGGGTTCATGAACTCCGCCTTGCCCAGGATTTCGCAACCGGTTTCAGCGGAAGCGCGGCCAAGGCGGATCAGCGGCGTGCAGCCGATCGCATCGATCATGCTCGCGACCGCGACTGGCCAACCACCGGCGGGAGCGCTGTTGTTTGCGGATCGCGACATGGCGGGGCTACTTCTCGTCGGCAGCGGGTGGAGGGAAATCACGATGGTTGGAGATGTCTCGGCGGTGGCGGCATGGAAGGCGATCGAGGCCGAGCCCGCGGCTCAGTTGGTCGACGTGCGCACGACCGCGGAGTGGTCCTATGTCGGCCTGCCTGACCTCGAGAGCTTGGGCAAGCGGGCGATCCTGATCCCCTGGCAGGAGTTCCCTTCGGGCGAGATCAACGCCGACTTTGCAGGCGACCTTGAGCGATCGGGGGTCACGCATGATCATCCACTCTACTTCATCTGCCGAAGCGGGGCACGCAGCCTTGCTGCGGCGAGAGCCGCCGAGGCGGCGGGGTTCGCGCGGGTGTTCAACGTATCGGATGGGTTCGAGGGACCGCCTGACGGGCAGGGGCATCGGGGCCTGATTGCCGGCTGGAAGGCAGGCGGCCTGACCTGGCGGCAGAGTTAGGCCCGCGGACGCCGCCTCAATCATCGGGCTCGATGTCGGCATCGTAGGCGACCTGCAGCACCGCCAGCCACGCGTAACGTGCGTCCAGGACCACGCCGTCCGGCCCGGCCAGCCTGCCATCACTGCCGACCGGGACATGGGTCAGTGTCACCGCGTCGTCGACATTGCCGCCCACCACGCTGATCTGCCCCGGCGTGCGCGCGACCACGATCGCGCAATGCGCCGGAAAGCCATATGAGGTCGGCAGATCCTCAAAGCGGACCCGGCGTCCGGAGTCGCGCCCGGCGCAGATCAAGTCCCCCAGCGCCGGCGCGTAGGCGGCGGGCGACAAGGCCCGCAGCGCCGAGGCCGAACCTTCCGCGGCGGCATTGATATAGGTCGAGTGGTTCGGCGAGTAGGGGAAGCGATCGCCGGCACCCGCGACCCGCATCACGTAGGAGATGAACGCCGCCGACCACGCATAGTGTCCGTCGTGATGGAAGTCGAAGGCATGGCCGTCGGCATCGTGCTTGCCGGTCCATGACGCCTCCCGCTCATAGGGGTCCTGGCCGATCCACCAGTACTCGCCGACGCGTTCCCACAATCCCGCGATCCGCTCGGGCTTGAGCACCGGTGTTGACGGGATTGGACGCGCATCGGGGTCGTCGTCATCGACCGGCATCCCGAACAGCCGCCATTCGCGCAACGCGATCGCGACCGCGTCGGCCCGCACGAACGGCTCGAAGCTCCGTTGCGCGAAATCCGGCACGTGGTCGTCGATGCCGGCGGGACCTGGTCCGACGCGGGTCTGGGTGGTCGGCGTCGGGACGGGTGTTGCGGTCGGTCCTGTCGTGCCGCTGGCGCAAGCCGATAGCCAAGCGGTCGCGAGCAGCGAGGCCATGCACCGGAGCGAGCGTGACGGGCGGTCGCGACCGGAGCGCTGCGCGATCAGGCGCCTGCCTCGATCGGGAACAGCGCCGCGAGACCGGCCGCCGTCGCGTCGCATCGGCCGCGCTCGGTCAGCAAGCCGGTGACCAGCCGCGCGGGCGTCACGTCAAACGCGGGATTGGCTGCCGGCGTGTCGCCCGGCGCCACCCGGACCGTGGTGACGACGCCGTCGAGACCGCGTCCGGTGATCGTCGTCACCTCGGTTGTCGCCCGCTCCTCGATCGGGATGTCCCGGCCTTCCGCGACGCGCCAGTCGATGGTCGTCGACGGCAAGGCAACGAAGAACGGCACGCCATTGTCGTGCGCGGCCAGCGCCTTGAGGTAGGTGCCGATCTTGTTTGCGACGTCGCCCTCACGGGTAACGCGATCAGTGCCGACCAGCACCAAATCGACCTCGCCGCGCTGCATCAGGTGGCCGCCGGCGTTATCGGACACCAGGGTGTGCGCGATGCCGTGCCGGCCGAGTTCCCAGGCCGTCAATGCCGCGCCCTGGTTGCGCGGCCGCGTCTCGTCGACCCAGACGTGGACGTCAAAGCCCTTGGCGTGCGCCTTGTAGATCGGGGCCAGCGCCGTGCCCCAGTCCACCGCCGCGAGCCAGCCGGCATTGCAGTGGGTCAGCACGTTGATACGGCCGCGCGGCGGACGCAGCGCCTCGATCACCCGCAGACCATGCTCGCCGATCGCCTCGTTCTGCGACACGTCCTCGTCGCAGATGCGGGCCGCCTCCTCGTAGGCGACAGCAACGCGCTCGGAGGAGCGGGTGTTGCGCAGGCGTGTCAGCATACGCTCGATCGCCCAGCGCAGGTTCACCGCCGTCGGCCGCGTCGCCAGCAGCATGGCCGCCACCGCCTCCATCGCCTCGATGTCGGCGTCATCGCGCAAGCCGAGCGCGAGACCATAGGCGGCGGTGGCGCCGATCAGCGGCGCGCCACGCACCTGCATGATCTTGATCGCATGCGCGACCGACGTCGCGGTGGTGAGCCGCCTCACGTCGAACGACCAGGGCAACTTGGTCTGATCGATGATGCGGACCGACCATCCATCGAGCGGGTCGACCCAGATGCTGCGATAGGACGTGCCGTCGACCTTCATCCGTCCGCGTCCGCTCCCCTCGGCATGTGTCCGCTCGCCGCACCATGGATCGAGGTGCCGAGATTCAGCACACAGATCAGGGTGAAGAGTTTGCGCGCGGTTTCCATATCGACCACGACCTTGCCGTCAAGCCGATCCTTGATCAACGCGGCGCCCTCGTTGTGCAGCGCCCGCCTTCCCATGTCGATTGCTTCCAGGCGGCTGCCGCGGCCCTCCAGGACGGCGAGCGCATGGCTGTCGAGGATGAGAAGGTAGTCCTTGATCAGCCGGCGAAACGGGCTGAGCGAAAGTGCCAACGTGTGGAGCGGCTTGTCCCCGGCATCGCGCATGTCGAGGACGAGCCGTGCGTTCTGCAGGCGCAGGTGCAAGATGAAGGGGCCATCGAGTTGCCGCGGCTTAAAGCTGCTGTCGCTCTCGATCTCGCTGATCGCTTGACCCACGTCGCGGGCCACTGCCGGCGACATCCGGAGCCGGTCGCTGCCATCCAACACGACGCGGGCGATGCGCGTCTCGGCAGATGGCGCCGTCATGCGTGCCTTGGCGGTTCGTGTTGTTCACGCCAGACGTCAAGCTTGAGGAGAACCGCGACGAGTGCACCCTTCACCGGGCGGAGCAGTCCCAAGCACGTCACCAACGCGATCGGCGTCACGATGAACAGGGTTGCGCCCGTGCCAAGCGATGTCGCCCGGCCGAGCACCACCACCAACCCGACCAGAAGGTGCAACGCGATGAAGATGGTCACATACGGCGGCGCATCGTCGGCCGGAACATCGCCGAGCGGGGTGCCGCAATTGGCGCATCTCGGCGTGACCGTGAGGTAGCCGAGAAACAAGCTCGTCTGGCCGCACGCGGGACATCTGCCGGCAACGCCGCGGCGGATCGCCGCCGGCCACGCCGGCATCGATGCCCGCCTTGGCTGCACAGCCGGCCGTGCCGGTCGCCAGCTCGGGTGATCTGTCGGCATCTTCACGCACTCCCTGGCTGATCTATGTCTACCGCGCCGGGACGTGATCAACCCCCGGCAGTCCGGGGTTGGCTTGCAGGCGTGCGGGCGACATGCACCTGCTACTGCGCAGGCATGACTGCAGTGGGGTGCGCGTGCTGATTGCCCGGACCAGGTCGGAACTCGACGACGCCCGCAGCCGGATGTCGGACGTGCGTGACGTCGCGCTGGTGCCGACGATGGGCGCGCTACACGAGGGGCATCTCAGCCTGGTGGCGGCCGCGCGACAGGGTGAACGTCACGTTGTCGTCTCGATCTTCGTCAACCCGACCCAGTTCGAGGCGGACGCCGACCTCAAGCGCTACCCGGTCGATCACACGCGCGACCTCAGACTCCTTGAGGACGCCGGCGCCGACCTGGTCTGGTTGCCGGACGTGGGCAGCATCTATCCTACCGGCCACGCCACGATGATCGAAATCGGCGGTCCTTCGATCGGCTTTGAAGGCGAGGCGCGCCCCGGCCATTTTCGCGGCGTCGCAACCGTGGTCGCGATCCTGATCGGTCAGGTCAGGCCCGACCAGGCCTGGTTTGGCGAAAAGGACTGGCAACAGTTGCAGGTGGTGCGAAGGCTCGTCGCCGACCTTTGCATGCCGGTCAGCATTCGTTCGATCGAGACGGTGCGCGCGGCTGACGGCTTGGCGCTGTCCTCGCGCAACCGCTTTCTTGGGTCCGAAGAGCGGCTGACCGCACCTCGGCTTTACGCAACCTTGGTGGCCACGGCGTCGGCCATTGTGGACGGTGGTCCTGTCTCCGTCGCGCTGGAGCGTTCACAGCGCATGCTGCAACAGGCGGGCCTCGTCACGGATTACGTGGCACTGGTGCGTGGCGTGTCCTTGGAACCGATTGATCAGGTCGAGCCCGGCGCCCGGCTGCTCGGTGCGGCTCGGCTTGGGAGTGTAAGGCTGCTCGACAACATCTCCCTCGATTGCGAGCACCGGGCGCCGCCCAATCGATGAAACTTGCACGTAACGACTGCTTTCCGTTGACAGGACGAGCGTCGTCTGTGATGGCAGAAGTCGCTAGGTTTTTCCGATTCGCCGTGCCGACCCTGGCTGCGCCTCCAGTTTCGTGGCGTGGTTCGACGAAGCAACTGGCGGAACCGAATTGTTTGTTGACGAGAGCATATCGGCAGGCCGGTGATTGCGGGAGGCTATTCCCCCCGCGAGAACGGGTTGTGAGAGGCGGGACGGATGAGCGGCGACGACATGGATCAGGGTTCGGTTCGCACGCAGTCGATGGCGCTACGCGGCGGCGGACGGCGCGTGTCGACCCGGGGCGGCAATGGATCGAGCAGGCAAACGGGCGCCAAAGGGGCGCCAAAGCGAACATCGCGACCAGCAAA
This sequence comes from uncultured Acetobacteraceae bacterium, assembly GCA_964246135.1. Taxonomy (GTDB): domain Bacteria; phylum Pseudomonadota; class Alphaproteobacteria; order Acetobacterales; family Acetobacteraceae; genus CAXTPV01. Next base: position 16,709 of record CAXTPV010000016.1, on the reverse strand, counting down.
ACAAACATCAACGGCCCATTCTACGACAGTGGCGAAGCCCAAAAGCGCCGCTCCCAAGAAGGGGGTTGTGTCGCGCGGTAGAGTTCTGGCCACACGCAATTCGGCTGCGAAGACCCAACGATCCGTCAGCAAGGGCGCGAAGACCACAACCGCGCCGCGTGGAACGCGCAAGACCCTCGCCAAGACGACGCGCGGCATTGCCAGGCCTGCAGCGTCTGCAACGCGGCCGCGCGCCACCACGCGAGACGCAAGCGCGACCTCTCACGATCGTGCCGGCAGACGCGCCGGCGCCGTTGGAAAGCGCGGCGTGCCCGTCACGACATCTCAGAAGACCGCGAGCGTGGCGAGAGCGCGCGTCGCAGCAAAGCGGGCGACCGCAACAGTGACCCGTAAGGCAATGGAGCGCCCGATTGCGGCGCCCGCCGCGGCGCGCACGCCGGCCGCGGCGAAGCGGAGCGGATCAGTGCGGCGAACGGCCTCTTCTTCCGCCAAGCAGGCCAGCCGGCTCCGTGTCGTCCGGACAAAGGGTCATCAAACCATTCCCGCCGCCTCAAACAGGTCGGCCACGAGAACGGCGAAAGGCTCCGCAGTGTCGCGTGTGACACCGTCTGTTGCGCGCAAGCGTGTCGAGGCGGTCGCAAGGTCAAAGCGAGTGGCTGCGATGAGCCCGGGTATCACCGCACGCGCAACCCTGAACGGCGCCGCGACCACATCACGGTCACGCAAGCCGCAATCAAATCGGAAGGCAAAAGTGGCTGCGGTCATTTCGACCTCGCGGTCACCTCGCCGAGCGACGCGAGTGAGACGGCCCGTAGATAAGCTCGACGCCCAACCAGGTATGGAAACGAGTTCCTCCGCTGTCCCGGCGCCCTCTGACAAGCCGATCGACGGCCCGTAAGGAGAGGTATCTTCTGACTAAGCAGGAGGCTGTCGCCGGAACATCGCCTGCCACAGCAATTCTCAACGCCGACCAACGTGTTCACGCAAGGGACAGCACGGCGTAAGCCTCGGCGCGCGCAGTATTGGTCCCTCGACCGCGCTGTCCGTAGCCTCGTGTCGGTTCGGCTTTGCGGGTTGCCGCGGCCACAAGGCTGGTGACGTGTCGCTGTACCAGCATGGCCTTCTCGATGGCCAGCTTGTTTAATTCGGCCAACTCAGCCAGACGGCGGATCGCGTCGCCCATGGAGCGGTCTCCCTGAGTATCGTTAGCCAAGGCGAGTTGCTTGGCGGCTTCCACGAGGCGGTTCTTTTCCGGTAGCAAGACGTGAGCGGCAGCAAGGTCCATGCTTGCCAAAGCGAGGTTTTCGGCTTCAAGAACCGCGATGAGCGCCTCGATGCTTGTCCTTTTCGGGGTCACTTGTGGTCAACCTGGGCTTGCATCTGCGCCATTTTCTGCTCGATCGGTTTTTCGAGACCAAGACCGCCGCGCTGTTCCATCAGCTTTGCATACTCCGTGATAAGCAGAGGTTTCAGCGTGCTTTCCGCCGCGCCGCCTCCAAACAGGCCACCGCTATCGTCCAAAGTCGAGAACATCGGCTGTAGGAACTGATCAAGCGCCATCGACTCGAAGTCATGCGCCGCCTTAGACGCGTCCCTCGACGCCTGCGGGCGTGTTACCGCGACGTTTGCCACGGGTGTTGAGAGGCTTCTGATCATCTTTATCTCACCATTAGATCCGCCTGGAGGGCACCTGCGGCCTTAATCGATTGTAGGATGCTGATCATGTCGCGTGGCCCCACCCCCAGCGCATTCAGGCCGGCAACCAAGTCTCGCAGTGTCGGACCCGCGGACAAGACGCCAAGCTTGTTGCCTGAGCCGGTACTCACTTGCAGGTTGGTTCTGGGTACCAGCACGGTCTGTCCCTGCGAGAACGGGCCTGGCTGCGCGACCTCCGGCTGTTCGGTGACGCGGATGGTCAAATTACCCTGGGCGATGGCAACCGTGCTGATCCGGACGTTATCGCCCATGACGATGGTGCCGCTTGCCTCGTCGACCACGACGATGGCGGGCGAGTCGGGCGTAACCATCAGGTCCTCGATGCGTGCCATCTTGCCGACGAGGTCAGCCTCGCCGAACCGCAAATCGACCGTTCGTGGGTCGGTGGCCAGCGCGGTTCCCGCGCCGAGTGTCGCGTTGATGACTTCTTCGATCCGCCGAGCGGTCGTTAAATCCGGGTTGCGCAGCGACAGGTGCAGGTTCTCATGGTCAGCCAGAGTGTAATTGACCTCGCGCTCGATGCTCGCACCATTGGCGATATGTCCCGCGGTCGGCACGTTCCGGGTGATTGAGGCCGCACTTCCCCTCGCCGCGAAGGCATTGGTGACGAGTGCGCCTTGCGCCACCGCGTAGACCTCGCCGTCTGCTGCCAGCAACGGTGTGACGAGGAGGGTGCCACCGGTCAGGTCGGTGGCGTCACCGATCGCCGAGATGCCGACATCGATCTTGTTGCCGATCCGAACGAACGCCGGCAGGTCGGCGGTGACCATGACCGCCGCGACGTCTCTGGTCTGGAGCTTGGCCGCCTGGTCGCGCGTGTTGACACCCAGCCGCTCTAGCATCCCGATCAGCGATTCCCGGGTGAAGATCGAGTTGTCGAGCTTGTCGCCAGTCTGGTTCAGGCCGACCACGAGACCATAGCCGACCAGGGGATTGGTCCTGACACCTTCCAGGTCGGCGATATCCTTGATCCGCACGCTCTGAGCCTCGGAGCGCGCACCCAGGGTGCCGATCATCAGTCCGATCAGAAGAAGGAGCCTACCAAGGAACATCAGGACCTTTGCTGGTCGTCAACTATTTGCCGCGAGAATGATGGCGTGAAAGGACGAACAATCCCCTAACGGCGCCTGCACAGCAGCCATCGCGGAGCAACAAGCCTTGAAGACCGAGCCACTCGAAAGCCTGATCTTGCAACCTTACCAGCAGGCCCCCGCGGCACTTCGGGGTGGCGAAGCCTTTGGCACCGCGCTGGCCGCGGCGGGATCGGCACCATCCGCACGCGTCGAACTCGCCGCCCCCGTCGCGGGCGCCAATCCGATGTTGCTGCACGGGTTGCTGGTGGCGGATGCGGCGCGGCGCGATCGCGAGAGCCGCCAACGAAGCCGCGACCTGCTGCGCCTCCTCGGCGAGTTGCAGCGGGCGATGCTCGGAAGCACAACGGGGGCGGCGACGCTGCGGCAGCTCGCAAGCTCGCTCGCGGACATCCCGGAAGCCGCCGACCCGGCTCTGGCGGCGATCGCGAGCGCCGTCGCACTGCGTGCACGCATCGAGCTCGTCAGGCGGGAAGCCGAAGCCTGAGCGACCACGAACTTTGACGCTTGGCGCCGGCGGAGGGCGTGGCTATAAGCCGGGCAGTTTTGCTGGCCGGTCAAGCGGATACAAGGATGGCCCATCGATGCTGACCTTGCCCTCGGATTACAGGCCACGCGAAGACGAGGAGTTCATGAATGCGCGTCAGAGCGAATACTTCCGACTGAAGCTCACACGTTGGCGTTCCGACCTTCTCAGGGAGGCTGGTGGCACCCTGGAGAGCCTGTCGCAGGGCGGTATTCACGAGGCTGACGTCACGGATCGCGCGAGCGTCGAGACCGACCGCGCGCTTGAGCTCAGAACTCGCGACCGCGCGCGCAAGCTGATCAGCAAAATCAACCAGGCGTTGATCCGGATCGAAACGGGTTCCTACGGGTTTTGCGAAGAGACGGGAGACCCGATTGGGCTGCGACGCCTTGAGGCACGCCCGATCGCCACTCTGTCAATCGACGCACAGGAGCGTCACGAGCGAATGGAACGTATCCACCGGGACGACTAGGCTCCTGTTCGTGATCGGCCCGACGCGATCCCCAACCTTCATCTCGTCCATTGCGGCGCAGGCGGTCACGAGCGAAACAGTGTTAGCCCGTTCGGTCCTGTTGCGACATGAACGACCGCACGAAGCCCCGCAGACCATTCACGTCGAGGCTGAACGCGGTCGCCTCGCCGCCCATCGCAGCGTTGCGTCGGTCGAAACTGCGCACGAACGCGAAGTAAGGCATGTAGTAGCGAAGCCGTCGCATCAGCAACTCGGCGATCACCGAAGGCACCTCGTCGCCCTCGCGCCCAACCCCGATCGACACTCCGCTCATCGGCGACAGCTCAGACAGCACCTCGTCGAGTGACAGCGGCGCATCGCTGGTGATGTGAAACGTCCGGCCGCAGGATGCGGCGCCGAGTGCCACCAGCGCCATGATCTCGTTCACCACCATGTCGACCGGGATGAGGTCGAGCGTGGTTCCCGTCGCGACCGGCAGCAAGATGCGCGAGAGGCCTGTTGCGCGCTTGTCACGGCCGAACTGCATCAGCGTGTCTGCGACCTGATAGAACCCCGATTGCGATGACATCCGGTGCGTCACTGAGTGCGCGATGATGATGCTCGGACGAAATACGCGCCAAGAGACGCCGCTCGCGATGCAGGCCTCCTGGACCAGACCCTCGGCGACCCACTTGCTCTCCTCATACGGATTGTTGAAGCTCGCCGGGCGTGTGCGATCATCCTCCAGGATCGTGCCCTGACGGTCGCCCGCGACGTAGGCGGTGCTGACGTGGTTGAACGCGGTGATCGCGGCGAGGTCCGGCAGGGCGGCGAGCAGGGCGGCAGTCCCGTCCACGTTGGTCCGCCAGACGCTGCTGCGATCCGCTTCCCGAAACGAGAGATTGGCGGCGCAGTGGCAGATCTCGGTCGGACCAATCAGCGAGTTCCGTGCGCTGTCGATCCAGGTGCCGTCGGTCACGTCGCCATGGATCGTAACCACACGTGCCGCGAGGGCGCCGGGATCGAGCTCGAGCGCCTGGTCGTGGATCGCGCAGGTCAGCGAGTCGAGAAGCCGGGTCCGCGCCGCTTCGGCGCTCTCGCCGCGCGCCAAGCAGAGGATGCGCGACCCGTGGCGTCGCGCGAGCCATTGCGTCGCGATCTGAGAGCCGACAAAGCCGTTCGCGCCGGTGATGAGCAGGTCCATACGAGCCCCTGTCAAGCCAATAGAGGCGGGATCAGGTTCGCGGAGATCGCCAGCCTGCCCGCGACATCACCGGCGGTCCCAATCAAGCCCTCCATAGCCGCGAGAACAGCGAGACCATCAGTCCCTGGCAGAGATACGCAAGCATGGGATCATAGCGAGGGCCCTCGTCACGCAGGAAGGCGTGCGCGCCCTCGAGCTCATGCCAGGCATGGCGTGCGCCGGCGGTCTCGAGCCGCGCCCGTATGAGTTCGCGGCCGGCGAACGGCACGTGCGGATCGGCGCGTCCGAACACCAGCAGCAAGTCGCCCCTGATCTCATGGGCCCGAACGAGGCTGTCATCTTGCCGGCCTTCGCCCAGCGAGGCGGTGTGGATGTCGGTCGGATAGAAGCACGCGGACGCCATGACATCGGGCTGCAACGCGGCACGGAAGGCGAGATGACCGCCGAGGCAAACCCCGGCGGCGCCGAGCTGGCCGGTGCAAGCGGGCATCGCGGCCAGGTGGTCGAGTGCCGCGCGGCCATCGGCGTCGAAGTCGCGGACGGGTTTCCGATACTTCAGGGCGTTGCCACGCTCGGTGCCGGCCGCGTCGTAGGCCAGCGCCACGCCCGGCGCCTCGTGTTCATGGTAGATCTCCGGCACCGCCACCACGAGGCCGGTGCCCGCCAGGAACGCGGCCAGCCGACGGATCGGCGTCGTGACCTGGTAAATCTCGGAGAACAATACGACGCCGGGAAAGCGCCCTTCGGCCGCTGGCTGGAACAGGTGTGTCCGCATCGCACCGGTCGGGGTCGGGATGTCGGCGTAGCCATCCCGGATGATCATCAGGCGTGTCCATTCCGGAGGATGGTGCCCAGGGGCGGAATCGAACCACCGACACTGCGATTTTCAGTCGCATGCTCTACCAACTGAGCTACCTGGGCGCCTGAAGCTTCCGTTAGCGGAGAGCGTCCGGCGGATCAACCTCCTCGTCGGCGTCGACCGGCACGCTGTACTGGCTGGTGAACCACCGGCCGAGATCAATGTTGGCGCAGCGAACCGAGCAGAACGGCGCCGGCGATCGTCTTCCGCCGGAAGCAGGATCGGCTGACTGCCGGCCGCAGATCGGACATGCGCGCGGTTCGCCCATCTTGCCCATTTTCAGCGATCTTCCTCGACGATCCAGCGGCCCCCACCGAGCGATGGGTCAGCGCGGAGGATGAGGCGATATCCGGTGTCCCGCGCAAGGTCGGCGGTCAGCACTTGGTCCTGCTCGATCGCGTGCACGAGCGCCGGATCGAGCCGGAGCGCGAAGCGGCCGCGCCGCGTGGCGGAGGCGGCACGCCACAGTGCTTCGGCCGCGTCGAGCGCGCAGGCGCCCACACCAGCGCCGAGCTCATGCAACGCCGGACGCCGCCGTCGCCTCACGATCTCGGCAAGCCCGAGCGCGGTGAAGCCGAGCAGCCGCGGTCGAAGCGGGTCGCGTGCCAGGGCCGTCTCGATCTCCGGCGCGAGACGGGCGCGCTTTCGCGCGGCAAGACCCGCAAGGTCGATCAGGATCGCGCCGGACAGGTTACGCAGCCGCAACTCGTGCAACAGCCGCGGCAGCAGCAGCCGGTTGGCGGCGAACTGCGCCATCTGCTTCGCCCGCTTGCCATCATCCTCCCGGCCGGTATCGACGTCGATCGCGACCAGCGCCGGTGTTGGATGGATCGAGGCCCGCGCCCCGCCAGGCAGATCGAGCGTCAGCTCGCGGAGCCCGGCGAACATCGCCGCAACCTCCGGGTCGCCGGCTTGTATCAGCGCCGGCCGCGGCGTCACCAGCGCCGCCAGTGACGGCTCGGCGGTCGCGATCGGCAGGGCAGGGTGGGCGTCGAGCAGTTCGTCCAATGGTGTCGGTCCGCGCCGGATCAGCCTTGCGCCGCCGGAGGCGCTCGCCGACGCATCGGCGGCATCGAGTCGCGCCGTCACGCGCGGTCCCTTGCCGCCGAGTGCCGACCGGCTGACACGTATTCCGAGCAGATCGCCGGCGCGGGGTAGCGGGTCAGCCTCGCGGTCCGGCAGAAACCCGTCTGGTGCGCCGTCGAGTGTGACAAAGGCACCCCCGAGCGTCGGCGCGCGCGCGATCACTCGGGTGCGGTGGAGGTCGCCATACCCGTCCGGCGCACCCGGCCGCCAGAGCGCATGATCAATCAGTTCACCATTGATGACGGCTCCGGCTTCCACCTCGCCGGGCCGGCGGCGCAAGTAAATCGCATCGATCACGCCAGCAGACGATGACCGCGCAGCAGTTGCGCGG
>CAXTPV010000016.1:0-9435 GCA_964246135.1 uncultured Acetobacteraceae bacterium | reverse complement strand
GTCTCGAACAGCGGCAGGCCGACCACCGATGACGGGCTACCGGACACGAACCGGATCAGCGACGCGGCGAGGCCTTGCAGTGCGTAGCCGCCGGCCTTGCCGCGCCACTCGCCGCTGCCGACCAGAAGCTCAAGCTGCGCCTCGTTCAGTCGCGAGAAGGTCACGACGGTTTCCACCAGGCGGCTTGACCGTCTGCCATCGGGCGCGAGCAGCACCACCGCCGTCATCACTCGATGACGGCGGCCCGACAGCAGGCGCAGCATGCGTCGAGCGTCGGTCGCATCGATCGGTTGGCCGATCGACCGGCGACCGAGCCCCACCACCGTATCGGCGGCCAGCACGAAGGCGCGTGATCGCTCGGAGCTCTCGAGTCGGGCGGCGACCGCCTCACCCTTGGCGGCGGCGAGGCGCTGGGCGAGAATACGGGGCAACTCGTCTCGCTTGGGGGTCTCATCGAGTTCGGCCGGAATGGTGCGGTCAGGCGTGATGCCGATCTGCGCGAGAAGATCAAGCCGGCGCGGGCTGCGCGAGGCGAGGACCAGCAACCGGCCCATAGCCGCTCCGCCTGCGTGGTCCGAAGGGTCTACTTGAAGCGGAACGTGATCCGTCCCTTCGACAAATCGTAGGGCGTCATCTCGACGTTGACGCGGTCACCGGCAAGCACGCGTATGCGATTCTTCCGCATCTTGCCGCTGGTATGCGCGAGGATCTGGTGCTCGTTGTCGAGCTTGACGCGGAACATCGCGTTGGGCAACAGCTCCAACACGGTCCCGCTGAACTCGATCATGTCTTCCTTGGACATCGTCCCCTTTCACGCAACAGGACGGCCGGCAGGTGATCCGCCGGTCGCTCCTTAAGCATTCAGTTCTTGCACTGAACATGCGCATCCGACCATCAAGGGTCAAGCAGCGACCAGGCGCGCGAACGCGCGTCATCTGGGTCACGATCCCAGCCGAACGGTCACGCTCCGCGCGTGCGCGCCGAGGCCCTCGGCTTTGGCGAGCGTCACCGCGGCGGGTCCGATCGCCCGCAACGAGGCGTCATCCGCGGCGAGCCAGGTGGTACGCTTGAGAAAGTCATAGACCGACAGCCCGGATGCGAACCTGGCGGTGCGTCCGGTCGGCAGCACGTGGTTGGGGCCGCCGACGTAATCGCCGATCGCCTCGGGCGTCGAGCGACCGAGAAAGACAGAGCCCGCGTGGCTGATCCGCGCGAACAGCGCCTCGGGCGAGGCGGTCATGATCTGCAGGTGCTCTGGGGCGAGCCGATCGACCAGCCGCACCGCGTCGTCCCAGCAGCCGACCAGAACGATGGCGCCGTGATGCGCCCAGCTTGCGCCCGCGATCGCGGCGCGGTCGAGCTTCGGTAGTTCCGTCATGACCGCCTGCTCGACGGCGTCCGCCAGCACCGCATCGTCGGTGATCAGGATCGATTGCGCGGCCTCGTCATGCTCGGCCTGGGCGAGCAGGTCGATCGCGACCGCGAGCGGCTCGTCGCCCGCATCGGCGAGGATCACGACCTCGGAAGGCCCCGCGATGCCATCGATTCCGACATGGCCGAACACCTGCCGCTTGGCCTCAGCGACCCAGGCATTGCCCGGACCGACGATACGGTCGACCGGCGCGATGCTGTCGGTGCCATAGGCAAGGGCGGCGATAGCCTGCGCGCCGCCGGCGCGGTGTATCTCGGTGACGCCGGCGAGGGCCGCCGCCGCCAGCACCAGCGGGTTCAGCACGCCGCCCGGTGCCGGCACGCACATCGCGATCCGTCCGACACCGGCGACGCGAGCCGGGATCGCGTTCATCAGCACCGAGGATGGGTAGGATGCCTTGCCCCCAGGCACGTATACTCCGACCGCGTCAAGCGGCGTCCAGCGCAGGCCCATGCGGACGCCGATCGCGTCGGTGAGGGCGAGGTCCGCCGGACGCTGCGCCCGATGAAAGGCCTCGATCCGGGTGGCGGCGAGGTCGAGCGCGCTCGCGAGCCCAGACGGGATCGAAGCGATCGCCGCGGCGATCTCGGCCGCCGTGACACGCATCGCGCCGGGCTGATATCGCATGCCGTCATGACGCTGCGTGAGCGCAAGCAACGCGGTGTCGCCGCCGCGCCGTATCTCGGCGATGATGCCGGCCACCGCGTCGGCGATTGCCGGGGCCATCGCCGCGCGATCGCAGAGCAGGCGTGCGAACTCGAGCTCGAACTCCGGGTCACCAACCCGGAGCCGCCTCACGCGCCGAGATCCCTGGGTGCTGCCTCGGCCGCTTGCCTGATACGCGCGACGACCGCCATCACCCGTTCGGGTTGCGTCTTCACCGTGGTGCGGTTGACGATGAGCCGGCTGGTCACGTCGGCGATGCGTTCCACCTCGACCAGGCCGTTGGCGCGCAGCGTCGACCCGGTCTGCACCAGGTCGACGATCAGCCGCGACACGCCGAGCGCCGGTGCCAGTTCCATCGCGCCATGAAGGTGCACGATCTCGGCTTGCACGCCGCGTGCCGCGAAGTGACGCTTGGCAAGCAGCGGATACTTGGTCGCGACCCGCACCTGCGACCATCTCCGCGGATCGTCGGTCGCGGCGGTCGCGGCGGGCTCGGCCACCGACACCCGGCAGCGTCCGATACCGAGATCGACCGGCGCGTAGATCTCACCGTAGTCGAACTCCATCAGGACGTCGGCGCCGCAGATGCCGATCTGGGCCGCGCCGAACGCGACGAAGGTCGCGACATCGAACGAGCGGACGCAGACCAGGTCGAGCATCGGATCGTCGGTCGAGAAGCGAAGGCGGCGATCATCGTGGTCGGACAGGCCAGGTTCCGGCGTGATGCCGGCCCGACGCAGCAGCGCCAAGGCCTGGCCGAGGATACGCCCCTTCGGCAGCGCCATGACCATCGGCGTGAGGGTCGCATCTGGCGTCAGGCTCTGACGTGAAAACCGAGCGTTCATGGTGTCGATCAGGCGGCGATGCGCTCGATTTGGGCACCGCAGGCGGCGAGCTTGCGCTCGACCTGCTCGTAGCCGCGATCGAGATGGTAAACCCGGTTGACGATGGTTTGCCCCTCCGCCGCGAGGCCCGCCAGGATCAGCGACACCGAGGCGCGGAGATCGGTCGCCATCACCGGCGCGCCCGACAGCGCGTCAACCCCGCGGATGATGGCGGACGCGCCGTGGACGTTGATCCTTGCCCCCATCCGGACCAGCTCGGGCACGTGCATGAAGCGGTTCTCGAAGATCGTCTCCGTCACCATCGAAGCACCGTCTGCGACCGACATCACCGCCATGAACTGCGCCTGCATGTCGGTCGGAAATCCCGGGTAGGGCTCGGTCATGACGTCAACACCGGTCAACCTGCCTGAACGGCGCACCACCACCGCGTTGCCGTCCTCCGACATCTCGACCCCGGCATCCTGCAGCGTCTTGGCGACCGCGCCGAGATGCTCGATCCGAGCGCCGACCAGGCGGAGCGCGCCGCCTGCCGCCGCCGCGGCGCAGGCGTATGTCCCGGTCTCGATCCGATCAGGCACGATTGCGTGCGTCGCCGCATGCAGCGCGGCAACCCCCTCGATCAGCAGCCGGTCGGTGCCCAGGCCCTCGATCCGCGCGCCCATGGCGTTGAGGCAGGCGATCAGATCGCCAATCTCGGGCTCGCGCGCGACGTTGACCAGCTCGGTCTGGCCGCGCGCGAGGCTCGCCGCCATCAACAGGTTCTCGGTGGCGCCGACCGAGGCGAATGGCAGCACGATGCGGTCGCCGCGCAGGCCGTGACGCGCCTCGGCCTGGACGTAGCCACCCTCCAGCCGGATCGTGGCGCCGAGCTGCTCCAGGCCCTTGAGGTGGAGGTCGACCGGCCTGGTGCCGATCGCGCATCCACCCGGCAGCGACACCCGCGCCTCGCCGCAGCGCGCGAGCAGGGGCCCAAGCACCAGGATCGAGGCGCGCATCCGGCGGACGATCTCGTACGGCGCCTCGGTGCTCTTGATGCGACCGCCGATCGCGAGACGCCTGCCATCGCCATCAAGATCGGAAACATCCACCCCGTGCTGGCGCAGCAGCTCGATCATGGTGGCGATGTCGGCGATCAGCGGCACCCGCGACAGCGTCAGGCGCTCGTCGGTCAGCAGGCCGGCGGCGAGCAGCGGCAGGGCGGCGTTCTTGGCGCCGCCGATCTCGATATCGCCTGACAAGGGGCGTCGACCACGGATCACGAAGCAGTCCATCAGCAATGTCTCCGGGCGCGCGCAGGCGCATCGATGCCGTTACGACCGTTCAGAGGCGGGGAAGAGCAACGCCACGCTGGCCCATGTATTTGCCAGCGCGGTCCGCATAGCTGGTCTCACAGGCGGTGTCGCCCCGCAGGAACAGGAACTGGCAGATGCCCTCTCCGGCATAGATGCGTGCCGGCAGCGGCGTCGTGTTGCTGATCTCGATGGTGACCTGGCCCTCCCACTCCGGCTCCAGCGGCGTCACGTTCACGATGATGCCGCAGCGTGCGTAGGTCGACTTGCCAAGGCAGATCACCAGCACGTCGCGCGGGATGCGGAACACCTCGATCGTGTGCGCGAGTGCGAAGCTGTTCGGCGGGATGATGCAGACCGGACCGTGGCGGACCACGAAGCTCGCGTCGCTGAACTGCTTGGGGTCGACGATGGCGCTGTCGACGTTGGTGAACACGCGGAACTCGTCGCCGACCCTGGCATCATAGCCGTAGGAGGACAGGCCGTAGCTGATGACGCCGTCGCGACGCTGCGCCTCGGTGAACGGCGTGATCATCCCGTGTTCACGGGCGAGCAGGCGGATCGAGGTGTCGGACAACACGGGCATGCGGCCGCTCCCTCAGCGCGCGCTCCTCCTAGCCCAGCTTGCGCCGGGTCGGCAACGCATGCGGTGCCCGTCAGTCGCTGGCGGGTTCGGAGCCCGCTGGCGTCACTTGCGCGCGTGCGTGAAGCTGCGCTTTCCGACGCCGTAGGTTCTCGCGAAGTGCTTGAGCCTCTCGCCGCTCACGCGCCTTGCGTTCATCGCCCGGTCGGTCAACATGCGCTCGGTCGGCGTGCCTGGACGCGGGTTGGTCGGTCGTGGTGGCCTCCGCTTCCCGAAGCTGGTGCTGCTGGTGAGGATTGAACTCACGACCTCTCCCTTACCAAGGGAGTGCTCTACCACTGAGCTACAGCAGCGACCGGAACGCGAGCGTCCACTGGCTTCTAGCTTTCCGGTCCTGCTCCCGCAAGCGTGGCTGCCGCGCCCGGCTGCCGCGCCCGGCCACACGTGCTCAGGCCGCGCTGTTCACGACGGCAGACGTGCCATGCACCGCCGACAAGCCGTCAAGCAGGGCTTGCCGATGCGGAGCGTTGATCGGCGGCCACTGGTAACCGCATTCACGCAGGACCTGGCGCACGGCGTTGTCAGCTGGGTTTGTCATGTCCCAACCTTATCGGGCGATGATTGCCCGAAGGTTAACGCGACGACGACACTCCGCGATCAGCCGTCGGCAAGGCGTGCGAGCAACCGCGCGTGCGAGCGCGCCCCCCGATGCAGGCACTCGAGCTCGAACTTCTCGTTTGGTCCGTGCATGCCGTCATCTTCCAAGCCGAAGCCCATCAGGACGCTCTCGATTCCGAGCACGCGGTGCAGGCTCTCGACCACCGGGATCGATCCGCCGCTGCCGATCAGCACCGCGTCGCGACCATACTCGTCAGCCAGCACGCCACGTGCTGCGGCGATGAAGCGGTTGGCCTCGCCGATCTCGATCGCCGGCGCCGCGCCGAAATGCGCGAAGTGGAGGACGGCATCCGCGGGCGCCCGCTCGCGCACGAAGCGCTCGAACGCGGCAACCACAGTCGCCGGGTCCTGTCCCGCCACCAGGCGGAACGACACCTTGGTGTGGGCTTCGCGCGCGATCACGGTCTTGGCCCCGTCTCCCTGGTAGCCGCCCCAGAAGCCGTTGATGTCGGCGGTCGGCCGCGACCACATCCGCTCCAGCGCGGAGCGGCCGACCTCGCCCGACGGCGTCCTGAGCCCGATGCCGCCGAGAAACGCCGCCTCGTCAAAGGCGAGGTCGCGCCAGCCGGCCAGGGTCGCCGGCGACGGTTCGGTTACGCCATCGTAGAAGCCCGGGATCGCCACCCGGCCATCCGCGTCATGCAGTCCACCCAGGATCCGGACCAGCGCGTTGAGCGGGTTCAGCGCCGCGCCGCCATAGACGCCGGAGTGAAGGTCACTCGACGCGCCGCCAAGCGAAACCTCCACATAGGCGAGCCCGCGCAGCCGCGTGGTGATCGCGGGGGTTGCGATATCCCACATCGCGGTGTCGCTGATGACCGCGACGTCCGACCGCAGTTCCTCGGCGCGCGCGAGGAGATACGGTTCAAGGTTGGGGCTGCCGATCTCCTCCTCGCCCTCGATCAGCACCGTGACCGGCACCGGTGGTGCTCCGGCGATCGCGTGCCACGCCTCGAGTGCCGCGAGCCAGGTCATGACCTGGCCCTTGTCGTCCACCGCACCGCGCGCGACCATGCGGCGTCCACGTGGACCATCGACGATCGCAGGCTCAAAGGGGGGTCTGGTCCAAGGTGCGAGCGGCTCCGCCGGTTGCACGTCGTAATGGCCGTAGAGCAACACCCGCGGCCGCCCGGCCCCCGACATGCCGGCATGCGTCGCGCGAACAATAGGCAGCTCAGCGGTGGCGTCGACGGCAACCGTGAAGCCGATCGCGGCCAGCCGGTCGGCGAGAAGGCCGGCTGCCCGCTCACAATCTGGCGCGTGCGCGGGTTGCGCGCTGACGCTCGGCACCGCAAGCAGCGTCGCCAGCATGGCCTCGGTGTCGCCGCGGCGGCGATCAAGCGTCGCCAGGACGCGGGTCAGGTCGTCCTCGATGCTCATGGCGTGTCGGCCTCCGGCTGCTTGTCGGGATCGCGGCCATACGTGTTGAGGAACATCCGCGCGGTAGCCTCGACGATGGCGTCGATCTCGGCTTCGCTCACGGTCGGCTTCATGTTCAGGCAACGCAGCATCCACAGCCTCGTTCGGCAGAGCGCCACGAACTGCTCGGCGGCCAGCGTCACGTCGTCGATGCGCAGCCGGCCGCTTTCCGCTTCCGACCGGAGCCAGCCGGCCATTTCCAGCAGACCGTGTTGCTGCACCGCCTCGAAATAGGTCCGAGCTAGGTGCGGAAACTTGCCCGCCTCCGACACGATGATCCGGTGCATCATCTGCGCCGAGTTCGACAGCAGGGTGTAGGTCAGCCGCTTGGCGATGCGTCTGAGATCACGCCCGACATCACCTGGCGGTTCCGCTACGTTCAGAATCCAGGCGATCTTCTCGCTCGTCTCGTGCTCGACGAAGGCGCCGAACAGGTCCGACTTGCTGGTGAAGTAGTTGTAAAGGGTGCCCTTCGAAACGCCGGCCTGTTCGGCGATGCGTGACATGCTGGCACCCTCGTAGCCGAAAGCGTCAAACACGTGCACCGCGCCAGCGATGATCTGGTGCCGCTTGGATCGTGAGGCGTGAACGACCTCTTCGGAGGTAAGCGACATCGTCCCTCCGACGCCAAGTGAACCGGCTGCGGCGCCTCTGTTTGACGATCCCGGAAAAGCGGATAGCTTGTCAACGCTGACCGAACCGATCGGTCAGGCCGGACACGGGATCCGGCGATCGATTGGTCCAGCACGCGGCTCACCTCCGCGCACCCAATCATGGTTAGGAGCGGTCGTGCCGAGATCCCCGGTATCATCTCGGTCGTGCGGCCGCAGGCTTCGTCCTCAGACGGCACTCCTTGGCGCGAGCCTGGTTGGGGGCTGCGCCCTCGGGCCCGATTACCATCGGCCCGCGGGCTGGGCGCCAAGCACTTACGCGTCGATGCACGGTCAATCGTCGGATCAGCAGGCCGGCAGCCTGCCGGTGCCAGCCAGCCCCGATCCCGACTGGTGGAGCGTGTTCGGCGATCCCGAACTCACCGCCATCGAGGCAAGGCTCGCGCGCTCCAACCTGTCGGTCCGGCAGGCGACATACCGGCTGGTGGAAAGCCGGGCGCAGCGGGAAATCAACTCGGCAAACCTGTATCCCATGCTCAACGCCACCGCCTCTTACACGCGGGAATCAATCCCCAGCCAGTTTGTCAAACGACTTGGCTCGACATCGCCTGGCCTCGGACAGCTGTTCGGGAACGGCTACAACCTGCCGCCGATCGATCTGTGGCGGGACGCGATCGACGCGAGCTACGAGCTCGATCTCTGGGGGCAGGTGCGACGAACCGTGGAGGCGGCTGACGCGCAGGTCGAGGCG
Source organism: uncultured Acetobacteraceae bacterium (assembly GCA_964246135.1). Lineage (GTDB taxonomy): Bacteria > Pseudomonadota > Alphaproteobacteria > Acetobacterales > Acetobacteraceae > CAXTPV01. Next base: position 1,161 of record CAXTPV010000016.1, on the reverse strand, counting down.
TCCGCCGACAGCCGCAGAAGCGCCCTGATCTCGGCCGAGGCCGAGGTCGCGCGTGACTACATGCAGCTTCGCGGGTTGCAGGAGCAGCTCCGGATCCAGCGCGCGAATCTCGACACCGACCGCCAGTCGCTCGTGCTGTCGCGTCAGCGCTTCACCGGCGGCCTCGTCACCGATCTCGACGTTGAGAATGCGTCCTCGCAGGTCGCGACGACCGAAAGCCAGATCCCGAACTTCCAGCAGCAGATCGATCAACAGGTGAACGCGATCAGCCTGCTCCTCGGTGGGCCGCCTCAGGCTCTCGCCGGCGAACTCGATGCGTCGGCATCCGTCCCGCCAGTTCCACCGGAGGTGCCGGTGGGCTTGCCGTCGGGGCTGGTGCTGCGCCGCCCTGACATTCGGCAGGCGGCGGCGAGCCTGCACGCCGCGACGGCGCAGATCGGTGTCGCCGTCGCCTCGTTCTATCCCCAGGTGACGCTGACCGGAAATCTGAGCGAGATCGCGCTCCAGTTCCGCGACCTGTTTACATGGAATTCCGCTTATTACGCGTTGGGGCCGTCGATCACCCTGCCGATCTTCCAAGGCGGCAAGCTCCGCGGACAACTCAGGTTGAACAAGGCACAGCAGGCCGAGGCGGCGGTGAATTACGAGCAGACGGTCCTGCAGGCATGGCAGGACGTCGACAATGCGCTCACCGCCTACAGCGCCGAGCAGCTTCGGCGTGATCAGTTGAAGGTCGCCGTCACTGCGGCGCGACGGGCGCTTGGGTTGGCGCAGGATCAGTATGGACATGGTCTGGCCACGTTCCTGAACGTGCTGGACGCGGAGCGGACGCTGCTCTCGGCCCAGCAGCAGCTGGTGATCAGCACGACCACGGTGTCGAGCAACCTGGTGCAGCTCTACACCGCCCTCGGCGGCGGCTGGGAGCGTGTCTATCCGGCCAACGACCTGCCGCCGGACGGGCTTGCGCCGACTCAGACCGCTTCTCTCAACGCGGTCAGCCGGGCGGCATCAAACCCGGTTCCGTGACGATTGGTTGACATCAGAGGCGGTGGCGCCTACGTCTGCCACTCGGATTGACCGAAGCGCCACGCGCCTCGGGCCCTTCCCCCGTTCCTTGACACTTAAATCTGTATGGAAGGGATATGTTGGCGGCGCCTGTTG
>CAXTPV010000015.1:21599-22503 GCA_964246135.1 uncultured Acetobacteraceae bacterium | reverse complement strand
ATGGCGGCACTTCTCGGCGTCGACCCCGCCGAGGCCGTCTCGATCTGCGCGGCGTCCCGCCTGCGGCCGGCGGACCCGAAGGCGGGCACCGAGGCAGCCGAGCAGGTGGTCGAGGTCGCCAACGACAATGGCGGCGGCCAAGTGGTGATCTCGGGTGACCGCGAGGCGGTGGAGCGCGCGATCGAGGTCGCGCGCACGCGCGGCGTCAAGCGGGCGATGCTGCTGCCGGTCTCAGCGCCGTTCCACTGCGCGCTGATGGCGCCGGCGGCGCGCGAGATGGAGGAGGCGCTCGCCGAGACGAAGTTGCAGCCGCCGGTGGTGCCGCTGATCAGCAACGTGACCGCGCGCAAGGTCACGGACCCTGACGAAATACGGGCGCTCCTCGTGCATCAGGTGACGGCGACCGTGCGCTGGCGGGAAAGCATCGCGAGCGCGGTCGAGCTCGGCTGCGACCGGTTTGTCGAGCTCGGCGCGGGCAAGGTGCTGAGCGGCCTGGTTCGACGCATCGCACCGGAGGCGGAAGCGATCGCAGCCGGAACTCCGGACGAGATCGAAGCGCTGATCCGGACGTTCTGAACAGATGGGCTGAATGGACGGGGCGCAGGCGATGTTCAGGCTCGACGGGCGCGTGGCATTGGTGACAGGCGCCTCGGGCGGCATCGGCGAGGCGATCGCCCGCATGCTGCACCGGGCGGGTGCGATGGTCGCCCTTTCGGGCACCCGCGAGGCGGCGCTGGCGGCGCTGGCCGCCGACCTCGGCGACCGGGCAAGCGTGCATGTCGCGGATCTGCTGGAAGGCGACGCGCCGGCCGCCCTCGTGCGCGCGGTCGAGCAGGCGCATGGGCGGCTCGACGTGCTGGTCAACAATGCCGGGCTCACCCGCGACGGGTTGGCGCTCAGGATG
>CAXTPV010000015.1:1886-21589 GCA_964246135.1 uncultured Acetobacteraceae bacterium | reverse complement strand
AGGACTGGAACCGGGTGCTGGAGGTCGACCTCACGGTGCCGTTCCGGCTCTGCCGAGCGGCGCTGGCCGGCATGGTACGGCGGCGGCAGGGACGCATCATCAACATCGCGAGCGTCGTCGCGGTCACCGGCAACGCCGGGCAGGCGAATTACGGCGCGGCCAAGGCAGGGCTGCTCGGTATGACGCGCTCGCTGGCGCGCGAGGTCGCCAGCCGTTCGATCACCGTCAACGCCGTGGCGCCGGGCTACGTCGACACCGCGATGACCGCTTCGTTGCCCGAGGCGCAACGCGCGTCGCTGATCGGCTCGATCCCGCTCGGACGCATCGGCCAGGGCGCGGACGTGGCGGCGGCCGTGCTCTATCTCGCATCGGACGCCGCCGGCTGGGTCACGGGAACGACGCTGCACGTCAATGGTGGCATGGCGATGCCATGACGGTGGCATGGCGATGCCCTGACGGTGGCATGGCGATGCCATGATCCGGCGTCGGACGCGGCACCTGCGAGCGGTGTGCGGCTGCCGTCTGGCCGAACAGGTCCGGGCGAACTTGGCGCGCCCGGGCGAAGCATGCTAATCGCCCGCTTCTTCGCCTGGAGCGGGGATCGATCGTGTTCGTCGGGGTCTATCTCGGCGGCGCGCCGACAGGACGACACGACCAACCGCGGACAGGAACGAGGCCGATGAGCGACATCTCCGACAAGGTCAAGAAGATCGTGGTCGAGCATCTGGGTGTCGAGGAGAGCAAGGTGACACCGGAAGCCTCGTTCATCGATGACCTTGGCGCCGACAGCCTCGATACGGTCGAGCTGGTGATGGCGTTCGAGGAGGCGTTCGGGGTGGAAATTCCCGAGGATGCCGCCGAGAAAATCAGCACCGTCAAGGATGCGATCGACTACATCGAAAAGCAGAAGGCCGCCTGAGTCCCAGACGTCATGTCGGCGCGACGTGACGCGGTGCAGTTCGGACCCAACGGGCTCGGCCGACGGGTGGTGGTGACCGGCATGGGGATCGCAAGCCCGCTCGGGGTCGGCGTCGGCCATGTCTGGCGCCGGCTCGTCGAGGGCCAGTCCGGCATCACCGCGATCCAGTCGTTCGACACCGACGACCTCGCCTGCAAGGTCGCGGGCCAGGTGCCGACCGGGACCCGGGACGAGGGCGGCCTCACGCTCTCGGAGTGGCTGCCGGTCAAGGACCAGAAAAAGATGGATCGCTTCATCCATCTGGGCATGGTGGCGGCGATCGAGGCGGTCGAGGATTCCGGCTGGCTGCCGGAGGACGAGGACGACCGGGACCGCACCGGCGTGATGATCGGCTCGGGGATCGGCGGTCTGCAATCGATCTATGACGCCTCGGTGCTGATCCACGAGGGAAGGGGCAAGCGGCTATCACCGTTCTTCATCCCGTCGGCGCTGATCAATCTCGCCTCGGGGCATCTTTCGATCCGCTATGGCTTCAAGGGGCCGAACCACTCCGCCGTCACCGCCTGCGCCACCGGCGTGCACGCGATCGGCGATGCCTCGCGGCTGATCATCCTCGGCGATGCAGACGTGATGGTGGCGGGCGGTGCCGAGGGGGCAGTGTGTCCGCTCGGCATCCAGGGCTTCTGCGCCGCACGCGCGCTCTCGACCGGCTACAACGACCGACCGGACTCGGCATCGCGGCCCTGGGATGAAGGTCGCGACGGCTTCGTGATGGGGGAAGGCGCCGGCGTGCTGGTGTTAGAAGAGCGCGAGCACGCGCTGGCGCGCGGCGCCACCATCCATGGCGAGGTGGTCGGCTACGGCCTGTCGGGCGACGCCTACCACATCACCGCGCCGGCGGAGGGGCATGACGGCGCGTTCCGGGCGATGCGCGCGGCGTTCCGCAACGGCGGTCTCAGCCCCGCCGACGTGCAGTACGTCAACGCGCATGGCACCTCGACGCCGATGGGCGACGATCTTGAGCTTGAGGCGGTCGAGCGCTTCTTTGGCGAGCATGCGCGCGGGCTCGCGATGTCGTCCACCAAGTCGGCAATCGGCCACCTGCTCGGCGCTGCCGGCGCGGTCGAGGCGATCTTCTCGCTGCTGGCGATACGTGACCGCATCGCGCCGCCGACGCTCAACCTACAGCGTCCCAGCCGCGACAGCGCGATCGACCGGGTGGCGGGTGAGGCCCAGGAGCGGCCGATCGAGGTCGCACTCTCCAACAGCTTCGGGTTCGGCGGCACCAACGCGAGCATCCTGTTCGCGCGCGCGGCCTGACACCTGGCGCGCGACGCCGGGCATCAGGCCGGCGCCGGCCGGACGTTAGGATCTCGCGATGCGGCGCTGGCTGACGCCGATCCTCATCCTCACGTTGCTGGTCGCGGGCGCGTTCTGGGCGGTCCGTGTCTATCGACAGCCGGGGTTACTGCCCGCCCGGACCGCGTTCATGGTGCCGCGGGGATCGCTGGCGCGGGTGGGCGAGGCACTGGCTCAAGCAGGCGTTGTCGGCGATCCGCTCGCGTTTCGTGTTGCCGCCTTGGTCACGCGTGGCCAGGGACCGGTTAGGGCCGCCGAGTTCAGCTTTCCCGCGCATGCCAGCCTTGCCGCCGTGCTGATTGTGCTGCGCACCGGCCATCCGGTCGAACACGCGATCACGGTGGCCGAAGGCCTGAGCGCGGCCGAGATCGCGCGGCTGTTGTCGGCCGCCGATGCCCTCACGGGCCCGCTTGCCGTGCCGCCCGAGGGTGGCGTGCTGCCGCAGACTTACGACTACGAGCGGGGCACCGCACGCGACGCGCTGCTGTCGCGGATGCGCTCGGCGATGCGGGACGCGCTCGCCGAGGCCTGGCGGACGCGGGCACCGAGCCTGACGCTGCGTTCGCCGGCTGAACTGCTGGTGCTCGCGAGCATGATCGAGCGCGAGACCGGCCTGCCGTCGGAGCGGGCGCTGATCGCCGGCGTGTTCATCCATCGGCTCCGGGTCGGCATGCGGCTGCAATCCGACCCGACCACCGCCTACGAAGCGGGCGGCGGCCTCGAATTGGCGCGTCGGCTGACACGTGCCGACCTTGCGGCGCCGAACCCGTACAACACCTACGTGGCGGCCGGGCTGCCGCCGGCGCCGATCTGCTCGCCGGGGGCGGCCTCCCTGGAAGCCGCCGCCCACCCGGCCGACACCGGCGCGCTCTACTTCGTAGCCGACGGCACTGGCGGCCACGCATTTGCGGCGACGCTGGAGGCGCAAGCCCGCAACGTCGCCCGCTACCGGGCGCTCACGGACCCGAGGGACGCTGGACGAAGCACCGCGCCGGGCAATCTATGACGCGGTGCAGCGGGCACCAGCGATGAGGACGAGTGACGTGTCTGAGCGTGAGACTATGGAGTTCGACGTCGTGGTGGTGGGCGGCGGCCCCGCCGGTCTGTCGGCGGCGATCCGATTAAAGCAGCTCGCGCCCGAGGCTTCGGTCTGCCTGCTGGAAAAGGGCAGCGAGATCGGGGCGCATATCCTGTCCGGCGCGGTGATCGAGCCGCGCGCGCTCGACGAGCTGATCCCCGACTGGCGCGCGCGGGGTGCGCCGCTGCACACGCGGGCGACCGAGGACCGCATGCTGTTCCTCACCGAGACCGGCAGCGTGACGGTGCCGATGCTGGGCACGGTGATGCCGCACATGCGCAATCATGGGAACTATATCGTGAGCCTCGGCGACGTGTGCCGCTGGCTGGCGGCGCAAGCCGAAGCGCTCGGGGTCGAGATCTATCCGGGGTTCGGTGCGTCCAAGCTGCTGGAGGAGGATGGCCGCATTGTCGGGGTCGCGACGGGCGACATGGGCGTGACACGCGAGGGCGCGCACGGCCTCAACTTCGCCCCGGGCATGGCGCTCCGGGCCGCCTACACCCTGTTCGCCGAGGGCTGCCGCGGCTCGCTGTCAAAGCAGCTGATGGCGCGGTTCGGCCTGCGGCGGGGCGTCGATCCGCAGACTTACGGGCTCGGCATCAAGGAGCTGTGGGAGGTCCCGGCCGCGCAGCATCGGCCGGGACTGGTGCAGCACAGCTTCGGCTGGCCGCTCGACCGCGCCACCTATGGCGGCTCCTGGATGTACCATTTCGGTGACAACCTAGTGAGCTATGGCTTCGTGGTCGGGCTCGACTACACCAACACCTGGCTGTCGCCGTTCGACGAGATGCAACGGCTGAAGACGCATCCCGCGATCCGCGTCCATCTCGAAGGCGGCAAGCGGGTCTCGTACGGCGCGCGGGCGCTGTCCGAGGGCGGCCTGCAATCGGTGCCGCGGCTGAGCTTCCCAGGCGGGGCGCTGCTCGGCGACGCCGCTGGCTTCCTGAACGTCCCCAAGATCAAGGGCACCCATGCCGCGATGAAGTCCGGCATGCTGGCGGCTGAGGCGGTCGCCGAGGCGTTGCGGAACGGTCGGCCGGCGGTGCCCGGCTCGTATGCGCGGCGGGTGCGGGATTCGTGGCTGTATAGCGAGATGCGCGGCGTGCGCAACGTGCGCCCGGCCTTCGCGCGGTTCGGCACCTATGGCGGCGCGCTCTATGCCGGGATCGACGCGATGCTGCTGCGCGGACGGGCGCCCTGGACGCTGCACCACCGCCGTCCCGACCATGAGGGCCTGCATGACCGGACGCGATCGGCGCCGATCGCCTATCCGAAACCCGACGGCAGGCTGACGTTCGACAAGCTGTCCTCGGTCTATTTGTCGAACACCAACCACGAGGAGGACCAGCCGGTGCATCTGCGCCTGCGCGATCCCGATCGCTGGCGGCGCGTCAACTGGGAGCAGTTCGCGTCGCCCGAAAGCCGCTACTGCCCGGCGGGGGTGTACGAGGCGGTCGACACCGAGGGCGACGGCCCGCGCCTCCATATCAACGCGCAGAACTGCGTGCACTGCAAGACCTGCGACATCAAGGACCCGACCGAGAACATCGACTGGGCAGCGCCCGAAGGCGGCGGCGGCCCGAACTATCCGGGGGGGATGTAGGCCGAGGCCGCCGGATAGAAGTCGTTGAACTTGCGGGCCATGAAGTGCCAGCCGGTGCCGAGTTCGGCCAGGAGCGCCGCATCGATCACCTCCGGGTTCGGGTTGCCCTCGATCCAGCGCGTTGTCGTCGGGCAGCCATCATCCGCCTTAAGGCCGAGATGCACGAACAGGGTCTGAAAGAACATCTCATCGGCGAATTGCGAGTAGCGGAAAGCGGTCAGAAACCACGGGTTTTCGTCGAGGAAGGCCAGCATCCTCGTCACCGTGGCACGGCTCAGCAGCCACCATGAATCTCCCGCGTAAGGCGGCATCCCGTGCAGCAGCCTGGCGATCTTGCGTTCCGGCAGCATGCGGCCGAGACGGCCAAGCACCCGCCTCGCCTGGCCAGGTGGCAGGCGCTGGTCGAAGTGCCACTCGGACAGGCGGTTCATCGGCTTGTGCGACAGCGGCATCGCTTCCGCGGTGATGAAGCCGCCACCAGTTGCGTGCTCAAGGCGCGACGCGATCGCCTGATCGGTCTTGATCGGGTAGCACTGGCCGCTCATCAGGTAGAAATGCGTGTTCGCGCGATCGGCCGCGGATTTTCGCAACAGCGCGAGGCTGGCGGCGACCTGGCTGAGATCGCTCCAGTAGACCGCGACCCGGAGGTCGGTCGGCGTGCTTCGGTCGAGCGCCGGCCGGAACGGAGTGAGGTCGGACTTGCGGTCGATGTGAAGGTAAGCCGCCCATAGCGGCGTATCCACGCGATCGAGCAGACGCATCAGGTTGCCGGGCCGGTGATGGGCCTGGATAAGGGCGGCAATCCTCACGACGCGGCCCCCCATCAAGCCGCGACCCGCCTAGAACCAGCCGCCATCGACGACGAACTCCCGGCAGGTCACGAGCGCGCTGTCGTCGGCGGCGAGCCAGAGCACCATGCGGGCGACGTCGGGTGCGTGCAGCGGATCGGGGATGCACTGGCCGTCACGTCGCCTCTGTTCGCCCTCAGGCGTCATCCAGAGCGCCAACTGGCGCTCGGTCATGATCCAGCCGGGGATGACGAGGTTGACCCGGATGTGATGCCGGCCGAGGTCGCGGGCGAGGCCGCGCGTCAGCCCAATCACGCCGGACTTCGCCGCCGTGTAGACCGGCATGCCGCCCGATGCGAGCAGGAAGCTGTTCGAGCTCATGTTGATGATCGAGCCGCCGCCGGACGCGATCATCTCGTCCTTGATCGCCTGGGCGCAGAAGAACTGGTGCTTGAGGTTGGTCGCGATGCCCTGGTCCCAGTACTCCGACGTCACCTCGTCGATGGCGTGACGGTCGTCGCGCGCCGCGTTGTTGACCAGCACCGTGAAGCGGCCGCCGAGTTCGGTCCGAAGCCCATCGATTGCGTGACGCAATGCCGCGACGTCGCGCAGATCAAGCTGGCGGAAGGCGGTGGCACCCGCGGGGAGACCCGCGCGAAGCGTCGTTGCTGCGTCGGCGTCGAGATCGAGGAAGCCGACCCGGCTGCCCTGCTGCACGAAGTGCTCGACGATGCTGGCGCCGATGCCGGATGCCCCGCCGGTCACCAGCACCTGCCGGTCGCGAAGGCTCGGGTAGAGGGCGAACTGGCCGCTCATGAACACATCCTGGCTGAAGCTCACTTCCTTCTAGGGCAAGCGCCGGGAACCATCCAAGCCGCCTCCGGCCAGGCCCGGCACCGAAGCGGAGGCGGCGGCACGAGGCAGCGTGCGCCCGGCCCAGGCAGCAGGTGTCAGCAGCGTCGCGAGGTAGACCGCGGCGCTGAGCACGGAAATCCAGAAGCTGCTTGGCCAGTCGGTGTAGAAGGCGAGCGTGATGCCGAGCCAGGCTTCGACCAGCGCCAGCAGCGCCGACAGCAGCACGCCCCTGCCGACCCGAGTGGTCAGGCGCTGGGCCGCGGCGGCCGGTCCGACCATCAGGGTGAACACCAGCAGCACGCCCACGATCTGCGCGCACTCCGCGGTCGCCAGCGCCACGATCGCGAGGAACAGCACCGAGTAGAGCCGGAGCGACACCCCTCTCGCCTCGGCAAGCTCCGGCTGCACGCTCGCGAACAGCAGCGGCCGCGAGATCACCGCGAGCGACGCGAGGCAGACCATACCGAGTGCCAGCAGTGTCCAGACCGTGCCGATATCCACCGCCAGCACGTTGCCGAACAGCAGCGTCGTCGCCTGGGTCGCGAACGCAGTGAAGAAGTGTAGGAACAGCAGGCCAAAACCGAGGGACAGCGCCAGCACCATGCCGATCGCGACATCACGCTGCGCCAGCCGCTCGCCAAGCAGCCCCATCCCGAGGCCGCCGGCGATGGTCATCAGCACCAGCCCCCAGAGCGGGCTCACGCCGACCAGCACGGCGCCGGTCGCGCCGGTGAACCCGACATGCGCCAGCGCATGGCCGGCGAAGGCCTGCCCACGCAACACCAGGAAGTAGCCGACCGCGCCCGCGACGAGTGCGACGATAGCCGACGCCGCGAAGGCCTGGCGCATGAAATCATAATCAAGCACGCGCCGCGTGCGCTCCCTCGGCGCCGAGCTGGTGTTCGTCACGCCCCGGCATGACGAAGATGCGTTCCCTCACCCGCACGACCTCGATGTCGGCGCCGTAGAGGCGCGACAGCACCGGGCCGGTGATCACCTCGTCCAGCGTTCCGAGCGCCGCATGGCCGCCGCCGAGATAGAGCACCCGGTCGAGCGCGCCCAGCAAGGGGTTGAGCTCGTGGGCGCTGAACATCACCGCGATGCCCATCTCGGCCTGGATCGATTTGGCCAGCTTGACCACACCCTGCTGATGATGCGGGTCGAGGCTGATCAGCGGCTCGTCGAGCAGCAGCAGGCGCGGCCCGCCGATCAGAGCTTGGGCCAGCAGCAGGCGCTGCCGCTCGCCGCCCGAGATCTCCGCCAGAGGACGCCGCGCGAGCTCGCTGGCACCGACCAGTTCCAGCACGCGCGCGATCTCCGCGCGACCGGCGCTGTTCTGGATCGGCAGGCCGAGACGATGGCCATCGACCACGCCGGCCACGAAGTCCCAGCCGCTGAGCCGCATGAAGCCGACCGCCGAACGCAACTGCGGCATGTAGCCGAGCGCGGGATTGCCCCGCCGCGCCGGCCGGCCGAGGACCTCGATCGTGCCTCGGCGTGGCGGCACCAGGCCGAGAACCGCCCGCATCAGCGTCGTCTTGCCGGCACCGTTCGGTCCCAGCACGCCGATGAACTCGTTCGCGCCGATCGCGAGGCTGACGCGCTCAAGGACCACCCGGCGGCCGAGTTCCAGCCGCACATCGCGCAATTCGATCGCGTTCACCGGGCCTATCTCGGCAGTGCGTGATCGACCGCGTCGAGTTCGCCCAGCATCCATGCCTGATAGTCCTTGCCCGGCGGCTCGGTCTCGGTCGCGCCGACCACCGGGATGCGAGACGCGGCGGCGAGCGCCCGCATCCGCGACGCGATCGGGTCCGAGGCCTGGCTGTTATAGACCATCAAACGAACACGATGCGTGCTGAGGTCACGCTCGAACGCGGCGACATCAGACGCGCTCGGCTCGGTGTTGTTCATCACCGCGAGCTGGAACGACTGGTTGCGGCTATGGATGCCGAGCGCATCGAACATGTAGCCGAAGATGGGTTCGGTCGCGGTCGCGGACGTGCCCGCCAGCCGGGCGCGCAGCCCCGCGATGCGCGCCTGAATTGGCTGGATCGAGGCCCGGAAACGCGCGAGCCGCGCCTCGAAACCGGGGGCGCCCGGGGGGTCGGCGGCGATCAGCGCATCGGTCAGGACGGCGGCATAGGCGAGCATCGTCTGACTGTCATACCAGACATGCGGATTGTCCCCGGTCCTGCGCGCGGCGAGCGGCGCCACGACGATGGTGCGGCGCGATGACGAGCGGGCGGCCTCGAGTAGCTTTTCCATCCAGGGATCGTAGTCGATGCCACTATAGACCACGATCCCGGCCGCCGAAATGTCGCGCGCGACCGACGGGCTCGCCTCGAACAGATGCGGGTCCTGATTGGGATTGCTCAGGATGCTCGTCACCCTGACCTCGTCGCCGCCGAGCTGGCGCGCGACATCGCCGTAGACATTCTCGGCGGCGACGATGCTAATCGGGTCGGTCGCACGCCCGGGCATCGGCATCGCCAGCGACGCGAGCGCAACCAGGGCGGCACGCTTGTTCATCCCGATCTCCGAACCCGGAAAGCCGCCTCGGCGCTCGGATGCCATGTCGTTGTGTTCATGGCGCCCAGTGGCTGGCGGAACGGCCGCCGGCCGTCAACAGCACAGGCGGACACGGCGAACGAGACCAGATGCTTCGTGGCCGTCCGAACATCGTCCGGGACGCCCGCGCTTAGGTGTTTGATACCGCGTGCATCGCTGACGCTGTCGAGTTGGTTCACAACGACCGGCTAGGCAATCCCGGCACACGGTTGAGAGCACCGGCCTCTCCGAGCCTGCCCTCACGCTTGCAATCGCGGAACGTCAACGCGTCATCGCGAGCAGTCCGCCGCTTCAAGCGCGCGAACTGATCAAGGCGATATCGCTGCGTGCGACATTGGCTGCCTTACTATAGAAGCGCGGCGTTTCCACTATAGAAGCGCGGCGTTTCCGATCGACTGGCGCCGCTGGCAGCTCAGGTGCCGATGGCTGCATTCAGCCAGGCCTTCTCGTCTTGGTTCGAGGAGAGGCCATGCGAGTTGGACGAACACCTCGGACGAGCCTTTCGCGAGGTGTACGATCTGTCGTCACAAGGGTGAGAAAAGGGATGCTTGATGAACAGCTTCCAACACTGCGTCGTTCAGCCTTTGAAAGCTGCGGCTGACCGGCGGCTCTCTGCACTTTCGCGAGTTGAGCCTGTCGTTCGGCATTCCACCATTCGCCGGCGTTCCGGCGTGCTATTTGGCTCGGATGGAAGCGTGCCAATCAGCGGTGAAATCGACGTTTTTAACCTGGACCGCTTCCGCAAAGTGTCAAACTCGGCCTCGTCGGCGTGTATCCGTCCGTGATTTGCGCCCATCAACCATCCGAAGGGCTCGGCTTTCAACAGCCATCCGCTTGGCAGATTGGGGCCTGAACACCGCGAGCAGGAGCGTGATCACTATCGTCAGGAGGTTCGCCGCTCCGGAGCGGTCTTCCGGCTTCTTGCGTCTCGCTCCTGATGTGACACTGAGCCAACACGATACACTCGGTGCTCGAAGCCCAAGACACCGGGCTCCGCCGGGCACAGACGACCCTCGCCGACGAACACGTTCTGGTTGACCCAGGCGTAACGCGGATCCCCACTCTCCAGAAGCCAGTGGGTGCGAATCGACTGGACTGAGAACTCCGTGGGCGAACACGCGGCCGCGGCCTGGCCGAGCACCTCGTTTGCCTCAGCCGGCCCGAAATAGCGGACGCAGATGACCGCGCCGTCCTCCGTCCCTATCTGGATGCGAACGTCCATCCGCATGAACCCGTCCGCGCCCATGAGCATCCAATCGCTCCCCGCGCCGACGAGCTTGCCCGTCAATCGTGGGCCCTCGATCACCCCGTCCCGCATCGCATAGTATTGCCGATGACCGAATGGACCGATTCCGACCTCCTGAGGGGCGCTGACGGCGGAACGGAAAGTGAACTCGCAAACGAGTTTCGCGGATTGCTTTGACACAAGTGATCTCCTTTCCGGGCGGCAGGAAGGGCCGCCCCGTCTGTGAAACCTGTCGACTGGATGTCTTGCCCGCTATCGTACGCGGCGGGCTCTACTTTCCCACAAGCACCTGGACGTCTCCGGTAAACCAGGCGTTGCTGATGACGACACGGCGCATGCGCCACACGTCAGCTTGCCTGACCAGATCGACATCGTACCAGTTCATCATCTGGCAGCGGCGGGAATGGTCGCTCTTCGGCAGGTGCGTCGCATCGACCAGGGTGCGGAGCACCGCCGTATCCCGGTCGATCCTGGCCCGACCGTTGGTGATGACGTGCGACGTCGTCTGCTTCTCGGCATTGCCGCAGAGAAGACCGACGATGGCCGCACCCCCTGTCAGCACCGGGAAGGCCAAGCCCATCGCACGACCACAGGGACCGAAATCCACGGTCGCATCTTCGCTGAAGGCTGTCGCGAGCATGTCCGCGTCGTTGTGATCGACGCCTGCGCCACAACGATATAAGGCGTCCATCACATCCAGCCACTCGGCTGCCGAAGCTATGGCGGCATGGACGAAAGGCATGGTCGTCTCCTCGCACGATAGGCAATTGCGGGTTGAGGGCTCAGACGTTTCGCGCGGCGGCGGGCAGGTTGAAATCGAGATCGAAGCCGTACACCTGTCGCCCGATCGCGAGACAAGCGCCGGTCTCTTGGCTCGTACGCTTCTGCATGCGCGCCTCGAACGCCGCGACGGCCGCGGTTACGTCCCTACCCGACCCCTCGGTCAAAGCATCGGCGAGTTCGAGCGCATCCAACATCGCGAGATTGACACCCTTGCCGGTATACGGCGGCATGACGTGCGACGCATCGCCCAGCATTGTCAGACCAGGCTGCGTTTCCCACCGGTAGTCCGGCGGCAGGACCGAGTTCGGCCAAAGATGGAAATTATCCTGCACCTGGGTGAGCATCGCCATCAGGCCCGGTGACCAGTTGCTATAGGCCTCACCGATCGCTGTCAGCACTGCCGCCCTATCGTCGAGCGTGAATCCGGCCGTCTTCGGCCAATCCTCGGCAACGTGCAGCGAGAAATAGAGAAGGATAAGGTCATGGTTGCAGCGCTGCGTGAACACAGTCTTTCCACTACCGGCGAACATGACCGAGCCCTCGCCTAGGTTCTTGTCGATCTCGGACCCACGCCAGAGATCCTTGCGGATGTTGGCGGCGATCATGTTGACGCCGGTGTAGACGGGCTGAACCGACGTCAGGCGATGCCGGACTTTCGATCCGATGCCATCGGCGCCCACCACGAAATCGGCAATGACCGGGGCGTGGTCCTTGATGTCCAGCCGCCATCAATCATCCGCCTCGCGATGAACGTCTTGCACAACATGGCCCCAAGCGACGGTGTCCGGCGCTAGCGAGTCGAGCAGAAGCTGGCGCAGGTCTCTCCGGTCGATCTCCGGCCCGGGGTCTTCGTGGGTCTCCTCGCCCATCCCAGGCAGCTCTTCGCCCTGAGAGTCGATCATTCGGAAGGCCTTTGCCTCATTCCGGGAGAAGCGGGAAAAAACGTCGCCGAGTTCGGCTGCGTCGATGGCGCGCTGACCCGAGTCGGGGCGAAGGTCGAGGCTGCCGCCTTGCGGCCGCGCCGTCGATGACGCGTCACGCTCGATCACCTGAACGGTGAAGCCGCGCATTTGCAGGAGCCGCGCGAGCATCGCACCGGCGGGACCGGCGCCCACAATAGCGACCGAGCCGCCGGTACGAAGGTTTTCTGAAGACATCATGGCGAGTGCTTTCTGCGTTTGAGCAAAACTCTGTGGCGTGTAAGTCTGCATGACTGCGATGGCCGAGTTGCGCCGTGAGCCGCTCCCAATTGCCCGAGCCGATGGCCGCCCTCGCCTCGGTCAGCGGCGCACTTTCAAGAAAGGCGCGCGCCTTTCCGCCGCTCGTGTCTCTGAAAGAGTAGTCGGTGGAGTACATGATGCGGTCGACGCCGACGACCTCCGCGCTCCAACGCAGATAGTGCTCGCTGTACAGGCCGCTGCCTGTCACCCACACATTCTGCCGGAAATTATCCACCAAAGGGCGGTCCAAGCGCAGGCCCATCGCATGCATGACGACTGTGTGCTCAAGATAGAACAACAGCAGCTCGCCCCAGTGTCCGACGACCACCTGAAGATCTGGGTGCCAGATGTAAGACGCCGGGGAAGATCATGCGCAATAACTTAACAACAACTTCATAGTACCAGCGATACTGAAGTTCACGAACATTGCGTCGATCTTGTCGCCGTAACCGGAACAATAAGCCTCGCGGACCAACGCGATGTGGGTTTGCGGATGCAGGTAAGTCGGCGAATGGAGTTGTACGGCCATGGCATAGAGACCATCAAACCGGCGGTCGTCGGCGGTCGCGATTCTGGTACGGCCGTGTAGCATCGCCCCCTGAAAACCGAATCGGGCCACGGCTCGCCCCAGTTCGTCTCCGGCGCTGTCGGGCTTGGGCGTTGAGACGGCTGCGAAAGCCTGAAACTGCCCCGAGTCGTGGGCGATGATTTCGGCGAGCGCGTCGTTGGCTTCGCGGGCGAAGGTGACGGCATCTGCTGGCGCGAGGTTCTGCACGCCAGGGGTGGTCAGCGACAGCACCTGCATGTCCACGCCCCGGCCGTTCATGTCGGCCAGGCGACCGTCGCCGGCGTCCCTGAGCCTCCGCGCCAACGGATCGTCGCCAAAGCTCGAACCAGGCACGTGTTGCATCCCGGGTAGCCGCAACCAAGCTGCTAGCAAGTCCGGTACGACAAGATGCTCCTCAAGTCCGACGATCTGCATCCATGGTCTCCGTGGCTGAAGACTTGGCGATAAGAGAACGAGGAGGCTGGGTTTCGCGCGGCCTCTCTCGCCCAGGTTTCATCCGAGGGCTTGGAACCTGGCTAGGCCGCGCTGGCACGCTCGAACGCGTGGCCGAGGGCTTCGCCGAGCACCTGGATCTTGCTGGCGTTCTCGCTCTCGGTCTTCTTGCCTATGGCGACCGTCTCCTCGCCGAGCTTAATCACCAACTTGCGGCTGGCTCCTCGACCTTCTCCAGCGTGGCCTCTCAGCCCTCGATGTTCTTGACCGCTACGCTCAAGGTCATGCCTTTGATGCCCCTCTCGAGGTGCTCGATGGTCGCGTCGAACTGCAGCATGGCCCGCTCCTGACAGAAATGTGCCACGAATTGCGGCAGTCGGACCGAACCGTACGGTCTCGTCTGTGGTAAACTCGTATGCCGTGCCTTACTTTCAAGGGTGGCCGCGCATGGACGGCCGGAGCCGCACATGCCGACACCAGCCGCCCTTACGGCCGAGAAGCGCAAATCGATCCTTGACAGCGCGCGGGACGCCTTTGCCGAGCATGGCTATAAGGGCGCGAGCATGTCGGCGATCACCCACGTTGCCGGGGTGTCGAAATCGACCGTCTATCACCACTACCGCAGCAAAGCCGAGCTGTTCGGCGCCTTCGTTGAGCGCGAGTGCGCGCGGATGCTGGCGCAGCATTTCGGCGACGCGCAGATGCCGCCCGGAGATACGGCTCAGACGCTCCGAACCATCGGGATCGGAATGGTCGAACTGATCACCTCCCCCGTGTGCTTGATGATTGACAGGGTCGTGACGTCCGAGGCCGAGGCCTTCCCGGAACTGGCGGAGTCGTTCTACGCGGCGGGGCCGCAGCAGGCGATCACGCACCTGGCTGGCTGGCTCAAGGCACAAGCGGATGTCGGCGACTTAGCCGTGCAAGACGCGGAGTTTGCGGCCGATCAGTTTTTCACGCTCGTGCAGACCAGCATCTACTATCGCTGTCGGTTGCGCCTTGGCCAACCTTCGCCAAAGCAGACGGCCCACGTCGTAAACTCGGCCGTGGCCATGTTTCTTGGCCATTATGCGACGGAACATGCCCATCGAGGGCTGGGCAAGAGCCAGGGTGCCGCTCGACGTCGGAACGGCCAGGGACGCCGATTGGCACCCTCAACCAAACAGCATGGCTAGAACGGTTCTACGAGCGGGCACTTCTACCAAGGTGTCCCGCCGCTCGCCTCTGCGAACCGGCCGGAAACGGCATTCTCGCCAAGCAGCGCATACTTGACCGGCAATCTCGCGCCTTCCTCAGTCGTCATGAAACCGCGATACCCGGTCAGCTCCGTGTTCACAAACCCGGATTCACCGAATTCACGACGATCGGCGTATCGTGCGCTCTTCGGCGAGTTGCACGGTCAACATGTTGAGCGCCGCCTTGAATGCGTTATAGCCGATCAGGCGCGAGGAATAGTAAAGGGATGTCGGATCACCGTTGACGGTCAGCAAACCGAGAGAGCTGGACAGGTTGACGATCCGCGCCGCCGGCGACTGGCGTAGCAGCGGCAGCATCGCCTGGGTCACCGCCAGGGTGTCGACGAAGTTCGTGTCCATGGTCCGGCGAGCGGCGCCGGGCCCGTGTTCGAGGCCCGAGCTTCCGGCGGCCCGATCGTCCTGGGTGGGGTGTTCACGCGACGGTGGCCGGCTCAGCCATCCACCTGCTGGGCACGCGATCCGCCAAACGGTGCCCAAGGCTCGCTATGACTTTCGCCCAAATGCTTTCGGCTAGCTTCCGCTTCCACAGAGTAGAAGGTCTCGGAAGCGGATTTCTACGGGAGACGCCCCGTCAACCTATTGTAAATAGTATGAAATCTGGAGCGGGCGAAGGGATTCGAACCCTCGACCCCAACCTTGGCAAGGTTGTGCTCTACCCCTGAGCTACGCCCGCACTCCGTGGCGGCTGTAGGCGACTGGGCGGTGTCTGGCAAGGGGCTTGTGGCCGACACGGCATCCGTGGCGAAAAGGTGCATCGCACCTGATCGGACTTGCCAGGGAGCGGTGGCCTACAATGTAGAATTTCCCTGGCCAGCCACCAGGTCAGACGGGATTGACCGGAAATGTGGCAGGCGGCACGACAGGCGCGAACAGCACAGGGCGTTCCCATGGATCTGATCATCGGACAGGGCACGAAAGGGTCTGGCGCGACGAAGATGGCGCCTGACCAACGGCGTGGCCCGGTCGGCAGTGGCGGCATCGACGCCATCATAGTCGATGGCGATCAGAACACCTTCATGCAGGATGTCATAGAGGCATCCCGCCAGGTGCCGGTGCTGGTCGATTTCTGGGCAACCTGGTGCGGTCCCTGCAAGCAACTGACGCCTGCGCTCGAACGGGTAGTGCGTGCGGCCGGCGGCCGGTTGCGGCTGGTCAAGATCGACGTCGACGCGAACCGGGCGCTGATCAGCCAACTGACCCAGCTTGGTCTGCCGATGCAGTCGGTGCCGACCGTCGCCGCCTTCTGGCAGGGGCAGATCGCCGACATCTTCCAGGGCGCGCTGCCCGAGAGCGAGATCAAGCGCTTCGCCGAAAGCCTGCTGAAACTCGCCGGCGGGACGATGCCGGCGGCCGAGATGATCACCGAGGCACGCACCCTCCTGGACGAGGGCCAGGCGGAAGAGGCCGCCTCGCTCTACACCGCTGTACTCAAGGAGGAGGGCGAGAGCCCGGAAGCCTGGGGCGGCCTGGCGCGGGCACTGCTGGCGCTCGGCCGGGAGGACGAGGCGGAGGAGACGCTCGGCCAAGTGCCTGCCAAGATCGCCGACCACGCCGAGATCAACGGCGCACGGGCAGCGCTCACGCTGGCGGTCGAGGGGCGGAAGGCGGCGCGTGGGTTGCGCGGCTTTCAGGCGCGCCTCCACGCCGACCCGCTCGATCATGCCGCCCGATACGAGCTGGCGGTGGCGCTCAACGGTCTGGGCTCGCGTCAGGAGGCGGCCGATGCGCTGCTCGAGATCCTGAAGAAGGATCGGGGGTGGAACCAGGGCGCGGCCAGGTTGCAGCTCATCCAGCTGTTTGAGGCGTGGGGGCTCGACGATCCGGTCACGCTCGCCGCAAGGCGTCGCATGTCCGCGATCCTGTTCAGCTGAGTGGAGACGACGTCATCGCCCAGTCCTCGACTTCGGCGCCGCGCCGTCCGATCTGGCCTGAGGACCGACGCGACGATACGCCGTCGCCAACCGACGTGACGGCGCTGCCATCGGAGTTCCCGATCTTTCCACTATCACGGGCGCTGGTGCTTCCGGGCGGTCGGTTGCCGCTCAACATCTTCGAGCCCCGCTATCTCAATATGGTCGATGCCGCGCTGGCCCGCGGCCGCATGTTCGGGCTGATTCAGCCGCGATCGCGTCAGGTCGGGGACGAGACCGGCATCGATCTGCATCGGGTCGGCTGTCTCGGCCGGGTCAGCTCGTTCACCGAAACCGAGGATGGCTGCTACCTGATCACGCTGGTCGGTCTCGCCCGCTTCGAGGTGCGGGCCGAGCGGCCGGTTGTCGCTGGCTACCGATCGCTTCTCGGAGATTTCTCGGCATTCCAGGGCGACCTCGCGGCCGCGCCCGCAGTGATCGACCGCACGGTGCTGGTCGCATCGCTCCGACGCTACTTTCGCATCCGCGGCCTCGACGCGAACTGGGACGCGATCGAGCAGATGAGCGATGACGGGCTGGTGACCACGCTCTGCATGGTCTGCCCGTTCAATGACGGCGAGAAGCAGGCATTACTGGAAGCGCCGGACGCCACGGCGCGCGCGTCAGGATTACTCGCCCTGCTCGAAATCGGCGGTCACGAGACGAATTGGGAGGGTCCGACAAGTGTCAGCTGACGATGAAGTGCACGAGATCGACCCTAGGTTGCTCGCGATGCTGGTCTGCCCCGTCACGCGCGGAAATCTCGACTATGACCGTGCGGCCGGCGAGCTGATCAGCCGCAAGGCCGGCCTTGCCTACCCGGTTCGGGATGGCATCCCGATCATGCTCCCCGAGGAGGCAAGGCCGCTCGAACCGTAACGTGTTGATCGCTTAGCCCATCAGTCTGCCGATCACCCGCGCCGTGTAGTCGACCACCGGAATGATACGGCCATAATTCAATCGGGTCGGCCCGATCACGCCGATCGCGCCAACGATGCGGTTGCTCTCGTTACGTGCCGGCGCCACCACCGTCGTCATCCCGGCGATGCCGAACAAACCGCTTTCCGAGCCGATGAAGATGCGGACCCCGTCAGACTGCTCGGCGAGATCGAGCAGCTTGAGCATCGTCTCCTGCGTCTCCAGGCGGTCGAACAGCAGCTGTATCGTCGAGATTCGCTCGACCTCGGTCACGTCGGCGAGCAACCGTCCCTGGCCACGCACGATCAGCGAGCCGCCGCGTCCGGTATCGGTCCAGGTCGCGAGTCCGCTCGCCACGACCGACGCGGTGAGCGCGTCGAGCGCGGTGCGGTTGGCGGTCATGTCGTCGGCAACCAGATGGCGGAGCTCGCTCAGGCGCTTGCCCTGGGCGCGCGCGTTGAGGTAGTTCGCGGCCTCCGTGAGTGCCGAGGGTGGCAGCCCGGGCGGCGTCTCGATCACCCGGTTTTCGACCAGCCCGTCTGCCCCGACCAGGATCACCAGCGCCCGGCCGGAGCCGAGCGCCGCGAATTCGATATGCTTGATCGCGCCCTCGGATTTCGGCGCCAGAACCAAGCCCGCGGCCGCGGACAGGCCGGACAACATCGCCGACGCGTCGGATAATGTGTCCTGCAACGACCGGCCGTGCGCCTCGCAGGCGCGCGAGATCGCGGCCTGTTCGTCGTCGGCGAGCTGTCCGAATTGCAGCAGCCCGTCAACGAACAGCCGCAAGCCCTTGTCGGTGGGAAGCCTTCCCGCCGAGGTATGCGGCGCGAACAGGAAACCTGCTTCCGTCAGGTCGGCCATGACGTTGCGTATGGTTGCGGGCGACAGCGGCATCGGCAGCCGTCGCGACAGCGTGCGACTGCCGACCGGATCGCCGGTCTCGACGTATTGCTCGACGATCTCGCGCAGAATCGCCGCTGAGCGCTGGTCGAGGCCGGGTGGGAGCGCCGGGCGCTGGGTCGGAATTTGGTCCAATGCGCCTCCGATCTGTCACGATGTGGCGACGTGGCCGCGCCGATCAACGGCTCGCGCGCGGTTCGGTGCGACACACCTCCCCCACGGCGCCGTTTGCTCTACACGTGGCCGGGTCAGGGAGGGAGCCATCATGCGGCAGGGTCGCGCCAACGACGCGTTACGCCCGGTCTCAATCGAGCCCGGCATCGCCCGTCACGCCGAGGGATCGTGCCTGATCCGGCTGGGCGGCACCGAGGTTCTGTGCGCGGCCAGCATCGAGAACCGGGTTCCGAGCTTCCTGCGCGGTACCGGGCTCGGCTGGGTGACGGCGGAGTATGGCATGCTGCCGCGCGCCACCCACCGGCGAGGCGACCGCGAGGCGGCACGCGGCAAGCAGAATGGCCGTACGCTCGAAATCCAGCGCCTGATCGGCCGCTCGCTGCGCGCGGTGACCGACCGCAAGCGGCTTGGCGACATCACCGTGACGATCGATTGCGACGTGCTGAACGCTGACGGCGGCACACGCTGCGCCGCGATCACTGGTGGGTTCGTGGCGCTCGGGCTCGCACTCGGCGCACGCATGGCGGCGGGCCTGCTGGCGTCATGGCCGCTGACCGGGATGGTGGCCGCGGTGTCGTGCGGGCTGCTCGCCGGCACGGCGCTGCTCGATCTCGACTATGGCGAGGACAGCCAGGCGGAAACTGACGCGAACTTCGTGCTGACCGAAGCGGGCGGGATCGTCGAGGTGCAGGCCACCGCCGAGGGCACGCCGTTCGCTGAGGCGACGCTGCTCGACATGCTGGGACTTGCCAGAAGCGGCACCGAACAGCTGTTCGCGGCGCAGCGCGAGGCGCTTGCTGCGCCGCTCGGACCTCAATGACGCAGGCGAGGCGGCTCCGCCGTGGCGATCAGCTTGTGCTGGCCACCCACAATGAAGGCAAGCTCGCGGAGTTCGGCCGCCTGCTGGCGCCCTAAGGCATCGCGACCATCAAGGCGGCATCGCTCGGCCTTGCCGAGCCAGACGAAACCGGATTCGACTTCAAAGCAAATGCTCGCCTGAAGGCAGCGGGCGCCGCGTCGGCAACCGGCCTTGCCACGCTCGCCGATGATAGCGGCTTTGCCGTGCACGCGCTCGACGGCGCGCCTGGCGTGCTCTCGGCGCGCTGGGCTGGCCCGGATA
>CAXTPV010000015.1:0-1876 GCA_964246135.1 uncultured Acetobacteraceae bacterium | reverse complement strand
AGGATTTCGCATTCGCCATGCGACGCATAGAAGGCCTCGCCGCCGCCAACCCGGATCGGCGTGCTGCCTTCCACTGCACGCTTGCCCTCGCCTGGCCCGATGGTTGCGTCGACATCTTCGAGGGCCGGACCGAGGGCGAGTGGGTCTGGCCACCGCGTGGCGGCAACGGGTTCGGGTACGATCCGATGTTCCAGCCGGCCGGTCTCGCGCGCAGCTTCGCCGAGCTGACGGCAGCCGAAAAGGAACAGCTCAGCCATCGTGCCAGTGCCTTCAAGCTGCTTGCCCGGACGGCCCTGCCCGCCTGTTAACGCTCTGTTCGGCATCATGCCTGATGCTCACGCTCCTGGACCGGAGCGGCGCCGATGGACGATCTTCTGACCGACTTCCTCACCGAGGTGAACGAAGGGCTCGCTGAACTCGACAACGCCGTGGTCATCCTGGAGCGCGCGCCAGAAGACGCGCACACGCTGTCGCTGATCTTCCGCCATGTGCACACGATCAAAGGCACATGCGGGTTTCTAGGCCTGCCACGCCTCGAGCGCGTCGCGCATGCGGCCGAGGACGTGCTCGGCCGGATGCGCGACCGGAAGCTGGTCGCCGACCGGGTGGTGATCGATCACGTGCTCGCGGCGCTCGACCAGATCAAGGTCATCGTGACCGAACTCGGTGCGAGCGGCACCGAGCCGGTGGGCGACGACCTGGTGCTGATCACCGGTCTAGAGCTCGTCGCCGCCGGGCATCGTCCGGGCCTGGCGCGACCAGACGGCGCGCCACCCTCGCCCGCAACTGAGCTCGCGCCCGCGGCTGCTGGGGTGTCCACCGCGCCGCCGGCCCAAAAGGCGGCGGCAAAGGCGCGGTCCGCGACCAGCAAGCGTCGCCCGACCCTGATCGCTCCTGTTGCGGAGCCCGCATCGGCAGTGCTCATTGCACCGGCCGTCAAGCCGCCGACCATCGACGTAGGGTCGGGCGCCCAGGATCAGGCCCCTCGTCCCAAAGCGCCTGAGGCCGCCGCGCCCACGGAGGGCGGCTTCGCCGGCCAGACCATACGCGTGGGTGTCGACACGCTGGAAAGCCTGATGACGCTGGTGGGCGAACTCGTGTTGACCCGTAACCAGATACTGCAGCTCTCGCGTCACCAGGAAAGCCCGCTCGCGGTGCCGCTGCAGCGCCTATCCCGCCTTACCACTGAACTGCAAGACAGCGTCATGAAGACGCGCATGCAACCGATCGGCAATGCCTGGAACAAGCTGCCCCGCCTGATCCGCGACCTGTCCCACGAACTCGGCAAGCAGATCGAGCTCGACATGCAAGGCGCCGACACCGAGCTCGACCGCCAGGTGCTGGAGCAAATCCGCGACCCGCTCACACACATCATACGCAACGCGGCCGATCACGGGCTGGAGGCCACCGACGCGCGGCAAGCTGCCGGCAAACCGGATGCCGGCCGCATCACGCTGCGAGCCTTTCACGAGGGCGGCCACGTGATTATCGAGGTCAGGGACGATGGCCGCGGCCTCGACATCGCGCGCATCCGCGCCAAGGCATTGACGCAGAACCTCGCGCCCGAAGCCGAGATCCTCGCGATGACCGACGTCCAGGTCCAGCGCTTCATCTTCGCGCCCGGCTTTTCGACGGCCGCTGCCATCACCGCCGTGTCGGGCCGCGGTGTTGGCATGGATGTCGTTCGCACCAACATCGAGCGGATCAGCGGCGCGATCGACCTCCGCAGCGTCGCCGGCGGTGGCACGACACTGACCATCCGCATCCCGCTTACGCTGGCGATCGTGCCAGGCCTGATCGTCGGCTCTAGCGGCGAACGCTTCGTCATTCCCCAGCTGGGTGTGGTCGAGCTCGTCCGGGTGGGCGAGGGGCGGGA
>CAXTPV010000014.1:0-22722 GCA_964246135.1 uncultured Acetobacteraceae bacterium | reverse complement strand
GATCGGTGTGCCGGTCGCCGGCTTCACGCTAATCGCACTGCATCAGGCACGCGATGCGCCATTGCCGATGACCGCGACCGCGCTGCCCCGGCCACCCAACAACCACCTCGAATATGCCGTCACCTGGTTCAGCCTCGCGCTGGTCGTGCTGGTGATGACGGCATTGTGGTGGCGCGCCGCGCTGGCGCGACCTTAAAGCCGCGGCATCGTCATTCCGTTGCGGACGCGATAAGCTACGGTATGCCGTCCGGGGCCGATCGCTCGCCGCTGCCTTTCGCCCACCCGCCGAACGGAGCCGGCGGGTGAGCGAGGCGGTGCTCGCCGATGCCGATGCCGCTTGCGCGCGCGAGCCGATCCATAGTCCGGGCCACATCCAGCCGCACGGGCTGTTGCTGATCCTGGGTCCGGCCCCCGATCATCGCATCCTGCACGCCAGCCAAAACGCGGACCTCCTGCTCAGGTCCGACCTCTCGGTCGGCGCGAGGCTGGTGGACGCGCTGGGCGGGGCCGGCCGCGTGCTCGGACAGCGTCTGGCATCGCTCCCGGAGGCCGGCGCGAGCCACCATTTGGCCCCGATCACCCTTGCCGCCGCCGCCAGCGCCGACGCGATCACCTGTCACGTCACGGCTCATCGCGGACCCGAAGGCCTGTTCGTGGAGCTGGAGCCGGGCGCCGAAGCGGCGTCGGACGACTCACGCGAGCTCTACCCCCTGGTCCGTGACTTCCTCGATGCGCTGGAGACCGGCGCGGGCATGATCGAGCTCTGTCATCTGGCCGCGAGCGAGGTGCGCCGGGTGTCCGGTTTCGATCGCGCTTTGGTCTATCGTTTCGAGCCGAACTGGGATGGCGAGGTCATCGCCGAGGACGGCAACGGCGCGCTGCCCTCCTATCTCGGGCTGCGGTTTCCGGCCTCCGACATTCCGGCACAGGCGCGCGCGCTCTATGAGCGCAACCGGCTGCGCCTGATCGCGGATGCGCACTACCAGCCGGTGCCGCTCGAACCGGCGATCAGCACGGTGACGGGACGCTCGCCCGACCTCAGCCTCTGCGATCTCCGCAGCGTGTCGCCGACGCACACCGAATACATGCGCAACATGGGCACCGGCAGTTCGATGTCGGTGTCGCTCCTGCGCGAGGGTCGGCTCTGGGGGTTGATCTCGTGTCACGGCGCCGCGCCCCGGATCGTGCCGCCCGACATTCGCCAAGGCTGCGACCTGCTAGGCCAGTTGCTGTCGCTCCAGCTCGCCGCGCGCGAGCGGACGGCCGAAGCCGAGCAGCGCGCGTCTCGCCGGTCGACGCTCGGGAGGCTGCTGGCGGCGGTCGCCGCCGAGGAGAGTTTCGCGTCCGCCCTGGTCGGTCGTCCCGCCGACCTCCTGGATCTGGTCGCGGCCGGGGGCGCCGCCGTGCTGACGGAAGGCGAGGTTTCGTGCATCGGCGCGACGCCTTCGCCGGCCGAGCTGCGCGCGCTCGCCGCGTGGCTCTCGGCGCGCGAGCAGCGCGAGCTGGTCGCGATCGACAATCTCGGCCGCGAATACCCGGATGCCGATGGCTGGGCGGGTGCGAGCGGCCTGCTCGCGGTGTCGACCTCGCAAATTCACCCGTTTTTCGTCCTCTGGTTCCGTCCCGAGCTGATCACCACCGTTCGCTGGGCCGGCGATCCCCATAAGCCGGCGATGGCCGGGCAGGCAATCAGTCCGCGTCGCTCGTTCGCGGCCTGGCGGCAACTGGTGAAGGGAAGGGCGCGGCCCTGGCTGCCGCTGGAGCTGGACGCTGCCCGCGATCTCCGCGGCGCGATCATCGGCATCGTGCTTCGCCGCGCCGAGGAGCGCGCGAGCATGAGCGAGGAGTTGGAGCGCGCCAACCGCGAGCTTGAGAGCTTCTCCTACTCGGTGTCGCACGATCTGCGGGCGCCGTTCCGTCACATCGTCGGCTATGCCGAGCTGCTGCGTGACCGCGAGGGCCCGGCGCTTGGTCCGGTCGCCCGACGCTACGTCGACAAGGTGATCGAGGCAGGCAACGCCGCCGCCAGGCTGATCGACGACCTGCTCGGGTTCTCGCGCCTGGGCCGCACCGAGCTCACCCGCGTCACGGTCGACATGGACCGATTGATCGCCGAGACGGTCAGGCGCCTCGAGCCTGACAGCGCGAACCGGTCGGTCGAGTGGCGGGTCGGCCCGCTCGGCGCCGTGCATGGCGATCCCGGGCTGCTTCGGCTGGCATTCGAGAACCTGCTCGGCAACGCGCTGAAATACACCCGCGGGCGTGATCCCGCGATCATCGAGGTGACGGCGGCGCGCGCCGAGAACGAGGCGGTTTTTCGGGTCCGCGACAACGGTGCCGGCTTCGACATGGCCTATGCCGGCAAGCTGTTCGGGGTGTTCCAGCGGCTGCACCGTGCCGAGGAGTTCGAGGGCACCGGCATCGGGCTGGCTAACGTCAAGCGCATCCTCGACCGTCATGGCGGCCGCGTCTGGGCCGAAGGCGCGGTCGGCGAGGGCGCGACGCTGTTCGCGGCGCTTCCCATCGCCAGCCCGGCTGCCGCATAGGAAGGGCCATGGACTTCAAGCCGATCCTGCTGGTCGAGGACAGCCCGAACGATGCCGAGCTCACGCTCGAGGCGTTGCATGGGAGCGCGCTCGCCAACGACGTGGTCGTCATGCGCGATGGCGCCGAGGCGCTCGACTACCTGTTCCGCCAGGGAGATCATGCCGACCGGGCTTCTGGCGACCCGGCGGTCATCCTGCTCGATCTCAAGCTGCCGAAGGTCAACGGCATGGAAGTGCTCGCCGCGGTGCGCCAGCACCCGTCGACACAGCGGATCCCGGTGGTGATCTTGACCTCGTCGCGGGAACAGCTGGACTTGGCGCGCGGCTATCAGCTCGGGGCCAACGCGTTCGTGGTCAAGCCGGTCGGCTTTCCGGCGTTCTCCAAGGCGATCCAGGAACTCGGCGCGTTCTGGGCGGTGCTGAACGAACCGCCGCCGGCGCGGGCGTGATGCTCCAGCACTCGACGGGAGGGATGTAAGGCGGTGGCGGACCCGCTGATCAGCATCCTGATGCTGGAAGATAGCCCGCTTGATGCTGAACTGATCGCGGCCCACCTGGCGGGCGGCGGCCTGCGCTGCGAGATCGACCGCGTCGTCGATCGTACCGGCTTTCGCGCCGCCCTTGATCGCCGCGCTCACGACATCATCCTTGCCGACTATGAGCTGCCATCGTTTGGTGGCGGCGAAGCGCTGGCGATGGCCTGCGCCGACGCCTCCGACACCCCGTTCATCTTCGTCTCGGGGGTGCTCGGAGAGGAGAACGCGGTCGAGTCGCTCAAACGCGGCGCCACCGACTATGTGGTCAAGCAGCGCCTCGGCAAGCTGCCGAGCTCGGTGCGTCGGGCGCTGACCGAGGCGCGCGAGCGGACCGAGCGGGCGCAAATGGAGGCCGAACTCGCGCTGAGCTACGCGGCGCTGCGCCGGAGCGAGGAGCGGCTCCAGCGTCTCAACGAGACGCTGGAGTTGCGCGTCGCCGAGCGCACGATGGAGCTCGCGACCGCCAACGCCAAGCTGCGCGACGAGGTCGCCGAGCGTGAGCGCGCCGAGGCGGCGCTGCGCCAGGCGCAGAAGATGGAGGCTGTCGGCCAACTCACCGGCGGCGTCGCCCACGACTTCAACAACCTGCTGACGGTGGTGATCGGCGGTCTCGAGACTGTCGAGCGGCGTGCCGCGACCTTGCCCGCGCTCCCGGAGGCGTCCGCGATCACCGCCGCCGCGGGGATCGCCATGCAGGGCGCGCGACGCGCGGCAACCTTGACCCACAGCCTTCTGGCTTTCTCGCGCAAGCAGACGCTGCAGCCGCGACCGACCGAGACAAACCGGCTGGTCGCCGACCTGTCGGACCTGTTGCACCTGACGCTGAGCGACAGCATCACGCTCGAGCCGATCCTCGCCGACGATCTTTGGCAGACGATGGTCGATCCCAACCAGCTCGAGGCCGCATTGCTCAACCTCGCGGTGAACGCGCGCGACGCGATGCCAGACGGCGGCCGCCTGACGGTCGAGACGGCGAACGCCTGGCTCGACGAGAACGCGGCCGATCTCGAGGCGGAAAACGTGGAGCCGGGCCAATACGTCGTGATAGCGGTCACCGACACCGGCTTTGGCATGTCGGCCGACACGCTGGCGCATGCCTACGAGCCGTTCTTTACCACCAAAGGGGTTGGACACGGGACGGGTCTCGGGCTCAGCCAGGTCTACGGCTTCGTCAAGCAGTCGAATGGCCATATCCGCATCTGGAGCGAGCAAGGGCGGGGCACGATGGTGCGCCTCTACCTGCCGAGGCTGATCGCATCCGCCCCGGAGGCGCCACCGGTCGCGTCGACGCCGATCGCCGCCGGCGGCGCGGAGACGATCCTTGTGGTCGAGGACAACGACATCGTTCGCGAGTACAGTGCCGGCATCCTGCGAGAGCTTGGCTACCAAGTGCTGGAGGCGGCGGATGGCGCCTGGGCGCTTCGGGTTCTCGGGCGCGAGCCGGGAGTGCGATTGTTGTTCACCGACATCGGCCTGCCCGGTGGCATGGATGGCGGCACGCTTGCCGAGCGGGCGTTGGCGGAGCATCCAGAGCTCAAGGTGCTGTTCACCACCGGCTATGCCGGGTCATCTGATTTTGGGCGGGATGGCACCGGTGGCGAGCTGATACGCAAGCCTTTTTCATATGCCGACATGGCTGCCAAAATCCGTTCGGCGCTCGGTTCCGCTGTATCAGGATGATGCCGGACGCATGCCAGCACCGATGTGGACCACGTGTTCACGTCGAATTTTTGCATTGTTCGTCTTGATTGATGTAGGGTGCGGAAACGGCTGAGCTTTTCAGCCACGGCGTAGGTGCGTTTCGCTCATGCCGGTTTGAAAAGTCGTTTATTTCTCGTGCATTTGCGGGAAGCGAAGCTGCTTCGGAGAGACGTTGTGTCACAAGGTACAGTTAAGTGGTTTAATGCCCAGAAGGGTTTCGGCTTCATCGAGCCGATCGACGGTTCCAAGGACGTGTTCGTTCACATCTCTGCCGTCGAACGGGCTGGTATGTCCGGCCTCAACGAGGGTCAGAAGGTAAGCTTCGAGCTCGAGCAGGGACAGCAGGGCAAGGTGTCCGCCGTCAACCTCAAGGCGAGCTAGATAACGAGGGCGGCGCGCAAGCGTCGCCCGACGGGCACAATGCTTAGCTAGCGCCCGACGATCGGAGAACAGGTATGGCCGCGCACAAATATGCCGTCGGCGACCGGGTGTCGCTGCTGCCGAATATCTCCAACATCAACGTGCGTCCAGGCGTCTATACGATCGTCCGCGCGCTGCCGATTACCAACCAGGGCTGCCAGTATCGGGCCAAGAACGCGCTCGACAATCATGAGCGGGTGTTCGACGAGGCGCAGCTTCGCAGCACCTGACCCGAGTTGCGGTCTGATGACGCCGGCTCGGCCTCATTCGAGGCCGTCACGACGAAGCTGGCGATGACCACGCGCGACTTGCGTCACCAACACATGTTGCGAGCGCATCGCGAGACACTCGCGACCGAGTTGGCGGCAGATCGGGTCGTTCATACCATCGGTCTGCTCGCCGCCGCCGTCGCACTTGCCTGGCTGGCCATCCGCGCCGGGACTGGCATTCGTGGAGTGATCTCGGTCGCGGTCTACGGTGCTGGTCTGATCGGGATGCTGTCCGCGTCCGCCGTCTACAACCTGACCCCAACCGGACCGCTGACCGCGACTTGGCGCCGCCTCGATCGATCAATGATCTTTGTGATGATCGCCGGCAGCTACACGCCCTTCGCGCTCGTGTTGCGTCCCTCGCTCGGCCTGTCGCTGTGCGGCGTGATCTGGGCGCTTGCCGTGCTTGGCATCACCATCGAGCAGGCCTTCCCGTATCGCTTCGAGCGCTTCACCTTCGCGCTCTACCTCGCCATGGGCTGGGTTCTCGTGCTGATCTTGCCGCCGGTGATCGCCGCCTTGCCTGGCGCGTCGCTGGTGTTGCTGGTGGCTGGCGGCCTGATCTACTCCGCAGGCGCTGTCGTGCACGTCACCGCGCGCATGCCGTACTACACGGCGTGCTGGCACACGATGGTGGTGGTCGCGGCTGGCCTGCATCTCGGCGCCATCGCGCTGTTGTTCCCGGAACATGGACGTGTTCTTGCCGAGCTCAGTGTCCCGTGGTCGGGCGGTAACTGACACCCCGCTCATGAACCGATTGTTGTCTTGCGGTCCGCGACCGACGCGCCGTAACGTCATTAGTGTCGTCAGGGCGGGAGATCACCATGGCCAAGGGTCAGAAACGCGGCAATCGCGAAGTCAAGAAGCCGAAGGCTGATAAGAAAGCGGCGCCGGCGGCATCATCTTTCCTCAAGCCGACCGAGGCGCCAAAGTCCGGCCGCAAATAGGCTTGTCACACCGCTCGGCGCATACCGCGCGCCGGGCGACGACAGGTCCAGGCGATCAGGACCGGCTCAAGGACCTGGTTTCTCGTACGCACCGGCGGTGGGATATTTTGGCGCAGCCGTGCCAAGCAGATCGTATGGCGGTGTCGCCGCGGCGTTGGCGAGACCAAAACCCGGACTGCCGGTCCGGAGGCGGTAATCTGCGACTTCAGGGTTGCTGGAGAGCACTTCTATCTGCGGGTTTGCCCAAACGTTCCATGAGCCGATGGTGAGCGGGGCAGTGCTCAGATGGGAGCCGGCGGTCGGCGCGTAGTATGCGAGGCTGACAGACCCGGCATTGTTCCAAAGCAGGTTGTTGTTGAGCAGCACGGCACCGCCGGAGCAGCTCTCAACCGAGATCGTGACGTGATGGTTGGCCCCGTCGATCCGGCCATCGCTCCATGCGACGTTGTTCATCACTTTGGCGTCGCCGGAATCGGCCAGCATGATCTCGCCCGGCTGCCACGATGCTTCCCTCGGATCCTGGTTGTTGTGCCACAGGGTGTTGTTCGTCACGATTACGTGGTCGCTCTCGAAGACGTGGATGCCGCGGCCGCCGTTTTCGAACACAACATTATCGGTGATCAGCGTTCCGGCGCTGTAGGCCGGATAGGGGCTATTGTTCTGGGTGTTGCGGCTGTCATCGATGATGATGCCGTTCCCGTCCGAGTCGCTACAGCCGGCGCCAGGCAGGTTCGTGTTTCCGTAGATGATGTTGCCCTGCACGACGTTGCGGAGATCGGTGCCCCCATCCGTCTCGCGCAACTGATAAAGCGAGATGCCGCTTAGGCAGGCGGTGCTGCCGTCGGTGCCATTCCGCGCCACCGTGTTGCCGGAAATCGTGATGTAGTCCGCCCCGACCGTCGCGATGCCGGCATTGCCGGAATCATGCGCGTAGTTGCCGATGATCGCGACATGCGTCGAGCCCGGCGCGACGTAGATCGCGGTGCGGCTGCCGCTGGCCTGGACGTCAAAGCCGCTTACGGTGACGTAGCTGGTGCCGGGCGCCAACTGGATCGCGTAGTTGCCGCCGCCGACCACCTGGGTCAGACCGGTGCCGTTCCACTCACCGGCGAGGGTGATCGGCGCTCCCGCAGTGCCAGAGTGTGCGATGTAGACCGGACCATAGGTGATGGTCGATAAAACGTGCACGGTGTCGCCGGGCTTGGCGACATGTAGGCCCCAGAAGATGTTCTCGAATGGTGCGGTCGCCGTCCCCGCCGCGTAGTCGCTGCCGTTCCGGCCATCGACGTAGTAGTCGGTCGCCAACGCCTCACCGGTGATCACTCCGGTCGACATCGTGACCAGCAGCGGCACCAGGCGG
Source organism: uncultured Acetobacteraceae bacterium (assembly GCA_964246135.1). GTDB lineage: Bacteria > Pseudomonadota > Alphaproteobacteria > Acetobacterales > Acetobacteraceae > CAXTPV01. The sequence goes on along the minus strand of CAXTPV010000014.1, from coordinate 14,943 downwards.
AATGTCATACGGCGCAAATCGCGAACTCCGTGTCGGCTGCGGTGAAGCGCGCCCGCTCAGCAATGGCCGGGATCATGGCGCGGAATGGTTGCGAAAACGTCAAGGCCTGCGTTCGCGTCAAAGCGCGGACATCCAGAACAGAACTCCTTTATCGTTCTGTCGCCGACAAGAACCAGAGCCCTCCCGCCGCGCTGTCGGTGCCGCATACAATGCGGGGACCCCATGACAGCGGGATTTTGGCTCTGGATCGGGACGATCGGCATGCTGCTTGGGGGATGCGCGATCCTCGCGATCGGGAAACGCCGGACGGCCGCCGAGCAGGCCGATACCATCTATCACGGCATCGTGCCGCTCATCGCGGCCTGTGCCTACTTCGCGATGGCGACCGGCGTCGGCGCCGTCGTCATCCCGCATGGCGCGATGGTCCTGCCGAACGGCACCGTGACTCATGCGGGGCGCCTGTTTTACTTCGCGCGCTACGTGGACTGGCTGTTCACGACGCCTCTGCTGCTGCTGTCGCTTGCCTATGCGGGCATGCATTCTGGACTGCGTCGGGGCGGTCTGATCACCGGCCTGCTGCTCGCCGACATCATGATGATCATGACCTCCTTCTTTTTCGGCGCGATCGACATCGGATGGATGAAGTGGACCTGGTTCGCGATATCGACGGCGGCGTTTCTTGCCGTCTACTACGTGATCTGGGTTCCCCTGCTTGAGCAGTCACGTTTCGAGACCAGCGAGGTCCAGTCGAATTACAAGCGTGACGCCGTCCTGCTTTCGGTCTTGTGGTTCATCTACCCGATCCTCCTCGCGCTCAGCACCGACGGTCTCGGCGTGCTCGACGATGCGACCGGCGTCGCCTTAATCATGATCCTCGATCTCGTGTCGAAGGTCGCCTACGGCCTGCTGGCGACGATCAGCGCCGGCAGGATCGTCACCAACGAACAGGCGAACGGCACCATGTCGCGCGCCTACGCGCGAGCGGCGTGAACTGGCACGACCGGGAGCGGTGCATTCCGAGGGCTAGGGAGGTTGCGCGCGGCCAGGGTAACGACCCGGGTCCGTTCCGCTTCCTGGGACTGGTCCTAGGCGTCCTCGCGACGTCTTCGTTGCTCGGCCACGAGGCGCAATGGCTCGTGGCCCTGGCCGCGATCATCCTTCTCGGTGTGCCGCATGGCGCGCTTGACGGGGAAATCGCCCGCCCCGTCCTGCGGCCGCGCCTGGGTGCCGCCTGGTTCGGCGCCTTCGCGCTCCCTTATCTAGGCCTAGTCGCCTGCGTGTTGCTGTCCTGGCAGCGTGCGCCGGTGATCACGCTGGCTGGCTTTCTGCTGCTGTCGGCCTGGCATTTCGGCCGTGAGGACGCCGGCCCGCCTCCGCTGGAGGCGCTGGCACGCGGTGGGCTGCCGATCGCGCTGCCGGTGCTGTTCCACCCGGCCGCCACCGCCCTGGTCTTCCACACCGTCTCCGGCGCGCCAATGCCACATGTTCCGGTCTGGCTCGCGTCGGCCGCGCGCGCCTGGGTGGTGCCGACAATGTTCTGGTCCATTCGCGTTGCCTGGCTCACGCCGTGTCGCCTTGCCGAGCCGGTCCTGCTGGCGCTTGGGTTCGCGCTATTACCGCCGCTCACCGCGTTCGCGGCTTATTTCGTGTGCGTGCACGCGCCCCGGCACATGGGATTCATGGTCGTCGACCAGCGGGCGCCGCGCATTGGAAGCATGCATGACGCCATTAGGCGCTCACTGCCTCTCACCGTGCTCACGATCGGCATCGGTGCCGCGCTCTGGCCGTTTTATGGCGGCGACACGCCGGACCGGTTGCTCGCGCTTACGATCCAAGGTCTGGCCGCGCTGACCGTGCCGCACATGCTGCTCGATCGGCTGACCGCATCGCCGCTGCGATCCCTTCGCGCCGCTGCGGCGCCACAGCCCGCGTGACCGGGGTCAGCGGCCCCGATACAGTTCGTTGGCCAGCACCGCCGTCGCGGTCGAAAGGCCGGCCGCGATCACCATCAGCAGCACGCCGTCGAGGATCAGTCCGCCCGGGGTCAGCACATGGCCCTCGATCGTGAGCTCGGTTGGCACGTGGTCCTGCAGCCCGTTCAGGATGTCGCGCATCTGCCCGTCGCTGGTCTGGATCAGCCCGACGATCCTCGGCAACGCATACCAGCCAATGCCCAGGATCAGCAGCAGCGGCGCCAGCAACTCCGCGAGCTGCTGCGCCAGCGCGAACGCGAAGTGGGCGATGCTCCACGCCGTCACCCGCACGGCGCGACCCGCGACCGTCGGGCCGTGCTGCGCCAGCCCGTCAAGCACGCGCCGCCCAAAGTTGCGCCGCATCCGGGTGAAGCTGTCGAAGCGTTGATCTGCCATGTCCCGAACCTAGACCTGACGCGCGGCCTCCGCCATCCATCGGTCACGCCGGCAGCCGTCTCCCCGACGGACGTTGAAAGCGTGTTTTAACCTCGTCTATGGTAATGTAACACGCTGTAGTAACGCAGGGCTTCCTCCCGGCATGCCCTGCATCTCGCGCCGATCGGGTCGCCACATGTCGAAATACATCGTCGCGCGTGCCAATACCCTGGTGTTCGTGGTCATCGTCGTGGTGCTGTCGCTGCTCGGCGTGGGTGCTTGGGACCGTTTCAGCGCGGTACGATCCGCCCGCCTGACGGTGGAGCGCACCAACAGCGCGGTGATCACGATCAAGGATCTGGGGATCGCCACCCGCGACGCGGAGACCGGTCAGCGCGGCTACCTGCTGACCGGCGACGAGTCCTACCTTGCGCCCTACCACTCCGCGCTCGGCCGGGTGCACGCGCTGCTGGCCGCCGTGCGCAGCCTGACCGCCACCAGCGACGTGCAGCAGGGGCGGATCCAGGCCCTGACGCCCTTGATCGATGGCAAGCTCGACGAGCTCGCGCTCACCGTCCGGCTACGTCGCGAGCAGGGTTTGGACGCCGCGCTGAAGGTCGTCCGCGCCGGCGCCGGCCATGTCGAGATGACGCGGATCGAGCAGGTGCTTAGCGCGATGACCACCGACGAAGAGGGCATCCTCTCGCGCGAGCTCGCCGCCAGTGCGAGCCGCGGCGCCTGGATCAGGGCGCTGGTCCTGAGTGGCGGCCTGCTCGCGATTCTCGGTCTGCTGCTGGCGTCGCGCATGCTCAACCAGGCGCTGCTGCGCGCCGGCCGCCTTGAGGCCGAGCAGCGCAAGCTGGCGGTTCGCCTGCGCGCCTCGCTCGACAGCCTGAGCCAGGGTGTCGCGGTGTTCGACACCGATCGCTGCCTGACCAACTGGAACGACTGCTTTCGTCTCCTTCTCGCCGTGCCGCAGCCGCTGCTGCGCCAGGGGACGTCCTATGGCCGCATCACCGAGGCGGGCGGCCTGCTCGAGACCGATGCCGACATCCTGCGGGCCAGGCACGCGGGCGAGGTCTCGACCACCTATGAGCGGAGCGTGCCGGACGGCGCCGAGCTCGAGATCCATCGCACCGCGACACCCGAGGGCGGCTTCGTGGTGACGGTCAGCGACATGACCCGCCGGGTGCAGGCGGAAGCGGTGATGCGGGAGGCACAGAAGATGCAGGCGATCGGCCAGCTCACGGGCGGCATCGCGCATGACTTCAACAACCTGCTGACCGTGGTGCTCGGCAACCTCGAGTTCGCCCGCTCCAAGACCAACGACGATCCGGTGCTGCAGGCGCGGATCGATCGCGCCGCATGGGCCGCAAGGCGCGGCGCCACCCTGACTGCGCAGATGCTCGCTTTCGCTCGTAAGCAGCCGCTGGCGCCGTCGCCGATCGACCTCGCGGTGTTGCTGCCGGAACTGCTGCCGCTATTGCAGCGCACGCTCGGCGAGCACGTCGACACCCGCTTCGTCGCCGCGCCGGAACTCTGGCCGGCGATGGCCGACGCGGCGCAGCTCGAGAGCGCGGTGCTCAACCTCGCGATCAACGCCCGCGACGCGATGCCACGCGGCGGCCGCCTCACCATCGAGATCGCGAACAAGGTGATCGACCAAGCCTATGCCCGCGCCCATGCCGAGGTCACGGTTGGCGACTACGTCATGGTGGCGGTGTCCGACACCGGCACCGGCATGGCGTCAGACATCGTGGCGCGCGTGTTCGAGCCGTTCTTCACCACCAAGCCCGACGGCAAGGGCACCGGGCTTGGCCTCGCGATGGTGTTCGGCTTCGTCAAGCAGTCTGGCGGCCACGTGAAGATCTATTCCGAGCTTGGCGAGGGCACGACGGTGCGGCTCTATCTGCCGAGGGCGCTGCGCGACCCCGCCTACGACAAGGGCCCGACGGTGCCGCTGCTAGAGCCGCGCGGCACCGGCACCATCCTGGTGGTGGAGGACGACGAGGCGGTGCGCGAGGTCGCGGTCACCATGCTGGCGGAGCTTGGCTACCGCGTCATCCAGGCGGAGGATGGCGAGGAGGCGTTGCGGGTGTTCGGGGAGAACGCCGCCTCGGTCGACCTGCTGCTTTCGGACGTCGTGCTGCCGGGAGCGCTGCGCGGCCGCGACATCGCCGACCGGATCACCGCCATCCGCCCCGAGATCAAGGTGCTGTTCATGTCCGGCTACACCGAGAACTCAATCATCCACGGCGGCCGTCTCGACGCCGGCGTCCACCTGATCAGCAAGCCGTTCCCGCGCGACCAGCTCGCCCGCAAGGTGGCTGAGCTGCTGCGTCGGCCGGTCCCCGCCGCCAGGATCGAGACCGGCAAGGTCGTGCCGCTTCGCGCCAGGCGGGATTAGGCCGACCCGCCTTGGTGATGGCGATCCGGCGCCGTTCCTCGCGATGATGGCCGAGACAATGTTCCCGGCACCGATCTACCGCTCATACGGCGCCGCGATCGGCAGCCTTCAATCCCCCGGCGTGCCCTCCGGTCTGCTGATCTCGCTGAACGGCGTCGGACGCACGCTCCGCGAGGCGAGCGAAGCCGGCATCCGGATGCCGTTCGCGGAGAAGCTGCGAGACCGGCTGCTCGAAGCCGAGGCGCTGGACCTCGCCCACGAGGATTTCTCGATCGCGCTGGCCAGAACCGCCCGCGCAGGCAGCGAAAAGCGCGACGCCGGCCCGGTGTAGCCCGGCCTCGTCCACCCATGTCCTCTCCGGGCCTCGATCCGCCGCGTCGCGATTTGACGCGGGCGACGAGGCGCGCGCGAATGCTCCGGAGACGATGCCTTGAACAGGACCGCGTGATGACCGCCGACACCGAGCGCCGATCAATCCCGGCTTCACCAGAGGGCATGGCCGCGGGTGCGCTCGATGTCGATCTCCCGACCTGGGATTTGTCCGACCTCTACGCCTCGCCGGACGCACCCGAGATCGAGCAGGACCTCGCGCGCGCCGACAGCGACGCCATCGCCTTCGAGGCGCGCTGCAAGGGCCGGCTCGCCGGCTTCGATGCCACGGCACTGGCCGACGCCATCGCCGTCTACGAGGCGATCGACGAGCGTCTCGGCCGCCTCGGTGCGTTCGCCTCGCTACGCTTCTCGATCGACGGCACCGATCCGCATCGCGGCCGCTTCCAGCAATCGATCCAGGAGCGCCTGACCGCGATCGGCAATCACCTGCTGTTCTTCACCCTCGAGCTCAACGACCTCGAGGAGAGCGCGGTCGAACGCCTGCTCGCCGACCCGGCGCTCGCGCGCTGGCGCCCGTTCCTGCGCGACACCCGCGTGTTTCGCCCGCACCAGTTGTCGCCCGAGATCGAGCGCGTCCTGCACGAAAAAGAGGTGACCGGGCGCGCTGCCTGGAGCCGGCTGTTCGACGAGACCATCGCCGGCCTCAGAGTCCCGCTCGACGGCGAGGCGCTCACCGTCAGCGCCGGGCTGAACAAGTTGTCGAACCCGGATCGCGATGTCCGTGCCCGTGCCGCCGCCGCGATCGGCACGCTTTTCACCGACAACTTGCGACTGTTCTCGCTGATCACCAACACGCTCGCCAAGGACAAGCAGATCGTCGACGCGTGGCGGCACTACGAGCGCCCGGGCAGCGCGCGCAACCGCTCCAACATGGTCGAGGATGCGGTGGTCGACGCCCTGGTCGACGCGGTGGTCGCCGATTTCGGACGCACCAGCCATCGCTACTACCAGCTCAAGGCGCGTTGGCTCGGCCTGCCGAAACTCCAGCACTGGGACCGCAACGCGCCGCTGCCGGGCGACGACGACAGGGTGATCCCCTGGCCCGAGGCCGAGCGACGGGTGCGGGACGCCTATGACGGTTTCGATCCCGAGATCGGCGCGATCGTGCGCCGCTTCTTCGATAATGCCTGGATTGACGCGGCGCCGACCGCGGGCAAGTCCGGCGGCGCCTTCGCTCATCCGACGGTGCCGTCCGCGCACCCCTACATCTTGATGAACTATCACGGCCGCGCCCGCGACGTGATGACCCTGGCGCACGAGCTCGGTCACGGTGTGCACCAGATCTTGGCGGCAGGGCAGGGCTACCTGCAATCCTCGACGCCGCTCACGCTTGCCGAGACCGCGAGCGTGTTCGGCGAGATGCTGACTTTCCGCGCCATGCTCGACGCCGAGACCGATCCCGGCCGTCGCCGGCTGATGCTGGCCGGCAAGGTGGAGGACATGCTGAACACGGTGGTCCGGCAGGTCGCGTTCTACCGTTTCGAGGCCAGGCTGCACGATGCCCGCGCGAGCGGCGAGTTGCTGCCAGACGAGATCGGCGCCATTTGGCTCGAGGTGCAGCGGGAGAGTCTCGGTCCGGCCTTCGAGTTCACGCCCGAATACGCGGTCTACTGGGCCTACGTGCCGCACTTCGTGCACTCGCCGTTCTACGTCTATGCCTACGCGTTTGGCGACTGCCTGGTGAACGCGCTCTACGCGACATACGCCGCCGCCGGACCCGACGCACAGGCGGAGTTCCGCCGCCAATACACCGCGCTGCTGCGCGCCGGTGGCACGCTGCGGCATCGCGAGTTGCTGGCGCCGTTCGGCCTCGATGCGTCCGACCCCGCCTTCTGGCGTCGTGGCCTCGACGTGCTGTCCGGCTTCATCGACGAACTCGAGCGGGAGGACTGAGATGGCGGAGACGCCGCGACGCGATCCGCTGCGAAGCAACGTGTTCGGCGAGATACGGCGTTTTGCGAGAACCTCCGGCGCGATGGGCGGCATCGCCGCCCGCGTCGCCGGCGAGCGGGTGTTCGGCGTGCGCACCGACCGGGCCGGCCACGCCGACGATCTGCGCGCGGTGCTCGGCGGCCTGAAAGGCCCGCTGATGAAGGTGGCGCAGTTCCTCTCCACCATCCCGGACGCGCTGCCGCCGGAATACGCCGAAGAGCTCGCGCAGCTCCAGGCCAACGCACCGCCGATGGGCTGGAGTTTTGTTCGCCGACGCATGAGCGCCGAGCTCGGCCCGGATTGGCAGGGCCGCTTTCGCGCCTTTGGTCAGACCGCCGCGGCCGCCGCCAGCCTGGGTCAGGTGCATCGCGCCCGGCTTGCCGATGGCAGCGAGGTCGCCTGCAAGCTGCAATATCCGGACATGCCGAGCGTCGTCGAGAGCGACCTCAAGCAGCTCAACCTGCTGATCGGGCTCTATCACCGGATCGACACCGCGATCCGGCAGGACGAGGTTTTCAAGGAACTCACGGCGAGGCTGCGCGAAGAGCTCGACTACACCCGCGAGGCCTCGCATCTGCGTCTGTTCCGGCTGATGCTGGCCGACGTGCCGGACATCCACGTGCCGGCGCCGGTCGATGCATTGAGCACCCAGCGCCTGCTGACGATGGAGTGGCTCGACGGCAGCGGCATGCAGAAGCGGCTTGACGAGGGCATGGACCAGGAGACTCGCAACCGGGTCGCCCGCGCCCTGTTCGCCGCGTTCTACCGGCCGCTCTACGGCTACGGCGTCGTGCATGGCGACCCGCATCTCGGCAACTTCCAGCTCCGCGACGATGGCGGCATCAACCTGCTCGATTTCGGCGCGATCCGGGTCTTCCCGCCACGCTTCATACGCGGCGTGATCGACCTCTACACCGCGGTGCGCGACGGCGACGAGGACCGCGCCTACCACGCCTATCAGTCCTGGGGCTTCACCGACATCACGCGCGACAAGATGCAGGTGTTAAACGAGTGGGCGCGCTTCCTCTACGAACCCCTGCTCGACAACCGCGTGCGTCGGATCCAGGAGCGTGACGACCCGAATTTCGGCCGCTCGACCGCCGAACGCGTGCATGCCGGTCTCAAGCGGACCGGCGGCATCCGGCCGCCGCGCGAGTTCGTGCTGATGGATCGCTCGGCGATCGGGCTTGGCAGCGTGTTCCTGCGCCTCAAGGCGGAGTTGAACTGGTCGCAGATGTACGCCGAGCTGATCGAGGGGTTTGACGAGGATCGCCTGGCCGCCAACCAGGCCTCGGCGCTGGCGACGGCGGGCGTTCCCGCGCCCGCCGCCTGATCGCCGAGGTTCAGTCGGGCCGGTCGCCGACCAGGCGCAGCGAGGGGCGCCGCGCGCCCATCTGCTTGCGGTAGACCTCAAGATAATCCTCGGCCATACGCCTCGCGGTGAAGCGCTGCTCGAAGCGACGCCTTACCGCCCGGTTGTCGAGACGCCGCAACCCGTCGATCGACGCGATCGCGCTGGTCTCGTCTTCCACGATCAGGCCGGTAAGTCCGTCCTCCAGCACTTCGGGCACCGACCCGCGGTTGAACGCGATCACCGGCGTGCCGCACGCCATCGCCTCGATCATCACCAGCCCGAACGGCTCCGGCCAGTCGATCGGCATCAGCAGGCCGAGCGCCCCCGACAGGAAGGCCGGCTTCTGGGCGTCGTTGATCTCGCCGATCAGCTCGATCCCATCGCCCAGCATCGGCCGTATCACGCGCTCGAAATACTCCTGGTCGGCACGGTCGATCTTGGCCGCGATCCTGAGCGGGATGCCGGCGGCGCGCGCGATTCGTATCGCCTTGTCGCACCCCTTCTCCGGGCAGATCCTGCCGAGAAAGGCGAGGTAAGAGCGTGTGCCCGCCTGGGGCGTCAGCAGATCTTCCGGCAAGCCGTGCAGCACGGTGCGCACGAAGTTCGCCTGCGGCAGCGGACGTCGCTGGCTATCGGAGATCGACACCACCGGCACCGTGCTGAAGGTCCGGAACACCGGCTGCAGTTCGGGCAGGTCGAGCCTGCCATGCAGCGTCGTGATGTAGGGGGTGGTCTGCCGGCTCCACAGGCTGAACGGCCAATAGTCCATGTGGAAATGCACGACATCGAAGTCGAGCGCACGCCGGACCACATCCTCCATCAGCAACATGTGCGGCGCGATCGGATCGCGTATCGCCGGGTCGAGCCGCAGCGCCCGCGGCCAGCTCGCGTGCAGCTTGGCGCCCGTGATGCTGTCGCCGCTCGCGAACAGCGTCACGTCATGACCCAGCCGGACCAGCTCCTCGGTGAGGAATGACACCACGCGCTCGGTGCCTCCGTACAGCTTGGGCGGAACCGCCTCGTGCAACGGTGCGATCTGGGCGATGCGCATCAATCTGGTCTCCGGTTGTGACACTCGTAGTGTATCACCCGGAAAGCGGCGCTTTTTTGTCGCGACCATGGTCCGGGCGAGGCCGGGAGCCAGCCGGCAGGCCCGCTTCCGCGACAGCATCAACGCGGCAGCCGGCCGATCGATGCAGATCACCCGCAAGCGCGCCTATGCCATACATGCCGCGAGGACAGTTTTGACGCACGCGCCGCCAGCCGTGATGCTACCCGCTCCCTGAGGACCATCCGATGGCCAAACGCCCCGACCCTGCGATGCCGGAGCCGACCATACGCGACATCACCCGCTACGCCGGCCGGCCGCTCGGCTTTATCCTCAGCTACGTCTATCGCCGCCGCCTGTCCCACGCCGCGATCCTGCTGTCGGTTCTGGTCGGCGTCGCCTGCTCGGTCAGCGCCTCGTTCGCGAGCAAGCTGCTGGTCAACGCGTTGCAGGCCGGTGCCGACCATCACGGCCACCTCGGCGCGGTCTGGACCGCGGTCGCGATCCTGCTGGCGCTGATCGCGGTCGACAACCTGTCCTGGCGGGTCGGCGGCTGGATATCGACACGCACCTTCGTCGATGTGACCGGCGACATCAGGCGCGACCTGTTCCAGCACTTGACCGGCCACTCGCCGACCTACTTCGCCGATCGCATGCCGGGCACGCTCGCCGGCCGCATCACCGCCACCGCCAACGCGATCTTCACGATCGAGAACCTCTGCACCTGGAACGTGCTGCCGCCGATGCTGGCCGTGGTGTTCTCGATCGGCTACATGGCCGGCGTCCGCTGGTGGATCGCGCTCGGCCTCGTGGTGCTGTCGGTCGCGCTGTCGCTGCTGCTGTTCCGTCTCGCCGCTTCGGGCCGGGTGCTGCATCACCGCTACGCCGCCGATGCGGCCAAGGTCGATGGCGAGTTGCTCGACGTCATCAACAACATGCCGCTGGTGCGCGCGTTCGGCGCGACGCTGCGCGAGCGGCGACGCTTCTCCAGCCGCCTGTCGGGCGAGATGCGCGCCCGCACCCACTCGCTCCGCTACCTGGAGAAGCTGCGGCTGCTGCACGCGGTGATGACGGCGCTGCTCACCGCCGGCCTGCTGATCGTATCGGTGATCCTCTGGACCCATCGCCAGGTCAGCACCGGCGACATCGTGATGATCACCAGCCTTGGCTTCACCATCCTGCACGGCACCCGCGACCTCGCGGTCGCCCTGGTCGAAACGATCCAGCATGTGGCGCGGCTGGCCGAGGCGCTCAGCACGCTGCTGCTGCCGCACGACATGTCAGACGAGCCCGACGCGCGGGCGCTGACCGCGCCGGGGCAAGGCGCGATCGAGTTCCGCGGCGTGCGCTACGCCTATCCAGGCGGCGACTTGGTGCTTGACGGCTTTGACCTCTCGGTCGAGCCCGGACAGCGGATCGGGCTGATCGGCCGCTCCGGCTCGGGCAAGACCACCGTGCTCGCGCTGCTGCAACGCCTACGCTACGTCCAGGGCGGCGAAATCCGGCTCGACGGCATCGAGCTGCGGCAGCTGACCGAGGAGGCGCTGCGCTCGCTGATCTCGGTGGTGCCGCAGGACGTCTCGCTGTTCGCCCGCTCGCTGCTCGAGAACATACGCTACGGCAAGCCGGAGGCGTCCGACGAGGAGGTGGTGGCGGCCGCCGAGGCCGCCTGCTGCCGCGACTTCATCGAGGCTATGCCGGAGGGTTTCGAGACCGAGGTCGGCGACCGCGGCATCAAGCTGTCCGGCGGCCAGCGCCAGCGCATCGCGATCGCGCGCGCCTTCCTGCGCAACGCGCCGATCCTGCTGCTCGACGAGGCGACCAGCGCGCTCGACAGCGAAAGCGAGCACCGGGTGCAGGAGGCGCTCGACCGGCTGATGGTCGGCCGCACCGTCGTCGCGGTGGCGCACCGGCTGTCGACGCTGCGCCACTTCGACCGCATCGTGGTGATGCAGTCCGGCCGCATCCTGCAGGACGGCCCGCCGAGGGAGCTGGAGCGCGAGGAGGGACCTTATCGTGAACTTTTGTCGTTCCAGGCGATGACGTTGGAGGACGTGAATTAACCTGTTATTATGTCGCTGCTGAACCAGGTTATTGAATGTGGCGAATTTAAGGAGGGCGCGCGATGCTGACACAGCATGATGAGATCGAGGCTCCCGGCGAGCGTCTGAGCGAGCGCGCCTATCAGGCGATTCGGGTCGCGCTGAAAAGCGGCGAGCTTCGTCCTGGCCAAAGGCTGATCCTGCGTCCGCTCGCCGCCAGGCTGGGCCTGAGCGCCACCCCGGTGCGCGAAGCCCTGTTGCGGCTGGTCTCCGAGCACGCGCTCGGCCTTGACGAGCGGCACTCGGTGCTGGTGCCGACGCTCGGGCCGGACGAGCTCGACGAGCTCCGCGAGTTGCGCGCCGATCTCGAGGGCCGCGCCGCGGCGGTGGTTGCCTCGCGCGCCTCCGCGTCCGTGATCGACGCCATGGAGGCGATCCACATCGCGTTCCGCAGCGCGGTCGCCACCGGCCAGCGCGCGTCGGCGATCGCTCGCAACGAGGCGTTCCACCACGCGCTGCTCGCCAATTGCGGCCGTCCCACCCTGCTCCGGCTGGTGGACTCGTTGCAGGTCCGGCTGGGCCCGCTGGTCGCGCAGCTGGAGGATTTCGGCTTCGAGCTGCCGCCCGATCACCCGCATGACCGGATGCTAGCCGCCTTCCGGGCGCGCGATCAGGTCGCGGCAAGGCGGGCGGTGGTGGACGACATCGAGGCCGCGTTCGGCCGCACCCGGCAGCGCGCGGGCATGTCGCTACAAGCCGGAAGCTAAGAATCGCAGATTGGAAGGGAGCTGCAAACCGCCCAGCACGCTGTTCAAATGAGGGGTCTGGGGCCCACTGGCCCCAGCGGGTCGCGGGCAGAGCCCTCGCCTTACGTTGTCAGCCTCCCGCTAGCGCCCGCCGCCGCGACGACAGCGTCCACCTCGGCATCGGTCGTCACGAACGACGTGACCATGCGCAAAGTCACGTGCGTGGTCTCCTCAATCCAGCGATAGAACCCGACGCCCGCGCCGGCCATCGCCTCCGCGAGCCCGTGCGGCACCCGCGCGAACACCTCGTTTGCCGCCACCTGATGCCGCAGCGATACGCCGTCGAGCGCCGCCAGCCCCCGGCCGAGCCGTCGCGCGGCGTCGTTGGCGCGCGACGCGTTGCGGAGCCACAATCCGTCCTCGAGATAGCCCACCAGCTGCGCACTGAGGAAGCGTTGCTTTGACCACAGATGCCCCGACTGCTTCCGCCTCGCCGCGATCCCACGCGCGAGCTCGGGCTGGAACACCAGGATCGCCTCGGCGGCGATGGCGCCGTTCTTGGTCGCGCCGAACGACAGGATGTCGATGCCGGCGCGCCAGGTCGCGTCGGCCGGGCTCACGCCCAGCGTCACCAGCGCGTTGGCGAAGCGGGCGCCGTCCATGTGGACGTGGCAGCCATGCCGGTGCGCGACCGCGCTGATCGCCGCAACCTCGTCGACCGCATAGACGGTGCCCCACTCGGTCGCTTGGGTCACGCTGACCGACGCGATCTGACTCTGATGCACGCCATGACCGCGTCCCTCGGTGATGGCCGCGTCCAGCGCCTCGGCCCGCATCCTGCCATCGACGGTCTCGATCGGGTGCAGCTTGGCGCCGCCGGAGAAGAACTCGGGCGCGCCGCACTCCGAGGTCAGCACATGGGCGCAGTCGGTGCACGCCACCGCCTCGTAGGAGCGCGTCGCCGCGGCAAGCGCGATCGCGTTGGCGCCGGTGCCGTTGGCGACCGGGAACACCGCGAGCTCGGTCTCGAACAGCGCCGTCAGCAGCGCCTCAAGGCGCCTGGTCTCGGCATCGGCGCCGTATGGCCCGGCAGTGCCGGCGGCGGCGCGGCCGAGGGCGGCCAGGATTTCCGGCGACACCCCCGCCACGTTGTCGCTCGCGAGGTCGATCGTGGTCGGCGCGCGATAGGGCAGGTCAGGCATGGCAGGGTCCGGATTTGTGACGCGTCGCTCGCTAAGCTTGTGACGCGACGCCCACGTGAAAAGGCGCGCCCGGCGTCTGGGCCCCGGGGTGCTAGCAGGAAGCTGAAGTAAGGCGAGGGCCCTGCCCTCGACCCGCTGGGGCCGGTCGGCCCCAGACCCCATGTTTTAAGTTAAAGAATTTCAACGGCTTGCCTTGACGAGATCGAGCCGCGTTGCGCAGCCTGCTAGGCGGTGGGCCGATCGGCGGCGCTCGGCACCTCGATATCGATCGCCAGCGTCGACACGCCGCGATCGCGGTCGAGCTTGATCTGCACCTTGTCGCGATCGATCGCCATGTGCCGGGCGATCACCGCCAGGATTTCCTCCTGCAGCACCGCCACCAGGTCGCTCCGGCCCTCACGCACCCGCTCATGCGAGAGCAGGATCTGCAGCCGGTCGCGCGCGACCGGCGCCGAGCCGCGCTGGCGGAGCGCGGTGAACCACTTCATGCGACCCTCCGGCGAAACAGCTTGCCGAACAGCCCGGTCTTGTCGGTCGGCACCGTGACCTCGATGGTCTCGCCCGACAGGCGCCGCGCCGCCTCCATGTAGGCGCGGGCGGGCGCGCTCTGCGGCGAGGCCAGCGTCACCGGCGAGCCGAGGTTGGACGCCCGCAGCACCTCCTCGCTTTCCGGGATGATGCCGAGCAACGGGATGCGCAGGATTTCGAGCACGTCCTCGGTGCGCAGCATCTCGCCGCGCGCGGCCCTGGTCGCGTCAAACCTGGTCAGCAGCAGGTGCTTGTCGATCCGCTGGTCGGTCTCGGCGCGCCTGGTCTTGCTGTCCAGCAGCCCGATGATGCGGTCGCTGTCACGCACCGAGGAGACCTCTGGGTTGGTCACCACCACCGCCATGTCGGCCTCGTACATCGCGAGCTGAGCGCCCTTCTCGATCCCGGCCGGACTGTCGCAGATCACCCAGTCGTATTTCTCGCGGCACTCGCCGATAACGCGCGCGACCCCTTCCTGGGTCAGCGCATCCTTGTCGCGCGTCTGCGACGCCGGCAGCAGCGACAGCGTCTCGCAGCGCTTGTCGCGTATCACCGCCTGGCTCAGCCTGGCGTCGCCCTGGACCACGTTGATCAGGTCGAACACCACCCGACGCTCGGCACCGAGCACCAGGTCGAGGTTGCGGAGCCCGACATCGAAGTCGATCACCAGCACGTTCTGGCCCATCTGCGCCAGCGCGGCGCCAAGCGACGCGGTGGACGTCGTCTTGCCGACACCGCCCTTGCCGGAAGTCACCACGAGAACCTTGGCCATCAGCGGATTTTCTCTTTCCGTTGCGCCGGCATCGCGATGCCGGCCTGCTCCCCGCCTGCCGGAGTCGAGCCCGGCGAGGCGCCCTCAACATGAACCGAGCCGCCCGGCCGTGCCAGCGCCGCTTGCGCCTGGCCAACTCGCGCCCTGGCCAACCGGCGCGCCCTACTCGAC
>CAXTPV010000013.1:0-23159 GCA_964246135.1 uncultured Acetobacteraceae bacterium | reverse complement strand
AGGCGGCGCAGCGCCGCGGCCCCGCCGCGCTGGGTTTGCCGTCCATGCTTCTCGCGCGACGAGGAGCCGAACACCGGCGCCGCCCCGAACCGGGCGGCAATGCGGGACAGCATCTGGCCGTCCCGGTGCCGGCTTACCAGCACATGCACCCCGCTCGGTCCGCCCGGTGCGATCCCGGTCTTGCGCACGCTCTCCCACAGCACGCCCATGAGCGGCATGCGTTCGTGCCAGAAGGCGATGATCATGCCGGTCTCGCCAAGCTGCCTGATCGCCTGGTGGTCGCCGATGATCCGCCAGCGCGTGGTATGCAGCGCGAACACGAGGTAGCGCCCGAGCGTCCGGGTCGCGAGGTCAGTCGCCGCCTCACGCCACAGCAGGTTTCGGATCGTCATCGGCAGCGGCGGTAGCATGGCGGATGCACGTAGTGCCAGATTAGGGTGGGTGTTCAGCTGCATGGCCGTCGTGGCGTTACCTTGATCGTCATCCTCAATCCCGCGGCGGGACAACGCCGTGCCGCGTCGTTCCGGCGCGTCATCGATGCGCTGATCGCCCGAGGCATGCGGCCGCGCGTGACGCGAACGACCGGCCCCGGGCACGCGATCGCGCTGGCCCACGCGGCGGCATCCGGCCATCAATGCTTGGTGGTGGCGGCCGGCGGCGACGGCACGATCGCCGAAGTGGCGGCGGGGCTGCTCGGCAGCGGATCGGCGCTCGGCATCATTCCGCTCGGCACCGCCAACGTGCTGGCCCACGAGCTGGGCCTGCCACGTCATCCGGTGGCGCTGGCGGCGACGCTGGCGGCGTGCCGCACCCGCCCGCTCTGGCCCGGCCTGGCGCGGACCGCGTCGGGCGAGCGATTATTCGTGCAGATGGTGAGCGTCGGTCTGGACGCCCAGGTGGTGCATCGGATCAACCCGGCGTTGAAGCGACTGATCGGCCGTCCGGCCTATGTCCTGCAGGCGCTGCGCGAGATCGGTCGCTATCCCTACCCGCCGATCCGCCTCCGCCTGGACGGGCACCCGACCGAGGCCGCCGGCATCGTGGTTAGCAAGGGTCGCCGTTACGGTGGCCGCTACACGCTGGCACCCGACGCACGCAACAGCGAACCCGGGTTTTCGGTCGCGCTGTTGCGTCACCCCGGCGCCCGCGCCGCTTTGGGCTACGGCACCGCGCTGGCCCTCGGCCGGCTGGCAGGTGTGCGCGGGCTCGACATCGTCCCCGCGCGGCTGATCGAAATCCTGGGCGGTGCCGATCCGGCGCAGGCCGATGGCGACGCCGCTGGCACCACGCCGATCATCATACGTGACGCCGCGGCCTGCCTTCAGGTGGTGATCGGCACTGATTAGAGCCCTTGTTCTTGCGAGCATCGCCATCCGACGGGTGACCCCTCTCGGTCGTATGACGCTCTACCCGCAGCGTTGCGCGGCACCTGTCGTGCGTTCATAGGTTTGCAGATGCGCGCGAAGACGCGTCCGTTCCGGAGGTCCGCCATGCCGTCGATGTTCAGCAGCCTCGATGCCGTCCACTATCAGGACGCCGAGTCCGGCCCGCTCGGCTATCGATGGTATGACCCCGGACGCGTCGTGCTCGGCCGGCCGCTCGGTGAGCAGTTGCGGCTCGCGGTCGCCTATTGGCACAGCCTCGCCATGAACGGCAGCGATCCGTTCGGGGCACCGACCATCATTCGGCCCTGGATGGACCGCGCCGACGCGGTGGCGGCGGCGCGCGAGAAGGCGGACGCCGCGTTCGACCTGTTCCGCGTGCTCGGCCTGCCGTTCTACTGCTTTCACGACCGCGACGTCGTGCCCGAGGGGGAGAACCTGCGCGGGTCGATCGCCAACCTGGAGCGGATCACTGAATACCTTGCCGAAAGGATGGCCGAGACCGGCACCAGGCTGCTCTGGGGCACCGCCAACCTGTTCAGCCATCCCCGCTACATGGCGGGTGCTGCGACCAACCCCGACCCTGACGTGTTCGCCTACGCCGCCGCGACCGTGAAGGCCTGCATGGACGCGACGCATGCGTTGGGTGGCGCGAACTACGTGCTCTGGGGCGGCCGCGAGGGCTACGACACACTGCTCAACACGCGGATCGGCCAGGAACTCGACCAGATGGGCCGGTTTCTCACGATGGTGGTCGAGTACAAGCACAAGATCGGCTTCGCGGGCCAGATCCTGGTCGAGCCCAAGCCGAAGGAGCCGACCACGCACCAGTATGATTTCGATGTCGCGACCGTGTACGGCTTCCTTCGTCGCTACGGGCTGGAGGGCGAAATCAGGCTCAACCTCGAAGCCAATCACGCCCTGCTCGCCGGCCACAGCTTCGAGCACGAGATCGCGCTGGCCGCGTCGCTCGGCGTGCTCGGCTCGCTCGATGTCAACCGCGGCGACCCGCTGCTCGGCTGGGACACCGACCAGTTTCCAAACGAGGTGCAGCCGATGACGCTGGCGATGCTTGAGCTGATCCGTGCCGGCGGCATCGGCCAGGGCGGACTGAACTTCGACGCGAAGCTGCGCCGCCAATCGATCGATCCGGAGGATCTGGTGGCCGCCCATGTCGGCGGCATCGATCTCTGTGCGCGTGCCTTTCTCGCCGCCGCCCGTATCCACGAGGAAGGAACGCTGGAAGCCGAGCGCGAGGCGCGTTATGCCGGCTGGCGAACGCCGGACGGGCAGGCGATCTTGTCCGGCGGCGAGACGCTGGAGACCCTGTCGCGGCGCGCGCTCGACACCGGCCTTGATCCGCAGCCCCGCTCCGGCCGGCAGGAGCGGATCGAGCGTCTGCTCGGCGGCTACGTGTGAAGCCGTTTTCGTTGGTGGCGGCGCGAATTCTCTCCTCTGATCAGCCCAGGCACGCGGCACGTTCTCTCGCTGATCATGGTTGGAGGGCCGGCTTGCGACGCACGAAGCGCCACCAGAGCGGCGTGCGCCCGGCAAGGAGCGCCTTGGCTTCGTAGCGTGTCGGCGGCCAGCCCGGGGGGCGCGTGGTTGCCGGCGGGTCGGCGGCGAACGCGTCCTGCGCCGCCATCACCTCGCCGACCCAGGCCTGATAGGTCGGATCGTCGCTCGCGATGCGCCATTCGCCTTCGGGACGCAGCACGCGGGCGAGGATAGCCACGTTCGCCGGGTGCACAAAGCGGCGCTTGGCGTGCCGGAACTTCGGCCAGGGATCGGGGAACATCAGGAACACCGCATCGAGCGAGGCGTCAGGGAGGGCGCCAAGCAGGGTGCGCGCATCGGCATCCCAGATGCGGAGCTGCGGTGGCAGCGTCGCGGTCGCCTCGCCGCCGATCGGGACCAGACGGCTCAGCAGCGAACACAGGCCGGGCGCGAACACCTCGGCGGCGATTAGCCCATCATCCGGGTGGTCTGCTGCCAACGCGAGCGCATGCTCGCCGCCGCCAAAGCCGATCTCGAGGCGCAGGTGGCGGGGAGCGTGGCCAAATGCCGCTTGCGGGTTCGCTGCCGCCTCGAGTGGAAATCGCAGTCGCGGCAGCGTGTCGCGTAGCAGCAGGCGCTGGCGGTCGCGGAGCCGGTGCCCGCTCTGGCGGCCGTAGAGCCGATCGGGCGGCGGGGGCGTACTCAGCGCCCGAAGGCGACGCGGAGTGGCTCGATTAGGTCCGTCCGCTCCCAGGTGAAATCGTCAAGCTCGGGATCGGGCGTGCGTCCGAAATGGCCGTAGGCGGAGGACTGCGCGTAGATCGGCCGGTTCAGCCGCAGGTGACGGCGAATACCTTGCGGGCTGAGATCGAGGACCTCGCGCAACACCCCCTCAAGCCGGGCTTCGTCGACATCGCGCCCGGTTCCGTGCAGGTCCACGTAGACCGAGAGCGGGTGCGCGACCCCGATGGCGTAGCTGATCTGGAGGGTGCAGCGGCTGGCGAGGCCGGCGGCGACCACGTTTTTCGCGAGATAGCGGCAGGCATAGGCGGCGGACCGGTCGACCTTGGTCGGGTCCTTGCCCGAGAACGCGCCGCCACCATGCGGGGCGGCGCCGCCATAGGTGTCGACGATGATCTTGCGGCCGGTGAGCCCGCAATCGCCGTCCGGGCCGCCGATCACGAACACGCCGGTCGGGTTCACGTAGAGCTCGTCATCGGCGCACATCCAGCCGTCCGGCAACACATGGCGCACGACGGCCGCGAGGCGCTCGCGCAGCGCGGCTTGCGTCACGTCCTCATCGTGCTGGGTCGAGATGACCACGCTGGTCGCGCGCACCGGCTTGCCATCGCGATACTCGAGCGTGACCTGGCTCTTCGCGTCGGGTTGCAGCCCGGCGTCGCCGGCGCGTCGGAGGTCGCGCAGCACGTGCAGGATCTGGTGCGCGTAGTGGATCGGCGCCGGCATCAGGCTCGTGGTCTCATCGGTCGCGAAGCCGAACATGATGCCTTGGTCGCCGGCGCCCTCGTCCTTGTTGCCGGCGGCATCCACGCCGACCGCGATGTCGGCCGACTGCGCATGCAGGTGACATTCAAAGCTGGTCGCCTCACGCCAGGAAAACCCGGCCTGATCGTAGCCGATCTCGCGAACCGCCTGCCTGACCCGCGCCTCCAAGGCGCCGATCACCGCCTCGGGGCCGCGTACCTCGCCCGCCAGCACGATCCGGTTGGTGGTGACCAGCGTCTCGCAGGCGACCCGGGCCTCCGGGTCGGCGTCAAGATAGGCGTCGAGCACGGTGTCGGAAATACGATCCGCGACCTTGTCGGGGTGTCCCTCGGAGACGGATTCCGAGGTGAACAGAAAGCTTCCCTTGTCGCGCATGGATCATTCCTCTTGTCGCGGGGACCCACGCGGGGCGCGTCCGCTTAGGATCAAAGCGATGGACGGTCAAGCGCGCCCGGTCAGGTGCTCGCCACCCCGAGCACGTCCGTCATGCCGTAGCGCCCTGGCGCGCGCTCTTGGAGCCAGAGCGCCGCCCGGACCGCGCCATCGGCGAAAACCTGGCGGTGGAACGCCCGGTGCGAAAGGGTGATCTGCTCGTGCGCCGAGGTGAACGAGAGCGTGTGTTCGCCGACGATGGCACCGGCACGAAGGGCGGCAAACCCGATCGCGCCCTCCGGGCGGATCGCGGAACGACCGTCTCGTGCTCGCACGGCGAGCGCGTCCAGGCTCGCGCCACGGCCGGTTGCGACGGCGGCGCCGAGCGCGAGCGCGGTGCCGGATGGCGCGTCGCGCTTGCCGCGATGATGCATCTCTAGGATTTCGGCGTCGTAGTCTTGCGCGGGCAGCATTGCACCGAGCTGTTCCGCGAGCGCCAGCAGCAGCGTGACACCGGCCGAGAAGTTGGCGGCCTGCACCACCGCGATGCGCGATGCCGCCGCCGACACGGCTTCGTCCGCCTCGCGGTCAAAGCCGGTGGTGCCGAGCACCCAGGCCGTCCCCGCGGCAGCGAGCACGGTCGCGTGCGCGAGGGTGGCGTCGGCGCCGGTGAAGTCAATCACCACATCGGATGTCGCCGCGAGCGCGGCGATGCTGTCGAAGCGCGCGATGCCGGAGGGCAGCAGCGGCGACAACGCGGCACCAGGCCGCAGCAGGCCGCCCGATACCACGGCACCCCGCGCCGGGATCGCGTCCGCCAGCATGGTGCCGACCCGGCCGTTGATGCCGGCGATGCCGATCCTCATCACCGGCGTGCCGCCGCGGCCGGCCCCGCTAGCCGCTGCTGCCTTCAAAGAAGTTGCGCATGCGGGCGAAGAAGCCTTCGCTCTCAGGGCTGCCGGTGGGATGGCTGTCCGCCTCGCGCTCGAACTCCTCCAGCAGCTCGCGCTGGCGCCTGGTCAGGTGACGCGGCGTTTCGACCGCGAGCTGGATGTACATGTCGCCACGCGCGGCGCTACGCAGCACCGAGAAGCCCTTGCCGCGCAGCCGGAACTGCTCGCCCGACTGCGTGCCGGCCGGCACCTTGACCCTGGTGCGCGAGCCGTCGATCACCGGCACCTCGACTTCGCCGCCAAGTGCCGCCCGCGCGACCGTCACCGGAACCCGGCAGAACACGTTGGCCGCCTCGCGCTGGAACAGCTCGTGCGGCCGGATCGCGACGTGCACGTAGAGGTCACCAGCGGGCGCGCCCTGCGGGCCGGCCTCGCCCTCGCCGGCGAGGCGTATCCTGGTGCCTTCCTCGACGCCGCCGGGAATCTGGACCGAGAGTTCGCGGGTCCTGGCGATCGTCCCGGCGCCGCGGCATACGGTGCACGGGTTGCGTATCACCCGGCCGGTGCCGCCACAGGTCGAACATGGGCGCTCGACCAGGAAGAACCCCTGTTGCGCCCGGACCTTGCCCTGGCCGTGGCAGGTGGGGCATGTGTCGCCGGAACGGTCCTTTGACTCCGAGCCGGTGCCGGCACAATGCTCGCAGGCGATGCGCGTCGGAACCTTGATCGGCAGCTTGACGCCGGTGAACGCCTCGGCGAGGTCGATCTCGACCTGGGTCCGCACGTCGCTGCCGGTCCGGGCCTTGCCGCCGCGGCGGCCGCCGAGCGCGTCGCCGAACATCTGCTCGAAGATGTCGCCCAGGCCACCACCGGTGAACTCAAAGCCACTGGCGGGACCGCCGCCGCCTTCGAACGCGGCGTGGCCGTAGCGGTCATAGGCGGCCCGCTTGTTGTCGTCCTTCAGCACCTCGTAGGCCTCGCCAGCCTCCTTGAAGCTCGACTCGGCCCCCTTGTCGCCAGGGTTGCGGTCCGGGTGGAACTTCATCGCCACCTTGCGGTAGGCCTTCTTGAGCTCGTCGGCGCTCGCCTCGCGCCCGACACCCAGCACGGCGTAGTAGTCCTGCTTGGCCATCTGCCTATCCGATGCCTTCAGCCTCGGCGAACAGCATGAGGGGGCCGGCCGGGGCCGGACCCCTGCATGCATGCCGATGGACGATCGCGTTCAGTCGATGAACCGTCTGCGACCGTCAGGCCGACTTCTTGTCCTCGACATCCTCGAAATCGGCGTCGACGACGCGCTCGCCGTTCGGAGCGGTGCCGGGACCCGCACCCGGCGCCTGACCCGCGGCCGCCTCGGCGCCAGCCTGCGCCTGGTAGACCGCCTGGCCGATCTTCATAGCCGCCTGGCTGAGCCGTTCGCTTGCCGCGTTCAGCGCCGCGATGTCGGTGCCGTCAAGCTGGCCGCGCACCGCGGCGATCGCCTGCTCGGCCTCGGCCTTGTCGCCCGGAGGCAGCTTGTCGCCATGCTCCTTCAGGTTGCGCTCCACCTGATGGATCATGCCTTCGGCCGAGTTGCGCGCCTCGACATGTTCCCGTCTGGCCTTGTCGACGGTCGCGTTCGCCTCGGCCTCGCGCACCATCTTCTCGATGTCGGCTTCCGACAGGCCACCAGAGGCCTGGATGCGTATCTGCTGCTCCTTGCCGGTCGCCTTGTCCTTGGCCTGTACTGACACGATGCCGTTGGCGTCGATGTCGAACGTGACCTCGATCTGCGGCATGCCGCGCGGTGCCGGCGCGATCCCCTGCAGATCGAAATTGCCGAGCAGCTTGTTGTCGGCCGCCATCTCGCGCTCGCCCTGGAACACCTTGATGGTGACGGCGCTCTGGTTGTCGTCGGCGGTCGAGAAGGTCTGGCTCTTCTTGGTCGGGATCGTGGTGTTGCGGTCGATCAGCCGGGTGAACACACCGCCCAGCGTCTCGATGCCGAGCGACAGCGGAGTCACGTCGAGCAGCAGCACGTCCTTCACGTCGCCACGCAGCACCGCGCCCTGAACCGCCGCGCCGATCGCCACCACCTCGTCTGGGTTGACGTTGCGCGCCGGGTCGCGGCCGAAGAACTGCTTGACCGCCTCGATGACCTTCGGCATCCGCGTCATGCCGCCGACCAGGATCACCTCGTCGATCTCGTTGGCCGAGACGCCGGCATCCTTCAGCGCCGCGCGGCACGGCCCCATGGTGCGGTTGACGAGGTCATCGACCAGCGCCTCGAGCTTGGCCCGCGACAGCTTCATCACGAGGTGCTTCGGGCCGGTCGCGTCCGCGGTGATGAACGGCAGGTTGATCTCGGTCTCCTTGGCCGAGGACAGCTCGATCTTCGCCTTCTCGGCCGCCTCCTTGAGGCGCTGCAGGGCGAGCTTGTCGGAGCGCAGATCGATCCCCTGCTCGCGCTTGAACTCGTCGGCCAGGTAGTCGATCACCCGCGCGTCGAAATCCTCGCCGCCGAGGAAGGTGTCGCCGTTGGTCGACTTCACCTCGAACACGCCGTCGCCGATCTCGAGCACGGAGATGTCGAACGTGCCGCCGCCGAGGTCATAGACCGCGATCGTGCCGCCGTTCTTCTTGTCCATGCCGTAGGCCAGCGCCGCCGCCGTCGGCTCGTTGATGATGCGCAATACTTCCAGGCCCGCGATGCGGCCGGCATCCTTGGTTGCCTGGCGCTGGGCGTCGTTGAAGTAGGCGGGCACCGTGATGACGGCCTGGGCGACCTTTTCGCCGAGATAAGCCTCGGCGGTCTCCTTCATCTTGCCGAGGATGAACGCGCTGATCTGGCCGGGCGCATATTTCTCGCCTCTCGCCCGCACCCAGGCATCGCCGTTGTCGCCGCGCACGATGTCGTAGGGAACGAGATGACGGTCCTTCTCGACGGTCGGATCGTCGAACCGGCGTCCGATCAGGCGCTTGACCGCGTACAGCGTGTTCGACGGGTTGGTGACGCCCTGACGCTTGGCTGCCTGGCCGACCAGGCGCTCGCCGCCCTCGGTGAAGGCGACCATGCTCGGCGTGGTGCGTGCACCCTCGCTGTTCTCGACCACGCGGACATCCTTGCCCTCCATGATCGCAACGCACGAGTTGGTGGTGCCGAGGTCGATACCGATGACCTTGCTCATCGTGACAGCTCCTTTCAGCGGCGGTGACCGGCCCGAAGCACCGATGACTACCCTATGGACATGGCGCATGCTGGCAGCATGCGATCGAGATCGTGAGTGGTCCGGATGTATGAAAGCTAAACGCGTCCGGCAAGTCCGTCACCTGCACAAAATCTGTGCAGAGTTCCCGGAAGGGCTGTGCCTTCAGGCGCTGGTGTCGAGGGCCGCCCCGGGGCCGCCATGCGAAGAGTCGGTGGCGGGCAGGTCCGAGGCCGGGCCCTTCGACACCACCACCATCGCCGGCTTCAGCAACCGGCCGTTGAGCGTCCAGCTGCTGGTCCACGCCGCGAGCACCGTGCCGGCCGGTGCGTCAGCGTTCTGCTCCGACATCGCCTGGTGCAGGTTGGCGTCAAACCGTTCGCCGGTCGGATCGACGCCCTTGATGCCGTTGCGATCGAGAACGCCGAGAAAACTTCGCTCCACGCCTTCGAAGCCGTCACGCAGCCGCGCCACCAGCGCATCCTCGGCCGGGGTGGGCGCCGGCAGGCTGGCGAGCCCGCGCCGCAGGTTCTCGGCCGCTTCCACAACGTCGCGCGCGAACTTCTGCACCGCAAACTGACGCGCATCCTCGACGTCGCGCTTCGCCCGGGCACGGATGTTCTGCGCTTCCGCCTCGGAGCGCACCCAGCGCTCGCGCAGCTCGGCGACCTCTGCGTCCAGTGCCTCGATCCGCTTCGCCGCGGCGCGCATCGTGGCGTCAGCGTCAGACATCGTCGGCTCGCCGCCTGCGAGATCGTCATCCAGGCGCACATCGTTCTCCACCGCGCTGGACGCAGTCTCATCCGGGGCGGCATCGTGGTCGGTCATCATGGCCGGTGAATTAGGGCGAAGATGAGGTCGGAACAAGTCCAGAAGCCGCCTCAAGCCGGTAAGGCGTGGACCAGTGCGAGCGCCGCGCGGAAGGCCTCCGCGCTCCCCGCCTCGGCAGGATACGCGACCCGTTGCGTGCCCTCGCCGGAGATCACGTCGAGCCCGTCAGGATCGATCGCCGCCACCAGCCCGTCCTGGCCGAACCGGCTGTCCGCCGCGCGACGCAGCGCCTCGTCCTCGGCCGCGATTGCAGCGACCGCGGCGGCGGTGGGGCAGAGATCGCGAGCGGCCAGCCGGCGTGCGCGGCCGAACCCTCCGACGAACATCGCGTGCTCGGGCCTGAGCAGCCAGACGCTGAAATCCGTGAACCCTGCGTAGAGCGCGGCGTAAGGATGGATGGCGAGGTAGCGCGAACGGGCGCTTTCCAGCGCATCGCCCGGACCGAGCCTGATCGCGGTTCCACTCACCGAGACGCGCGGCGCGGTCTGCGGGTTGGCGTCGGCAGCGGGGCCGCTCACCAGCAAGGCGCAGCGTGGCGATGTCGCGAGCGTGCGTGTGTGCGACGACAGCTCGGACAGCAGCAGCAGGATGTCGAGCGAGGCGGTCGTCGCCGGCGTGACCAGCGCCGCCTGCGGCTCGCCATCCGACACGGTTGCCAGTACGCCGGCGCGCGCCGCCCGGAGCACTCCTCTGGCCTCAAAGCCCATCCGGTCAGCCAAGCGTTCCTCCCCCGATGATGCCGTCCGCCGTGATCTCACCGTCTTTCCGGCGGCCTTCGTTCGGCGCAGGATGCGGTAACAGGTTGGACCGGCGCGGAAAAAACGCAGATGGCACAGACGATCGCCCTGGTCGACGATGACAGGAACATCCTGACATCGGTCTCCATCACGCTGGAGGCTGAAGGCTACCACGTCCGCACCTTCACCGACGGCGAGAGCGCGTTGCAGGCGCTGAACGTCAAGCCGGCCGACCTCGCCGTGCTCGACATCAAGATGCCGCGGATGGACGGCATGGAGCTGTTGCAGCGGCTACGCGCCCGCTCGGCGATGCCGGTGATCTTTCTCACCAGTAAGGACGAGGAGGTTGACCAGTTGATGGGCCTCAGGCTCGGCGCCGACGACTACATCACCAAGCCGTTCAGTCAGCGTCTGCTGCTGGAGCGGATACGAGCGTTGCTGCGGCGACTGGACGCGAACCGCAACGAGGCGGCAGGCGGCAGCCAAGCCGCACGTCTGGTGCGCGGCGAGCTGACGCTCGACGAGACCCGACACCAGTGCCTGTGGAAGGGCCACGACATCCAGCTCACCGTCACCGAGTTCCTGCTGGTCAAGACGCTGGCCGCCCGGCCCGGCATGGTGAAGTCACGCGACAACCTGATCGATGCCGCCTATGGCGAGAGCATCTTCGTCGATGACCGGACGATCGACAGCCACATCAAGCGGGTGCGCAAGAAGTTCCGCACGGTGGACGAGGAATTCAACCACATCGAGACGCTGTACGGCATCGGCTATCGCTATCGGGAGAGTTAGGAGGCGGTGATCGCGACCGTCGCCTCGGCGGCACGGCAGGGCGGGTCCGCGGCCGTCGCGCGGTCGGACCGGCTCTCCGTCACGTCGTCGCCAGATGCGCGGCCGCACGCGCCGGTACCGGCGCGTGCCACACGGGCACCGCGGCAGCGGCGCCGCACCCTGCTGCTGTCGCCGCTGCTGCGTCGCGTGCTGCTGGTCAACGCGCTGCCGCTGGCGCTGCTGGTCGCGACGCTGCTCTATCTCGATCAGTTCCAGAGCGGCCTGCTGACCGGCGAGGTGGGCGCGTTGCGCGAGCAGGCGCGAATCTATGCTGGCGCGCTTGGCCAGAGCGCGGTGCGGCCTGCCGAGGGGCGCCACGTTCGGGGCGCTGATCGGGTCCTCGTGCCCGAGCTCGCCCGGCCGCTGCTCCGCCGACTGACAGAGCCGACGCCGTTCTCGGTCGCGCGTTTGTATGCGCCGGATGGCCGGATCATCGCCGACAGCAATCCCGGCGCCGCGAACGGCGTGCCGCCATCGCCAAGGCCGCAGGGCAGCGGCGGCGATCTCGCCTGGCTCGGCCGGTTCTACGACCGGTTGCTGACGGTGTTGTCCGCCGACAGTGCCTTGACCTTCGACGGGCCGGCCGATCACGGCGCCGAGGGCGGGTCCGAACGCTCTTTGCCACCGCGATCGAACGATGCCGGTGAGACGCTGCGGGTCGGCGGCCTGTCGGACGGCAACGAGACGCCGCCCTTCATCAGGCGGACGCATGACGGCCGTCTGCTGATCACCGTCGCCGAGCCGGTGCAGCAGGATGGTCGGACCGTCGGCATCGTCCTGCTGACCCGCGCCGCCGACGACGTCGACCGCTCGCTGAAGGCCGTGCGTCGTTCGATCCTCGACCTGTTCCTGCTGGCGCTCGGGCTCACGGTGCTGCTGTCGTGGTATCTCGCGCGCACCATCGCGCGTCCGATCCTGTCGCTCGCGCGCGCCGCACTCAGCATGCGGGAAGGCGAGGGACGCACCGGCGCGGTGCCCAGCGCACTTCGGCGCCGGCGTGACGAGATCGGCGAGCTTGGCGACGCGCTCGAGGAGAGCGCCAGGGCGCTATGGGCGCGGATGGACGCGATCGAGCGCTTCGCGGCCGATGTCAGTCACGAGATCAAGAACCCGCTCACCTCGATCGGCAGCGCCATCGAGACCCTACGACGCGTCGACGACCGCGCGCAGCAGCAGCGCCTGCTTGCGATCATCGGCGACGACGTGTCGCGGCTCGACCGGCTGATCTCCGACATCTCGAACGCGAGCCGGGTGGATGCCGAGCTATCGCGCGAGCCGAGCACCGCGATCCTCGTCGTGCCGATGATGGAGGCACTGGCGGAGATACACGAGGCGACCCGGACCCCGGATGCGCCCCGCCTGGTGGTGGAGGCCGATGACCGCATGGTCGAGGTGCTGGCGGTGGAGGATCGGCTGGTGCAGGTGCTGCGCAACCTGATCGGCAACGCCGCCAGCTTCTCGCCGCCGC
Source organism: uncultured Acetobacteraceae bacterium (assembly GCA_964246135.1). GTDB lineage: Bacteria > Pseudomonadota > Alphaproteobacteria > Acetobacterales > Acetobacteraceae > CAXTPV01. Next base: position 10,457 of record CAXTPV010000013.1, on the reverse strand, counting down.
GCGGCACCATCACTCTGCGGAGCGAGCAGCGCGGACCGATGGTCGAGATTTCGGTCACCGACGACGGTCCCGGCATACCGGACGGCAAGCTCGAGCACATCTTCGACCGCTTCTACACCGAGCGTCCGCCAGGCGAGCGGTTCGGTCAGCACTCGGGCCTGGGACTTTCGATCAGCCGGCAGATCGTCGATGCGCTGAAAGGCCGCATCACCGCCGAGAACCGGCTTGGCCCGCGCGCGTCCGTGCTGGGCGCTCGGTTCGTCGTTTCGCTGCCGAGCGCGACGTAAGGGGCCGATGGCGATCACCGATCGCGGCCGCTTCCTCGGCGCGCTGATTGTCGGCCTGTTCGCCGCGATCTGGTCGTTCTTCGGCCTTGGCGCGGCGTTCGGAGATGGACCGGTGCGGATGCTCGGCCCGGCGATCTCGGTCGCGGTTGTTGTGGCGGCTTCCCGCCTTGGCGGCTCGCGCGCCGGACCAGACTGGCGGCGCGCGCGGCGGCCGTTCCTGGTGGTCTTTGGCGCCGAGATCCTCGGGGTCATCGTCGTCGCCAACCTCGCAGCCTACCTTGGCCGGCTTGATCTCGTCCTGCCCGGCATCAGCCTGATCGTCGGCGCCCACTTCCTGCCGCTCGCGCGCCTGTTCGGCCGGCCGCGCTACGTTCCGGTCGGCCTGCTGATCATGGCGCTCGCCATCGCGTCGCTCCTGCTGCGTGAGCCCTCGCGCGACGCGTTGGTCGCACTCGGCACCGCGACGCTGCTGTGGGCGAGCTGCTTTGTCTGAGCCGCGTCCGGCGTCGCGTAGTTCCAGTGCGCGAAAATGTCGGCGCCGTGCGATGCGAGCCAGCTCCCGTCGCTGGCCTCTAGTGCATGCCGGCGCGGGGTCTGCCGGCATCCGGCCAGATAGTCGCGCATCGGCACCCGGCCGGCGTCAAAGCCGGGCAGGCCGAGCTCGTCGTGCAGGCGGGCCAGTGCCGGCATCGGATCGTCGATGAACGCCCGGTAGCCGATCTCCGCGTAGGAGCCGGCCGGGAGCGCGGTGCCGTCCTCGATCAGCCGCCGCATCAGGCGCGGATAGACCTGCCTGACCAGTGATCTGGTGTCGACGGCTGCTCGCCCGAGCGACAATTCGCGTACCAGGATGGCGAACATCGCGATCGAGGACGCGTAGACGTCGGCCGGGTCGCGATGAATGTGGATGAAGCGCGCTTCCGGCCAGATCGCCCGCAGCAACGGGATGCGGGCGCTGTTGGCAGGGTTGCGTATCAGCAGCGGCCGGTCGCCGGCGGCACGCGTCATCTTGGCGACGTAGCGTTCCAGCCGGCGTGCCCACACCGCCCGCTCGCGCGCCGATACGAGATCGCCGAACACCCCACGCTCGAACTCGGCGATGATCCGGCTCGGGAAGTAGATGCCGTGGTTGCACGACAGGGTCGACAGGTTCGCCATCGCGAGCTCGTCCTCCTGCGGCAAATCCGGGGTCAGCGCGACCTCGTCGATCAGCCGGGTCGTTGGAAAGAATTGCTCGATGAACGGCGCCGCGATCCGGCCGAGCCCGAGCGCTTCCGCGGGCAAGCCCACCGCGAGCGGCGACAGGATGCCGAACGCGGCCGACCGGCTCAGCACGTTGGTGAGGTGCGTCGTGCCGCTGCGCCAGTGACCGACGATGAACACCGGTGCCGGGTAGGGACGCCTCGCATCGCCGCGCATGGCCGAGATCGCGGCCTCCGACAGCGTGAACGGCAGGCGGAGCAACGCGATCGCGGTCGCGATGGCGGCCACGTGGGCGCGGCCGGGCGACACGCCGCCGCGCAACAGGGCGGGGACGAGGGTGTCGAGCGTCGCCCCACACAGGGGATGGAACACCCGGTGGGCACGGCCGCGGCCACGTGATGCGAGGGCCGGCCGCATGGCGATCAGGCTACTCGCGCCGCAGCACGTGGTCGACCAGGAAGCTCGCGAGGCCACCGGCGACGAAGTCCCGCTTCAGCGCCACCTCGTCGTAGCGATGCTCGACCCAGTCGAGGAAGCTCATGCTGCCCTCCGCCTCCGCCCGGTAACGCAGGAAGAACGCATCAAGGATGCCGGTGCGCGAGCGCCGGAAGTGGCCGAACCGCCAGGAGAGCTGACGCAGCGCGTCCTTGGTGTCGCCGCCGTCCAGCAGGATGGCGACGCCGGACGCGAGCCCGGCGCGGTCGGCGCCCGATTTGCAATGCATCAGGGTCGGGCCGGTGAGCCCGCGATAGATCTCGGCGAAGCGCAGCAGCCGGTCGCGATGCGGCGCCCCGCGGCTCTCGAACGCCATGTCGACGTGGCGCAATCCGAGCCGCGACGCCGCCTCGCGCGACAGCGCGTCCGAACCGCATCGGCGATGGCCGCGCAGGTTTATCAGCGTCGTGATCCGGCGTCGTCGGACCGCGCGTGCCAGGCGTCCCGGGGTCGGATGGTTGGAGCGGTAGAGCAGGCCCGGGATCACCTCGGCCCAGTTGTCCCAGGCGAGCCGGAACACGGCGTGATCGACCAGCAGGCTGTCAGTCCAGGCGCCGAGCCTGGCGCCGGGCAACGTGAGGGAACGCTCGAACATACGGCGCGACGGGCAAGCCTCGGTCCGGCGCGCTATCCCTTGCGCTCGAGTTGCAGCTGCTTGATCCGGCCGATCGCCTGGGCCGGGTTCAGGCCCTTCGGGCAGGTCTGGGTGCAGTTCATGATGGTCCGGCAGGCGTAGAGCTTGAACGTGTCCTCCAGCGCGTCGAGGCGCTCGCCGGCATGCTCGTCGCGGCTGTCGGCGATCCAGCGGTAGGCGGCGAGCAGCACCGCCGGGCCGAGATACTTGTCACCGTTCCACCAGTAGGAGGGGCAGGAGGTCGTGCAACAAAAGCACAGGATGCATTCCCACATGCCGTCCAGCAGCTTGCGCTCGTCAGGACTCTGCCGTCGCTCGCCGTCCGGCGGCGGCTTGGTATCGGATTTCAGCCAGGGCTCGATCGAGCGAAGCTGCGCGTAGGCGGCGGTGAGGTCGGGCACCAGGTCGCGCACCACTGCCATGTGCGGCAGCGGGTAGATGCGGACCTTGCCGCGCACCTCGTCGACCGGCTTGAGGCAGGCGAGCGTGTTGACGCCGTCGATGTTCATCGAGCACGAGCCGCAGATGCCCTCGCGGCAGGAGCGGCGGAAGGCGAGCGTCGGGTCGAGGTCGTTCTTGATGTGGATTAGCGCGTCCAGCACCATCGGCCCGATCCGGTCGAGATCGACCTCGTAGCTGTCGATCACCGGGTTCTGCCCATCATCGGGGCTCCAGCGATAGACGTCGAAGGTCTTGGTCCGTGTCGCGCCAGCAGCGGCGCGGAAGACGCGGCCGCGCCCGACCTTGCTGTTGCGGGGAAGCGTAAGCTCGACCATGGCTGCGTGTCCTGGGCGGTGCGGCTCAGTAGACCCGCTTTTTGGGCGGGAACACCGAGACCTCGTTGGTGAGCGTCTGCATGCGGACCGGGCGATAGCTCATCGTGACCTCGCCGCGCTCGTTGCAGGTCGAGACCGAGTGCTTCATCCAGTGCTCGTCGTCACGGTCTGGATAGTCGTCCTGGGCGTGCGCGCCGCGGCTCTCATGGCGGGCTTCGCCGGACACCAGCGTCACCGTGCCGTTGGCGATCAGGTTCTCGAACTCGAGCGCTTCCACGAGGTCGGTGTTCCAGATCAGGCTGCGGTCAGTGACCGACATGTCGGCCAGCCCGCTCCAGAGATTGCGCATCTTCTGGCAGCCCTCGGTCAGGCTCTCGCTGGTGCGGAACACCGCCGCGTGCGCCTGCATGGTGCGTTGCAGGCCCTCACGCATCTCAGACACCCTGGTCCCGCCCTTGGCGTGACGGGTGCGATCGAAACGGTCGAGCGTCGCCTCGCCGGCGCGCGGCGGCAGCGGCGGCACCTGTTCGTCGGGCTTGACGGTTGCCGCCGCCCGATGCGCGGCGGCGCGGCCGAACACCACCAGGTCGAGCAGCGAGTTGGTGCCGAGCCGATTGGCGCCGTGCACCGACACGCAGGCCGCCTCGCCGATCGCCATCAGGCCGGGCACCACCGCATCGGGATCAGCGGCCGTCGGCCGCAGCACCTCGCCATGATAGTTCGTCGGGATGCCGCCCATGTTGTAGTGCACGGTCGGCAACACCGGGACCGGCTCCTTGGTGACGTCGATGCCGGCAAACACCCGCGCGGTCTCTGAGATGCCTGGCAGACGCTCGTGCAACAGGTCGGCGCCCAGATGCTCGAGATGCATCAGGATGTGGTCGCGGCCGGCGCCGCAGCCGCGCCCCTCGTTGATCTCGATCGTCATCGAGCGCGACACCACGTCGCGCGAGGCGAGGTCCTTGGCGGTCGGCGCGTAGCGCTCCATGAAGCGCTCGCCCTCGCTGTTGGTGAGGTAGCCGCCTTCGCCGCGGCAGCCCTCGGTCAGCAGGCAGCCGGCGGGGAAGATGCCGGTGGGGTGGAACTGCACGAACTCCATGTCCTGGGTCGGCAGCCCGGCGCGCATCGCCATGCCGGAGCCGTCGCCGGTGCAGGTGTGGGCCGAGGTGCACGACAGATAGGCGCGGCCGTAGCCCCCCGTGGCCAGCACCACGCGCTGCGCCCGGAAGCGGTGCATGGTGCCATCCTCCAGGCACCACGCCATGACGCCGCGGCATGCGCCCTCCTCGTCCATGATCAGGTCGAGGGCGAAATACTCGACGAAGAACTCGGCATCGTGCTTGAGCGTCTGCTGGTAGAGGGTGTGCAGGATGGCGTGGCCGGTGCGGTCGGCGGCCGCGCAGGCGCGCTGCGCCGGTTCCTTGCCGTACTCCTTCATGTGGCCGCCGAACGGGCGCTGATAGATGCGTCCGTCCTCGGTGCGCGAGAACGGCACCCCATAATGCTCGAGTTCCTGGATCGCCGGCACCGCCTCGCGGCACATGTACTCGATCGCGTCCTGATCGCCGAGCCAGTCCGACCCCTTGACGGTGTCGTACATGTGCCAGCGCCAGTCGTCCTCGCCCATGTTGCCGAGCGCGGCGCCGATGCCGCCCTGGGCCGCCACGGTGTGCGAGCGGGTCGGGAACACCTTGGTGATGCAGGCGGTGCGGAGCCCTGCCGCCACCATGCCGAGCGTCGCTCGCAGCCCGGAGCCGCCGGCGCCGACCACGACCACGTCGTAGGCGTGATCGATCACCGTGTAGGCACGCGACGAGGGCAACGTGATGGCGTTCATGACGGGCGGGTCCTCAGAAGGCCATCTTCAGCACCGCGACCGCGGCGAACAGGGCCAGCAACAGCGCGACGCCCTTGTTCGCCAGCGTGGCCAGGGCCTCGATCGGCTTTGAGTGAATGTAGTCGCCGATCACCACCTGCAAGCCGAGCTGCATGTGATGGAACGTCATCGCAACCAGCGCGAGCAGCAGAACGGTGTTGACCGGGTGCCCGGCCCAGTGCGCGACCACCGGTTGGCCGGCGCCGAGCAGCCGGAGCACCGACACCACGAACCAGACCGTGAGCGGCACCAGCGCGATCGCCGTGACCCGCTCGACCCGCCAGTGCTCGACAGCGCCGCCGCCCCCGGCGCCAAGGCCACGCACCCGCCCGAGCTGGGACCGCATCACCGGTGTCACGTTCGTGCGCAGGGGCTGCGACAATCAGGTTCTCCGCGGGATCGGGGTCAGAGCCAGATCAGCAGCCCGGCGAGCACGATGGCCGTAAAGGTGACCAGGGTCACGCCGACGGTTATCCAGCCCGAACGATGCACGCTGCGGAGATCGTAGCCGAACCCCGCGTCCCAGGTCAGGTGCCGCAGGCCGCCAAAAGTGTGGTAGCAGAGTGCCAGCATCCAGCCGAGCAGCATCAGGATGCCGAGGATGCTGCCGGCGAACCACTGCACGTGCGCGAACGCGCGCGGGCCCTGGGACGCCGCGACCAGCCACCACACCATCAGCAGCGTGCCGGCCGAGATCGCGATGCCGGAGATCCGGTTGCAGATCGACAGCACCGAGGTCAGCTGCGGCCGGTAGACCTGCAGGTGCGGCGACATCGGACGGCGCACCCGGGCGCCGTCGCTGCTGGCGCCGATGAACAGCGCGTCGCGACCATCCTTCATCGTCAGGCTGCCTTGCGGGCCAGCCGCCCGGTCGCGAGCAGGGTCTCGGCGATCTGCACCGCGTTCAGCGCCGCGCCCTTGCGCAGGTTGTCAGACACGCACCAGAAGGCGAGGCCATTCGATACTGTCGGGTCACGCCTGAGGCGGCTAACATAGGTCGCGTCCTCGCCGACGCATTCGGCCGGCGTCGCGTAGCCGCCATCGTCACGATTGTCGTGCAGGATCACCCCCGGCGCCTCGCGCAACGCGTCTTGCGCCCGCTCAAGGTCGACCGCGTCCACGAACTCGACGGCGATCGCCTCCGAGTGGCCGACGAACACCGGAACCCGCACGCAGGTCGCGAGCACCGCGATGTCGGGGTCGAGGATCTTGCGCGTCTCGACCGCCATCTTCCACTCCTCGCGGGTGGCGCCGTCATCCATGAAGCGGTCGATATGCGGGATGACGTTGAACGCGATCGGCTTGGTGAATTGCTGCGCCGTCGGCTGATCGTGCACGAAGCTGCCCTTGGTCTGGGTGAACAGCTCGTCCATCCCTTCCTTGCCGGCGCCCGACACCGACTGGTAGGTCGCGACCACCACGCGGCGCGCATGGAACAGGTCGTGCAGCGGCTTGAGGGCGACCACCATCTGGGTCGTCGAGCAGTTCGGGTTGGCGATGATGCCGCGCCTGATGCGCGAGAGCGCCTCCGGGTTCACCTCCGGCACCACCAGCGGCACGTCGTGCTCCATCCGGAACTCGCTGGTGTTGTCGATCACCAGGCAACCGGCGGCCACCGCGCGCGGCGCGTGCGCCCTGGAGCTCGCGCCGCCGGCGCTGAACAGCGCCAGATCCCAGCCCTTGAAGTCGAAGGTCTCGAGGTTCTGCACCCGCAGCACGGCCTCGTCGCCGAACGAGACCTGCTGCCCGGTGGAGCGAGGTGATGCCAGTGCCGCGACCTCGCTTGCCGGAAACGAGCGCTCGGCCAGGATCTTCAGCATCTCGCGGCCGACCGCGCCGGTCGCCCCCACCACCGCGACCCGCAAGCCGTCTGGTGCCCGGACGTCGCCGGACGATCGCCTCAAGCCGCTGATCACCAACCTGCCCTCACCCTGACCCACGCCCGACCGCAGGTAAGCCCGGTCATCGCGCCCGACAAGCGTTGGCGGTTGGGCTCCGATTCGCGCGGGGGTTGACCTCGGCTTCGGACAGGCGGCCGGCAACTTGAAATTAGATCAAGATTCCTGCGTCGGGCGGGGAGCCATGTGACCGGGCCCGCCGTGCGGCCTGCTGGTATAGCGCTGGCTGCAGGCCGTTTCGCGTCCAGCCTGCGCGCCAGCACCGTTTCCGCCATGGTCGGTTGCTCGCGTGGGTGGCAGCCCCTAGCGTTGGGCTGATAGCGATTGCAGCGGAGCGGACCCGATGAGTGCGACCACGCAGCCGACCCGGCCCGACAAGCGCGTGGCGCCCGCCGCCGCCGCCAAGGCGCCGGCCTGCACGCTGGTGATCTTTGGCGCCCATGGCGATTTGACCAAGCGCCTGCTGATCCCGGCACTCTACAACCTGATCGGCAGCCATTTGCTCGACGACGGGTTCAAGCTGATCGGCGTCGACCGGGTCCCGACGTCCAGCGACGACTGGAAGCACGAACTGCGCGACACGATGCAGGATTTCACGAAAGACCCGACGGCCGAGTTCTATACGCCGCAGATCGACGAGACGGCCTGGAACTGGCTCGCGTCGCGGGCGAGCTACGTGCAGGCGGATTTCACCGTTGATGCCGACATCCACCGCCTCGGCGAGGCGGTCTCGGGCAACGTCGTGTTCTACTGCGCGGTCGCGGCGCGGTTCTTTTCGGTGGTGGCGACCGGGCTCGGCCGCGCTGGCCTGCTCAAGCAGGCGGAGAACGCATTCCGGCGCATCGTGGTCGAGAAGCCGTTCGGCGCCGACCTCGCGTCGTCGAAGGCGCTCAACCACGCGCTGCTCGAACAGGCCGACGAGAGCCAGATCTACCGGATCGACCATTTCCTCGGCAAAGAGACGGTGCAGAACATCCTCGCTTTCCGGTTCGGCAACGGCATGTTCGAGCCGCTCTGGCGACGTGAATATATCGACCATATCGAGGTGACGGCGGCCGAGACGGTCGGCGTCGAGCAGCGCGGCGCGTTCTACGAGGCGACCGGCGCTCTCCGCGACATGGTGCCCAACCATCTGTTCACGCTGCTGTCGATGGTCACGATGGAGCCGCCGAACTCGTTCGACGCGGAAAGTGTCAGGAGCTCCAAGCAGGCGTTTTTCGAGAGCCTGCGGCCGGTGCGTCCGGAGAACGTGGTGCGCGGGCAGTATACCGCGGGCGACGTCGCCGGACGCGGCGCGGTCGCCGGCTACCGCGAGAGCCCCGGCGTCGCACCGGACAGCATCACCGAGACCTACATCGCGATGAAGCTGGAAGCCGATAGCTGGCGCTGGGCGGGCGTGCCGTTCTATCTGCGCACCGGCAAGTTCATGTCCGGCCGCCGCACCGACATCGTGGTGCATTTCCGCCAGGCGCCCTACGCGATGTTCCGCGACACGCCGGTCGACCGGCTGACGCCGAACAACCTCACCGTCAACATCCAGCCGAGCCAGGGCATCACGCTCGGCATCTCGGCCAAGATCCCGGGGCCGAAGATGGATCTCGCCGGCGTCGAGATGGCGTTCCGTTACCAGGATGCGTTCAAGGTCGAGCCGAATGTCGGCTACGAGACCCTGATCTATGATTGCCTGATCGGCGATGCCACCCTGTTTCAGCGCGCCGACAACATCGACGCCGCCTGGGCGGTGGTCGATCCGGCGTTGCAGGCCTGGGCCGCGAACAAGACCCCGCCTGAGTTCTACGCCGCCGGTAGCGACGGCCCGGCTGGCGCCCAAGCGCTGGTGCAGCGTGACGGGCGCAGCTGGGGATCGACCAGCGACTGATCTCAGGCGGCCGAGCTGAAGCGCTTCAGCACCGCCGATAGTCGATGACGGCGCATCTCGGCGCGTGCCTTGGCACCGTCCGCCATGTAGTTGAGCTGGATGGCGTAGCGGCGCCCGACATAGGTGCGATGACCGTGCCAGGTGGTCGGGCCGTTCGGAAACGCCAGCAGGGTCCCGTTCACCGGCGGTATCTCGACGGCGTAGTCTTCGAGATCGTCGGGGCTTCGCAACAGCCGCAGGCAACCTTCGCGACGCGACCAGGCGGCATTGCCGGGATTGAGGTAGAGCAGCACCGTGACCAGCTTGGCGACCGAATCGCGATGGATCCGCCCGTCCTTTTCGCGGGTGCAGCCGCGCACCGTCAGCATGGTGGGCGCGTGTCCGAGGTCGAGGCTGAACAGCGTCGCGATGGCGCGCCGGAACCGCTCGCCTTCGAGCGCTGCCACCAGGGCGCGGGCGGCGCCTCCGAGGCGAAGTGCCGCCGGCGGGAACGAGCCGCCACTCGACATCGCCGGCAAGTCCGCGATGACGCGCGAGAGTGCCAGCGGCGGCACGACGTCAGGCACCACCACATGCGGAAACGGGTCGGACGCCACGTTCGCCAGTTCGAGCCTGGAAAGGTCTATGACGTCGTCAGCTTCACTCATCGCCCCCGGTTACCGCCAACTTCGACGGCCGGCAATCACCCGCCGCACCAGCCTCCGCGAGGCTCAGCCGCGCCACTCGCGCGGCTGGCGAACGATGGTGTTGGTCGACAGGAACTGCGCGCAACCGAGCTGGCCGTCACAGCATGGCAGCGGTGCGTCGGTCGCCAGATCGCCCGGCCGGAACGCCACGTGCGACAGGTTGCCGTGCCGTCCTTCGCAGGTGAAGTGCGGATGCTCCACCGTCATGCGCAGGCCCGCGGCCTCGGCGCCGATCGGGATCAGGAACATGGCCGCGATCGCCAGGAGGTGCTTGATGCGTGACGGCGCGGGTCGGGTCATGACAGTCATGACGAGCAAATGATCAGAGATGTGGCACGGTTACATCGCTCTCGAACGGTTGATCGACCCTGGATCGGTGCCGCGGCGCCGGCTTGGTCACGCGTGAACGGGCCGCGAGAGACGGGCCTCGCGGAACCGGGCGTGATGGCCCGCTATCGCGCGCGCGTCGCCGGCGGCAGCCTGGCCGCGGACCCGGCGCAGGAGGCGGCGGCCGAGCGGCTCGATCTGCTCGCACGCGCGCTCGATGGCTATCGCCCGTTGCCACCGCCGCGACGATCCCTGCTTGGCAGGTTCGGGCGAGCGCAAGCGAGGGTCCGGCCGCGCGGCCTCTACCTCGTGGGCGAGGTCGGACGCGGCAAGTCGATGCTGATGGATTTGTTCTTCGAGGAGGCGCCGACGCAGCCCAAGCGGCGTATCCACTTC
>CAXTPV010000012.1:0-24536 GCA_964246135.1 uncultured Acetobacteraceae bacterium | reverse complement strand
GCTGCCTTCGTCAGGACGACGACGCGGCCCCGATCAGGCTTGCCATCCTGTCCGCAGGCATTGGCGATATTCGGCCGACCGGCGCCATGACCGAGGCCGCCGAGGACGTGCTGGCGGTCGGCGTCGTCAACTTCGTGGCGACCACGACGCTCGCGACCGAGCTTGCTGGGCGGATGGCGGCGAGGGGCGGCGGCGGCCTGGTGCTGATCGGCTCCGCGGCCGCCTTCCATGCGCTGCCCTTCGCGCCGGCCTATGTCGGTTCAAAGGCCGGCCTCGCGTGCTTCGCCGAGGCGCTGGAGCTCGGCATGCGCCCCCTCGGCGTCGACGTGCTGCTGGTGTCGCCCGGCTTTGTCGACACGCCGATGAGCCGCAGGTTGCGTTGCGCAAAGCCATTCCTCATGACCCCGGAGGCCGCGGCGCGTGCGATCGCGCGCGCCATGCGTCATCGCCGGCGTCATCTCGTGCTGCCATGGCCGTTCCGGGTGGCGCGCGTCCTCGAACGTCTGTTGCCGTCGCCGCTCCGGCGCGTGGTGCTGCGCCGGTTGCGTGCGGAACAGCATCGCGACCTCGACGTTGCAACCCGCGACGCCATCGCCGGGAGCCTGGACCAGTCGCCATGAAGCCTTCATGTTCGATTGACGTCATGACGTTCAAGCAATGGGCACCAGCTGGATGAATCTGGCCGATTACGCGGATCGCAGGTTCCGCTTCGCGGGACGAGACGTGCTCGGCCATGTCAGGCATTTCATGGGCTCGCTCGATCAGCTGCCGGCGATGAGCGGTAACCAGGAGATCGTCAGCTTCGGCAACTACGACTATCTCGGCCTGTCGGTCGATTTGCGCGTGCGCGAAGCGGCCAGTGAGGCGGCGCTGACGATGGGGGCCGGCGTGCTGGCATCGCGCCTTGTCGGCGGCGAGCGAGACCTTCATAGGTCACTGGAATCAGCGCTCGCGCGCTTCATCGGCACCGAGGGCGCGCTCTGCCTGGTCAGCGGCTACCTGACCAACGTCACGGTGGTCGGTCACCTGCTCGGGTCACGCGACCTGCTGCTTGTCGATGAGCTGTCGCATAACAGCATTGCCAAGGGCGCCGCCGCGTCACGCGCGCTCACCCTCTCGTTCAGGCACAACGATCTCGATCACCTCGAGGAGCTGCTCTGCACCATGCGCGAGCAGCATGGACGCTGCCTGATCGTGGTCGAGGGACTTTACAGCATGGACGGGGACGTGCCCGACCTGCCGCGGCTGCTCCGGATCAGGCAGCGTCACGATGCGTGGCTGATGGTTGACGAGGCGCATTCGATCGGCGTACTCGGCGCCTCCGGACGCGGTTTGTCGGAGCACTGGGGCACCGATCCGCTCGATATCGACATCATCGTCGGCACGCTGTCGAAGGCGTTCGGCACCTGCGGCGGCTTCGTGGGGGCGAGCCAGCGCGTTCTCGAGTGGTTCCGCTACACCTTGCCAGGCTTCGTGTTCAGCGTCGGCCTGTCACCACCGATCGCCGCGGCTGCGCTCCGGGCGGTGCAGTTGCTTGATGCCGAGCCCTGGCGGGTCGAACGCCTGCATGCGAACTCGCGCCTGTTCGTACGAACGGCTCGATCCCTCGGCCTCGATGTCGGCCCGGCGCAGGGGCAGGGAGTGATCCCGCTGCTGTTTCGCGACAACGCGCAGACCGTCCAGTGTGCCAACGCACTGCTGAGCGAAGGCTATTATTGCCCGCCGATCGTTCAGGTCGGCGTTCCGCGTGATCAACCGAGATTGCGCTTCTTTCTGTCGGCGCTGCATCAATCCGAGGACATCTCGCGCGCGCTCTCGATCGTGGCGGGCGCGACGCGGATGCTGCCGAGTTCGCTTCCGGCCGTAGCCACCGGCTAGACGGCGTCGGGGGCTGGGCGCGCCAATGCCCCGCCGCACAACTTGAGGATGAGGTGGTGCAACGCGGCTGGAGAAAGGTTCTCCGGCGCTGCACGCTCAGCCTGCAAGCCGGATCCGAGCACGACGTAAGGCGTATCCCGCGCACCGTATGGGGCGGAGTGGCCCGGGAGCGATGGTCGGTGGTCGCCGAAGAACACCAGCAACGCCGGGCGATCACAGGCGAGGACGGCGTCGGCGAGGCGTCCCAGCAAAGCGTCGCTGTGACCGAGATGATGGAGGTAGCGTCGCATCGCGGCCTCGGTGCCGTCCGCCGCGCCGCTCCACGGACCATGGTTTTCCATCGTGACGGCATAGATCAGCGTCCGGCCAGCGTTGCTCGACATCAGCCTGTGCACCATGTCGCCCACCGCGAGGTCGCTCACGTCGGTGCCTGCTCGCACCGGCGCGAACGCGTCGGGGCCGATCACCTCGTCGAACCCCATCAGTGGCATCAGCCTGTCGCGGCCGTAGAACCTGAGGTCATGGGGATGCAGGAACACCGAGCGGAAGCCCCACGCGCGCAGCTTGTTCGGCAACGCATGCGCGACCTCGCGCCGGGCGGTGAGGTAGGGATCAAAGCGCCGGAAGCCGAGCTCGTCCTCGCTCCTGCCGAACAACACGCCATACTCGGTGCGCATCGTGTAGGCACCAAAGCCGCTCACCAGCAGGCGCCCGGAGCGAATCGCCAGCCGACGGCAGGCCGCGAGCGAGGGCAGCCTGGTCGCACTCGCGCCGATCAGGTCGGCCGGATCGGCGAACGACTCGCATTGCACGACGATCACCAGCGCCGGCGTATCGACGCCGCCGGCAAGGTTCGGCGGCGGCGGCGGGTCCGGGGTCCTGCGCCAGGCGAGCGCGTAGGCGAGCAGCGTCGCGACCAGGCCGTAACGCCGGACATATGTTGCTGGCTCTGGAGCTCGTGTCAGGCCGGGCTGACGCTGCTGTCGTCGCAGAGCAAGGCCGAGGGCGGAAGCGGCCGCAAACCCCAGCGCCGCACCATCAACACGCAGCGGCCAAGCCGCTCGCGACAGCAGGATGGCGGCGACAACCAGCACGGGGAGCGCCAACAGGATGGCGGCGCGCAACGCGAGCGGGATCGACGCGACGTAGAACCGGGGATAGCGAAGGAAGGCCTGCGCGACAGCCAGATCGGAAAACAGCAACGGCTCGCCAAGGACACGACGCTTGAGGTTCGACGCGACCGTCAGCGCGCCGGCTAGCGAGACCGTCGCAAGCGCCGCGGCAGGCGCGCTGCCAAGCAGCACGACGATGCAGCCAAACAAGGTGGTGCCGGCCAGCAGGAGCACCATCACGCCACCGGCCGCACGGCCTGAGACGGCGCGCGGGTGGACGACGGCGTCGAGCGCCAGAACCGCCAGCAAGGTCAACGACAGCGCTGCAAACAAGCTCGGCAAGGAGCTCACACGGCTCGCGTCAGCGGCGAGGCAGGTGCTCGCACCCGAAACGACCACGTTCGGACCGCGACGACATCGTATCCAAGGATGATCCGTAGCCAATCGACCCTCCAAGGCTCGCGATCGCGGCCGGGCGGCCTTATTTCAGCCACGGACAATGCGGATGCCGGCGAAGGCCCAAGGGCCGCGAGCTTGGAAGGGGTGTAGACGATCATCTGGCCTTGGATACCATCGTGAGTCGCACGCGGCAGCCTCTTCTGAGGGCGCCGCCGTTTCGCGGATCGCCGGTCGTCGCATCGCTCCTGCCTGGCTGGTCGGCGGACGACCCGGCCGCACGACCCGGCCGTGTTGCAGACGGACGAGCTTGGCTGCCTGACGCCATTCTGCACGGTCACGTGGGGGGCACGTTCTGGGCGGACGCGACATGTCGCCTGCCGATGAACGACATGGTCCTGATCGAAGCGGCGACCGACGGCGCCGCACGCCTGCTCTGGACCCGAGCGCTGCGGTCGCACGACGCCGCGCGGCTGGCGCTCGTCTTGCGGCGCCCGGATACCGCGCTCGCCACGGACGCGATCAAGGCCGGCAGCACCGTCATCACAGGCCCTTGCGATCCGCATGTTCTGCTGCCGTCTCTCTGGGCCGTGTACGCCGATGCCATGACCGACCTCGTCGTGCTCGCGTTGCTCGCCAAGCGACAGGTCGATCTCGGCGCCGACTCACAGGTGCTGGACGCGCACCATCGCGAGCGTGTGATCGCCCTGATCGTCGAGGGCACGCGTTATCGCGATCCGTTCACCGGCGTGGACAGCACGGCCGCTGCGATCACGGACCTGCTGGTGGAGTGGCGCCGCGTCATCGTGGCCAATCGCGGAGTTGCGGTCTGCGCCGGAATGTCGCTCTGGAAGCGCCGACGCATCACCCAGTTCTTCGCGACCGCGAATGCAGCGGCCGGCCCTCCGTTCAGGCGGGGCGCCGCCGCCGTGCTGCGCGAGGCGAGGCGGCGCGACGGTGCGATCGCCGCCTGGTCGACCCGCCTGCCGGCCGGGCTTGCGGACGCTGCGGCACGTGGCGGCATCGCCCTGCATCTGGTGGAAGATGGCTTCGTGCGGTCGCTTGGCCTCGGCAGCGACCTGCTGCCGCCAGCCTCCATCATCGTCGACGGCCAGGGCATCTACTTTGACCCCAGCCGGCCGAGCGATCTCGAGACGCTGCTGGCGACCACCATCTTCAATGACGCGTTGCGCGCCCGCGGCCGCCGGCTGGTGGACGCGCTGACCGCGTCCGGGGTGTCGAAATATGCGAGCGGCGGCGCGCCGCCGGCGCTCGATTTTCCGACCGGCAGGCGCGTGCTGCTGATCCCCGGCCAGGTGGCGGACGATCTGTCGGTTCGGCTCGCCGGCGGCGGCGCGATAGCAGACAACCTCGCGTTGCTGCGTCGGGTCCGCGCCGACAACCCCGACGCGTTCCTGGTCTACCGCCCGCACCCCGACGTCGATGCCGGCCACCGGCCGGGGGCCGTGCCGGACCATATCGCAGCATCGCTCGCCGATCGGGTGAGCCGCGGTGGCGCGATCGCCGCGTTGCTGTCGCGGGTCGACGAGGTGCACACGCTCACCTCGCTGGCCGGTTTCGAGGCGCTGCTCCGCGGCCGCCGGGTGGTGACCTATGGGCAGCCGTTCTACGCCGGCTGGGGGCTGACCATTGACCACGCGCCGCCGCAGCCGCGACGTGGGCGGCGGTTGGTGTTAGAGGAGTTGGCGGCCGCGGCGCTGATCCTGTATCCGCGCTACGTCGATCCGGTGACCGGCCTGCCATGCCCACCGGAGACGCTGCTGTCCCGCCTTGGCGATCCGTCGCTCTGGCGTCCGACGTGGCTGATGCGTCTTCGCCGGTTGCAGGGCCGGGCGCGTCGATCGGTGTCGGAGTGGCGGTCGGCGGCCGAGCACGGAACGCGACCTTCGTGGCGCGCGTTCGATGCGCCAGCGAAAGGGAGGCTGGATGCCTGACGGTACGCTGCGCGCGACACAGCCAATCGTAGCCACGCGCCATCAGGAGGGGCGCAGGCGAGAGGTTCTGCTGCTGCAAAGCTTGATGGGGCCGTTCTTCCGGCGCGTCGGCCTAAGGCTGCGTCGGGACGGCTACGGGGTGCACAAGGTGCACTTCAACGGCGGTGACCGGCTGTTCTGGCGCCAGCCCGGCGGGATCGACTACAGGGGGAGCCTGGCGGACTGGCCTGACGCGCTAGCTCGGATCATCGCCGCCCAAGACATCACCGACGTGCTGCTGTTCGGCGACTGCCGACCGATGCACCGCGAGGCCATCGCGTTGTGCGACCGGCTCGCCATTCCGGTGCACGTGTTCGAGGAGGGCTACCTTCGTCCCGACTGGGTCACGCTCGAGCTCGGCGGTGTCAACGGTCATTCCAGCCTGCCACGCGATCCCATGACCTACGTTGCCGAGGCCGCACGTCTGCCGCCCGCGCCGCAGCATGACGCGGTCCCGTCCTCGTTCCGACGACGCGCGTTCGAAGGCGTCGCATACAACGCTGCCGACTTGCTGACCCGCTGGTACTATCCGCACTGGACCAATCACCGGCCTTGGCACCCGGTGACGGAGGGGTTCGGCTGGCTGCGTCGACTGTCGCGCCGACGCCAGGCCGCGGAACGAACGGTGGCGACGCTGTCAGCACTCGCCGCATCCGGCGCGGCCTACATGCTGTTCCCGTTGCAACTCGACGCCGACGCGCAGGTGCGGCTGCATTCGCCGTTTCGATCGGTTGCCGATGCGGTGCGGCGAGTGATCACCTCGTTCGCGCGACATGCATCGCCTTCGCTCCACCTGGTGATCAAGGAGCATCCGCTCGATAACGGGCTCAATGATTGGCGTGCGCTGGTGCTGGCCGAGGCGCGGACGCATGGCGTCGCCGACCGGGTCAGCCTGATCGAGGGTGGCGACATCGCGCTGATCGTCCGCGGTGCGCGCGGTCTGATCACCATCAACAGCACGACCGGTACGCTCGCAATCGCGGTGGGCGTGCCGGTGATCACGCTGGGGCACGCCGTCTACAACATCGACGGCATCACCTCTCAAGGACCGCTTGATGCGTTTTGGTCCGATCCAGGCGAGCCCGATGCGGCGATCTTCGCAGCCTTCCGTCGTGTGCTGATCGAGCGCTGCCTGGTCGCTGGCGGCTTCTTCTCCGAGGCGGCGCTCGACAAGGTGGTGTCCGGCGCGCTTGCTCGCCTTGAGGCGGCCTGCCCGCCGCATCTCGCGGCCGACGAGACCGATGCGGAGGGAGCCAAACAGGCATGAACGCGCTCGGGCCGCCGTCCGGACCGCCTCGCTACACGCTCGACGTGTCACGGCTGCTATCGCGCGCGGGCGAGGCGGTGCCGACCGGGATCGACCGGGTCGAACTCGCCTATGCGAAATACCTGCTCGCGCACGCGCCGGATCGGACGGAGTTCGCGGCCCTGCACCCGCTCGGGCGCTTTGGCACACTGTCGCACGCCGCCACCGCGTGCTTCATCGCGGCGCTGAGCCGTCGCTGGGAGAGCGCCGGCACCGAGACGGTGCCCGCGGGCCGGCTCGATCCGGTTCGTCTCGGTCGCCGCCTGTTGCACGGCCTGATGCTGCCGGGTTCGGGCGATCGGACCAGGCTCTCGTTTAAGCGGCAAGCGCCACCGTCGCGCTGGTTCTATCTCCTGCTCTCGCATCATCACCTGACCCGGCCGGGATTCATCGCCGATGCCCTGGCGCGTCGTCGCGCGCTGTTCGTGCCGATGGTCCACGACCTGATCCCGCTTGAGTATCCGGAATATTGCGGACCAAAGCAGCCGGCACGGCACCGGCTGCGGATCGCCACCGTGTGTCGCCTTGCCGACACGGTGCTGGTACCCTCCGAGGTGGTTCGCTCGGCGTTGCTGCCGCATCTCCACGACGTGGGTCGCGGCCATGTGAAGGTTGCGGTCGTGCCGCACGGCGTGCACCTGCGCGCGTTTGCCGACGCGGCCGCGAGCCACGCCGACGCCGATCCGCGCCCCTACTTCGTCTGCCTTGGCACCATCGAGCCGCGCAAGAACCATCTGCTGCTGCTCAACATCTGGCGTCGGCTGGTCGCCGAGCTGGGGCCGGCCACGCCGCGTCTCGTCATCATCGGGCGGCGCGGTTGGGAGAACGAGAACGTGCTCGACATGATCGAGCGTTGCCCCGCGTTGCAAGGCGTCGTCGAGGAGCACAATGCCTTGCCGGACGCCGAGGTCACGCGGCTTCTGCTTGGCACGCGCGCGCTGCTGTTCCCGTCATTTGCGGAAGGCTACGGGCTGCCGCTCGCGGAGGCGCTGGCGCTTGGCGTGCCGGTGCTCTGCTCGGACCTTCCGGTCCTGCGAGAAGTGGGAGGCGATCTCCCGGTTTACCTTGATCCGCTCGACGGGCCCGGCTGGAACGGCGCGATCAAGAATTGCCTTGATCATCGGATCCTGTCGGCGGCCCCATTCGAGACCAGCTGGGACATGAGCGTGCGTGCTGGTCTCGGCGTGCTGGAGCATGGCCTGCCAGTGGCTCAGACGGCCATGGTCAGGACACGCTGACCCACGAATCTCCGACAAACAGCACCTTCGCACTGATGCCGGCGGCGAGCGAGGTCGGGGGCGAGATGACAGGATAGCTGCTTTGCAGGGTCAGCGAGGCGACGTTCTGCTATGATACGACGTCGGCCGTGTGGTACTGTTTTGGATTGGTCGGCAGCGTCACTGTGAAGTTCGAGACGGTGCCCCCGACCGCGGGCTCCAGGATGAGCGTCTCAACCCAGTTCGGAAAACTATAGTTTCCGGCGGGCGCGGGGTAGATCTTCTCGAACTCGTAGCCTGGGAAGCTGCCAGTCACCGTCGAGCCCGCGTTGATCAAGGGTGGCGAGTAGGGAACGGTGACGTCCGGCCGGGTGCCGAGCGTGATCACGTGCGGTGTCGGTGTCGGATTGCTGGCGTAAAGAACCGCGTGGTTGCCGTTGGCCTCGTTGGTGGCGTTCGCGCGGAGCGTGCCGATCGAGATGCTGCTCGGGGCGTCGTTCTGCAGCGACACTGCGCTCTGGGCGTGGAAGAACACTTTGGCAAGGCTGATTTGCAGTTGCGCAATGCCGTCCACCTGGATTGCCGAGCCGCCCGGGATCGTCATCGTGCCTACGGTGAGCGACGTGCCGGATGGAATGGCGGCGATCGATGGTGACGAAAGCGTGATCGTGTTCCCCGAGATGCTGGCCACCGTCACCGTGACGGTCGTCGGGATGCCCGGACCGGTGATCGGCGCCCCTGGCGTGATGCCGGCGCTGCTCTGCAACACCAACGAGGTCGTCCCGCTAGGGGCGTTGGCGGCGACGGTGACCAACCCCTGCACCGTCTCGCCGGTGGTGTAGAACTTACCGATCTGTCCGCTGGCGTTGGTGGTCACGCTACCGGCGTTGTCGATCCAAAGCGGGTACTTGCATGCGTCGCCGTACAGGTAGTCGATCGCGAAGTCATTCGCGCTGCCGCCAAAGGCCGAGTTGCCATCGCCCGACCCGTAACTGCAACGAAGAACGCTTCTGTAGCCAAACCCAAAAGTCTGACCGGAAAAGATGGCGCCGTCGACGCGGAGAAGCTGCACCGCATCGGCGTTGGCCTGCGTCCACTGCAGGACGTTCATTGCGCCGCCGGACCAATAAGGCCAGAAATGAATGTCATGCAAGCCGGCACAGTCAAAGCCTTGATCCATCTGAATGCCGACGAGAAAAACCTCGCCGCGAATGGCCGAGAGTTGTACTCGTCCGGCGCCCGTCGCGACGATGCCGGCATAGACGCCAAGCAGCATGATCCTCTCGATCAGATACTCGCCGCCGGTCTGGTTGATCGCGATCACCGGCGGATACTGAATCGGCGTCCAGTCATGCAGCAGGTAGCCGTTGCTGTCGTTGATCGGGGTCTGCACCTGCCGGAAGCCGATGTCGCGAAATCCGCCGCCAACGGCGCCGCTGCCACTCACCGAAAAGGGAGAGACGATAGGGCTGCCCTGCAGGATCCACGAACCCTGGCTACCGTTTTCCGACCAGCCCTTGCCCTGCCATACGATGCGCCCTGTCACCTGCACGCCTTGGCTGATCAGGTAGGTTCTCGCGCCGAGATGGACGGCGCCACCGCCGGCCGCCGCGACGGCGTTGTGCGCGGTCCCGAACGCTGCACTATCATCATGACCGTAGGCGATGGTGACGGAGGCTGTGGCAAGCGCGGCCGAGGCTGCGTTGCCGAGGGTGACCTCGGTCGGCCCGGCACAGCTTTGAATGGTCGTGTAAAGCGTGCCGCCGGATGCGCCCGCGCCCGGCAGCATCAGGTTCTTGCCGACATCCTCTGATGTGAACAGCGATCTGCCAACCGTGAGAGTGGTCCCGCCGGATGCGATGCTGGCAGTTGTTTGCGCCTGCGCCCCGTCGCCATGCGCGCCGTAGAAGTCGACGCAGGTGTTGTCCAGCAACTCGGGATAGATCAGCAACGGCGTGTTGTCGGCATGCTGAAAGCAGGAGAACATCGGACGCGCACCGCCTGCGCTACCGGTTCCATACAGGACGAGATTATTGTCTGACTGAACCAGCAGCCGTGCAATGCTGACTTGGTTATCTTCGAGCCCGAGACTGTTACCGTTCGCTATGACAACACTTCCGCTCATTGGTACCGTCTCGCCTCAGTGAAGCCGATCGTCGGTCATCAATCAGCGCGTGGCTTTACCGGTTGGCAACTCCCAGGCTTCGTATCGACGCAACGGTGTTGCAACGGCAGGGCATCGTCACGGCTTTGCGACAAGAAAGGTGTAAGAGAGCCCGATCGCACCGATCCAGCCATCCATCGTCATCTCGACCAGGCGACAGGAACTGGCGGCGATGATGTCAAACACCAGACGCTGAGGCAGCGCATGCATCTCCATCGACCTTCCGCTGGCCGGTATAGAGAGATACTCGTCTAGCCGAAATTCATAGTCGAACAGGAAGCAGGGGATCTGGAAGTAGGCCAGTCCTCCGGGCCTGAGACGGTCAAGCAACGTCTGCAGCAGAAACTTCATGACGGGTGGAGGATTGTGCTGCAGCACGATGAGCGACATGAACGCGTCGAACCGGACATCGGACGCAAGGAAATCAGGCAGGAGCCTGAACGCGCAATTTTCGCGCCTGAGCTGTCGCATCCGACGTGCTGCCAAGTCGATGTGCGGCCTGCTGATATCGACACCGATGTAGTCGCTGAAATCGAGAGACAGGTGCTGGCCGAGTCGACCAACGCCGCAGCCGAAATCCACGACGGTGCCAGTCGTCGGGCGGCGCATGCTGTTACGCGCGCAAGCCTCGGCGAACAGGTCGCAATCCACGCGGCCGGTCTGATAGAAGGTCTCTTCGGATGCTTGGTTCATGGCGGCACGTCGGAACTCCGGGCCTACCAGCACCGACCAGAATGGCTCCTCCTCGCCATACTTCGCCCAGACCTGCCGCACCTGCGCGAACAATTCGTCAAGTTGCGCAGGCGTGCCGTCGGCCTCGACGACATTACTGTAACGAGTCTTCGCCAAGTGGCTGCCGATCGCCGGAAGCAGGCGCGCAATCGCTCGTTCGCTTTCTGACCCGATCATGATGCGGTCGCTGACTTCGGACGAGCGACGCGTCGCCGCTTCCTCGCTGTGCACGAACTCGCGGATGACGTCCCAGACAAATGCCTTCCGAGCCACGATCTGGCTGACGACCTCGGGGTTCTCCGGCGGCCGCCCGAGAAACACCCGATAGCAGTTCTCTACGTCGTGCTCGGTCGCGACCGTTGGGCCGTCACTCACGATGCGGCTCCGTGGCAATCAGTCGGATACTCGCCTCAGATCGCGTGCTCCCGGACGCCGGCGACCACCATCCGGCCGATGCCGAACGCGATCATCGAGCAAAGGAAGATCGCAAGCGTCAT
Source organism: uncultured Acetobacteraceae bacterium (assembly GCA_964246135.1). Classification (GTDB taxonomy): domain Bacteria; phylum Pseudomonadota; class Alphaproteobacteria; order Acetobacterales; family Acetobacteraceae; genus CAXTPV01. The sequence continues at coordinate 13,240 of CAXTPV010000012.1, read as the reverse complement.
CAGGATACGACGAGGATAAAGTGCGAGCTCAGGCAGGTTTGGTTCCACCACACGCACGACAAACAATTGCTGCTTCAACGCGTTCTCGCGCGCGACTTCGAGCGCTGACTCGGCGGCGTTGTAATTCGTCTGGGCGAACTGCCGTCGCAGCAACAGGTCGTCGTAATCCGCGACCACGGGGGCGAGCGCTCCGCCATGTCCGGTCAGCAACGCACGCTGCGCATCGATCTGCCCGGTGATCGCGGCGATCCGCCCCTTGAGTGTCTCGACCTGCGGGCTCGACGCGCTGATCGAGTTCGACATCTGCGCAAGCTGGGCATCCGCCTGCGAGAGCTGGTTCTCGAGGCCCGAGATCAAAGTCATCCCCGATGCCCCAGCCTTTTCGGGGTCGAGGTTGTTCTGGATCTGCCGGAACGCGGTGATGCGATGCTGGATCGCCTCGATCCGGTGTTCCGCGGCAACGACCTCGCCGCTCGCGACGGTGAGGCTGTCATCGGTCGCGCGCTTGTTGAACGCGTTGACGCGGGCCTCGCCGATCTGGAGCAGTGCCGTGTTGATCGCCAGCGCGTCCCTCGGGCGGAACGCGCGCACCTCCAGCGTGGTGATCCCGGTATCCTGCCGATAGGTGACGCTCACCTGCGACTGATAGTAATGTAGCAGCCGTTCGGCCATGGGCTGCTTCCACCACAGCCTGGCGAGCAGGTCAGCTTCCGGACGACGGAACATTCCGACAAGGTTCACCTGCCTTTGCAGAGCGGTGACGGCATCGTGCGATTGCAAATAGTCGTTGATGCTGAACGCCTCGGTGGCCGAGTTGCTGAGGCCACTCGCCAGCCCGAGCACCTGGCCAAGCCCGGACACACCGCCGCCGCCTGAGTGCGGGCTACGCACGACAAAGCGCGACTCCGACGCGTACTGATCGGCGGCGATGCCCAGGTAGTAGGTCGCCCCGAGCGCGGTGGGCGCGGCAACGAAGGCCAGCATGGCCCAGTGACGTCTCGCGCCCGACAGCAAGCGGGGCCGCCGCCGCCGACGCTGGATCGAGATCTGGCCATGATCGAAGCTAAGATCGGAGCGCGAGGTCAAGCCGTCCATGAAATCACCTATTCAAGGTGCATGCCGCGACGAACCGAGCGGATGCTCACCAAGCCCGCGAAGGTCAACGCTAGGCTCCATCCCGCCGCATAGAGGGGAAAAACGTAGGCGCTGTCAAAGATCGCGAACTGGCCCTCCCGGATCATCTCGAACATCGAGGTGAGCGGAACCCAGGTCAGGTAGTCCCGGAATGGTTCCGGCACCCATTTCAGCAGGAAGAACGCGCCCGAGAGCGGCAGCGTAATGTAGACCGCCGGGTGCACCAGCCGTCCCGCGGTCGGCTTGACCTCGCCGAGTGCCGCCACCAGCAGCGAGAGGGCGAACGAAAACCAGAGCAGCAGGCCGATGCCCGACAGGAACAGCAGCGGCCGCTCGGGCCAGCCGCCCAGCCCGAGCATCCAGCAGCCCGACGTCAGCAGCATCATCGCCGAGACCGTCGCCGCGCCCTCGATCAGCGCCCTTGCGATCAGCACGTCCGGCAGGGTCACCGCCCGGTGATAGAGCAACGACCGGTTGGCCTCGATCGCGCTCTCGGCGCGTCCGACCACCGACCGGAACATGATGTAGGGCGTGTAGCCGGCGATCCAGAACGGCGCCGTCGCCATCCCGAACTCGATGTGCGAGCCGCTGGAGACGTGAAACGAGGTCACCGCGATCGCCAGCAGCATCGGCTCGACCACGACCCAGAGATAGCCGATGTTGTCGCGTCCGAACCGGGTATGCAGTTCGCGTATGACCAGCGCGCCGATGACGTCGAACTGCGTCGACAGCGCCGCCAGGAACGACGCGGTCGACGTGGTGTAGCTGGGTTGGCTCGGGCGCTGCACGATCCGTCCGATCCTTCCGTCGTCACAAACCGCCGCTCGCAGCGCTCGCCGTAAGCCCGGGACCGACGATCTGACTGATCAGGTTCAGGAACTTGTAGAGCTTGTTGGTCTTGGCGTTGGCGATATAGATCAGATCGCGATCCCGCATCGTGAACTTCTGCGCGAGGAAGTAGCTGGTCGGGTTCAGCATATCGAGCTGATAGATCACCGGCGCGGTGAAGCCACGATGTGGCGGCAATCCCAGATCGCGCGCGGTGCCGGAGCTCTCGAAGCGGAACAGGAACACGGCATTCGGGTCGGCGCGCTCGTCGAGCGGCCCCCCGATCCGGGCCAGGGCCTCGGCCAGCGTGAGCTCGGGCGAGTTGAACGGCGTCTCGGAGACCTTTCCGGTGGCGCCGAACACCGTGTAGGTGCGTGGCAGGTAGCTCACCTGGATCCGGTCGCCCGGCCTGAGCGGGATGTTCTGCGCCGGGTCCTGCTCCAGCGTGCGTAGCGGCACCTCGCCGGTCTGGTCGCCACGCCGGAGCAGCACAACGCTGTCCTCGGGCTGCGCGCTGGCACCACCGGCGATCGCGACGATGTCGAGCAGCCGTTCTCCGGCCATTGTCAAAGGTTGGCGCCCGGGATGCCTGACCTCGCCGGACACGATCACCGAGTTGGCGAGGTCGGTGACGACCCGCACCAGCACCTGTGGCTGCTGCGACTTGCCCTTGAGACCGCCTTCGATCTCGGCCGCCAGCTGTTCGGGTGTGCGGCCGGCGGCGCGAAGCGGTCCGACATAGGGCATGTTGATCTCGCCGCGTCCGTCGACCTCGATCGGCGGCAACGCCTCGGTCGAGACGCTGGTGCTTGGGCTGCCGGTGCCGCCGAGCAGCGGGTTCGGGCCGCCGCCACCGCCAGCGCTGCCGCCGCCAAACAGGCCGCTGCCGATCTCGAGCACCGAGATCGCCAGCACGTCGCCGCGCCCGATTAGGTTGTTGCGAGAGGGCAGATCGGTGCCGGTGTCGAGCGTGGAGAGTGAGGGCGGTGTCTCGCTGTCGAGCACGTTGATCACTTGCGGCGCGATCGGCACGATCTGAAAGCCGATCGGGTTGGTCTCCGGTTTCTTGGCGTCGTTCAGTATCCGGGCTTCCACCGGTCCACTGTCGGGGAGCGCGTCGCAGCCGCATAGGAGCATAATGGGCAGCATCGCGGTTGCGATGTGGCGTCGAACCGGGCGTTGCGGCATCAGGGACCTCGGCGTCATCGCGGGATGGTCACGGGCGTTGCGGCGGGAGCCGTCAGCACCGCCTTGTACATGTGCTGCAGCCGCCGCTCATACGCCGATATGCCGAACCGCGCGGCCTGCACCGGGCCGGTCGCACGGAGCTGGGCGCGTAGTGCCTCGTCCTGGTCGAGGCGCGCGATGCCGCCGGCGATCGACCCGGTGTCGTAGGCGTCGACGAACACCGCGGCGTCTCCGGCCACTTCCGGCAGCGCGCCCTCCGATGACGTCAGCAGCGGCGTGCCGAGGGCGAGCGCTTCGAGCACCGGCAGGCCGAAGCCCTCTGTCAGCGACGGGAACAGCACGCCGCGCGCGGCGCGTATCAGACTCGCCAGCGTCGAGGCGGGAAGATACTCCAACCTGCGTATGCGTCCCTGCGCGATGCCCTGATCGAGGAAGCGGAGCTCGCCTTCGGACTTCCACGCCATCGCGCCCACCAGCACCAGGGGGTGGGGTGTGTCGGTCGCGAGGAAGCCCTCGATGATCCGGCCGACGTTTTTCTTGGGCTCGAAGGAGCCGAAGAACAGGAAGTAGCCGTCGGGCCTCAGGCCGAACAGGCCGCCGATCTCGCGGGCGACCTCATCCTCGGAGCGTGGGCGGGCGCCCTGGCCGGGCAGGGCTGCCTGGTAGGTGTTGAACAGCTTGCCGGCGGCCTCCGGATAGAACGAGACGATATCGCGGCGGGACGCCTCCGACACCGTGCAGATCGCGTCCGACCGCCGCACCAGGTCACGGATGAGGCTGTAATGGTATCCCTTGTCGTCGAGCGTCGTGTAGGGCAGCCGCAACGGAACCAGGTCGTGGATCGTCGCGATGTTGCGGGCACCTTCGAGACGGATCGGCAGCGGGTAGGTCCAGTGCATGATCGCGGGCGCATCGGGCACCCTGATGGTGAGGAAGCGCTTGGTCCGGCGGTAATGCCTGGCCGCGGCCCGGAACAGCGATGGAACATTGAGGATGCGATCATGCGCGGGCATCCTCTGCGCGTAGCCTCGCGCCTCCACCCGACCTGACATCACGATCTCGACCGCCTCCTGGCCGACCAATGCGCCTTTACGCTCGGCCCACCAGCGACGCGAGAACAGCGCCGGCGACTTGCGGACATGTTCCTGATCGAGGCTGTCGAAGAAGATCACCTCGCGCAGCGCCGCCGAGGTACGTCGGGAGATGTTCATCCCGTAGATGACGTCGACCTTGTGGCCCATCCCGGCCAGCACCTGGCTGAGCGTTCTCGCGTAGGTCGCGACCCCGGTGCCCCGGCTCAGCGCCAGGTTGAATCCGTCAACGCCGATCCGGCAGGGCTCGGCGGCGTCCGCGACCTGGCCGGTGCCCTTCGGCGGTGGGGCCTGCTTACGCGCGACCGTCAGCAGATCCATGTTCCTCCGGCGGGCCGGGAAGCGGCTCGCGGGGCTACATAGGACGCGCGCCGGCGCGCCGGCAAGGCGTCGAGGTCCTGAACAAGGCGCTGGCAACGGGCGAACTTGACAGGGGCTGGGGACGGGCGACGGCCGAACTTGAAATTAAATCAAGATTCTAAGGCTTGGTGGCGCGGTCCGGAGGCTGGAGGCGACATCCTGCTAGCACCGGTATAACCCTGACCGCAGCACGTCGTGGTAAAATATGCCCAAGCGCTCGGCGTGGCGGTCGAGCGAGAACAAGGCGGCGCGTCGCGGACCGGCTTGCGCGAGGCGGCCGCGGAGCGCGGCATCGACGTCCAGCGAACGGATCGCGTCGGCCATCGCGCCGGTGTCTTCCGGGTCGATCAGCAGCGCAGCACCTCCCGCCACCTCGGCGGTCGCGCCGCCAAGGCTGGTCATCACCGGCGTTCCGAGCGTCATCGCCTCGGCGATCGGCGCGCCGAAGCCCTCCGCGAGCGATGGAAACAGCACCGCCCGTGCCTCGTGCATCGCGCGCACCAGCGAGGCCCTGGGCGAGAAGGGCAGGCGGATGACGGCGCCCGGCCCGCCGCGATGCCGCCTGATCGCCGCGTCGACCGCGCCGGCGGCGTCGCCGTCAGGCCCGATCAGCGCGAGCGGCGTCGCGACGCCGCTCGCGTCATGCGCCTCGATCAGCCGCACCAGGTTCTTTCTCGTCTCGATGGTGCCGCAAACGACGAAGCAGCCGGCGGGACAGAGCGGCGGCGCGGCTTGGGCCCGCGCCAGCAGATCGGGCGGCAGATCGACCGCCTGATAGAGGTTGACCACCTTGGCCGGGTCCGCGCCGAGCAACGCGATGATCTCGCGCCGGACGGTTTCCGAGACCGTGGCCACGCAGGCCGCCTGCCGCACCAGCGTGAGCAGCATCCGGCGCAGGCGCGAGGAGGCGATCCCCGACAGCCCGGGCCGGGTCAGCGGGATCAGATCATGGATGGTGACGATGTTCGGCACCCCAACCAGGCGCAGCGGCAGCGGATAGGTCCAGTGCATCAGCGCGGGGGGCGCGTCGGCGGTCAGCCGCCACGGCCGGCGATAGAGGTCAAAGTGGATTTGGGCCGCGCGGAACAGGTCGGTCGCGATGAGGGACTGAGCCGCTTCCGACCGCCGCAATCGCCGACGCGGCAGGGTCGCCAGGGCCAGGTTGCGGCCGTGCCGGAACGGCACCCGCGCCGCCCGGCCGCCCGGATCGTCCGAGACCAGGATCGTCTCGAACCCGAGCCGGCGACAGCATTCGAGGGTCGCTCGCGCGTAGCTCGCGACGCCGGTGCCGTGCGGGAGGTCGAGGTTGCGGACGTCGAGGCCGATCCGTGGCTTTGATGGCGAAGCGCCGCATGCCTCCCCACATGCTCCTTCGTGCACAGCGAGACCGGTCACGCGTGATCCAGTTCGACAACGTCTCCAAGGTCTATCAGACGCGTGGCGGGTCCAAGCGCGTGCTTGATGGCCAGTCCTTCGTGATCGAGCGCGGACGCTCGATCGGCATCGTGGGCGCCAACGGCGCCGGCAAGTCAACGCTGACCAGGCTGATATCGGGCATCGAGTATCCGACCAGCGGCCGCATCATGCGCTCGATGTCGGTCTCATGGCCGCTTGGCTTCGGCGGCGCCTTCCAGGGCAGCCTGACGGGGGCGGACAACACGAGGTTCATCGCCCGCATCTACCGCAAGCCCGTCCCCGAGATGCTGGCCCACGTCAACGAGTTCGCCAATCTCGGCTCCTACTTCGACATGCCGGTGAAAACCTACTCCCAGGGCATGCGCTCCCGGCTTGCGTTCGCGGTGTCGCTGGCGATCCGGTTCGAATGCTACCTGGTCGACGAGGTCACCGCGGTCGGCGATCGCTCGTTTCGTGATCGCTGCCGCCTCGCGCTGGAAGAGCGACGCGCCAACGGCACTCTCATCATGGTGTCGCACGATCCGGGCACGCTGCGGGAGTATTGCGAGGCCGGCGCCATCCTGCAGCACGGCCGGCTGACCTTCTTTGACACCATCGACGAGGCGATCGATGCCTATGATCGTTCGTTCGCGACCGCCTGAGTGAAGGCGGGATCGAACACCGATCTGTCCTGGCAAGGCTTCCAGGCATGCGGCCGCAGGCCAAGCCGCGCCAGGCGATCACTCAGCCACCAGAACGCGGGCGCCCGCCACCCGCCGATTGCCCTGATGCGCCATGGATCGAACGGCAGCGTCAGGAACGGGTTGCGCCGTCCGTAGGCCCACACCTCGGCCCTGAGCTTGCATTGGGCGCTTGCGCCGCGGGCATGGAAACCGCTGGTATCGGCCACGATCAAGGTGTTGGCGGCGACCGCGAACACACGTGGCGACCCGTAGCCCATCGCCGGAAGCTCCGCCGCGTCCACCCGGAACGAACCGCGCCCGGTCAGGCGGTCGGTGGCGCCCGACGCGGCGGCGATGCTGACCCGTCTCTCCCAGGCCTTGCGGCCGGGCGTGAGACGGTGCGAGCCCGGCACATAGACGAAGGGACCCTCGTCGGCCGCGACGTCGGTGAGCGTCAGCCAGGCCTTGACGGTCGGCTGGAAGGTGTCGGCGTGCAGCGCCGTCTGCGGGTCGGGCGGTCCGTCCACCGCGCCGGGAAGGATCGTCTGCAGGTAGCAGACCGGCTCCGCGTCATGGCTGCCGACATAGCGGAGCAGTCCACGCCACACCGGATTGGACAGCAGGCCACGCAGGGATGGCGCCGATCGCAACACGCTCGGCGTCAGCGGTATCCTGCGGGTGATGGTGTCGCCCTGCACCATCTCGCGCGCCGGCCCGCGATAGCGCGCGGCCTCCCGCCGCAGGGCGGCGAAACGGTCGGCGGCGAGGAATGTCTCGATCATGACGTAGCCGTCGCGCCGGAACGCCGCCGCATGCTCAGCCGGGACGCGACCCGCGAGGGTGCGGCGCCGCCGGTCGGCGAGCCAGTGCGCGAGCGTCAGCCGCCCGACATGCAGGCCGCGCGCGTTGAGCCAGCGATGGCCGATCACCGGGTTGCTGAACGCCTTCGCACCGGTCAGCAGCTGCGCCGTCGAGAGCGGCAGCAACGCGGCGCGCGCCGCGCGATGCAGAACGGATGTGACCCTCACCGACCGCCTGTCCGCGCCCGACGCGAGGCCGTCGGAAATCCGGTATTGAACACCCGGTCCCAGAAGGGCGCGATGATGGCGTAGTTCGCGCTCGCGCCGGCATGATGGTGGCGGAGATGATGCCGCTTCAGCCGGCTGAGGACGGGTCCGCGCATCGGCCATTGATGGCAGGCGTAGTGAACGCCGTCATAGGTCACGTAGCCGAGAACGAAGCCGAGGAAGAGTGCCGACCCGGCGGGGCCGAGCGCCAGTCTGAACAGCAGCCCGAACAGCGCGGCGAGCGGCAGGCTGACGGTGGCCGGCATCATGTTGCGGAGGTGATCGCCGGGAACCTGGTGGTGATTCTCATGCAGCAGGAACAGCAGGCGCCGCCCTGTCGCGGATCGTGGCCGGAAATGGAATATGAAGCGATGCGCCGCGTATTCGCACAAAGTCCAGGTCATGATGCCACCAGCCGCCAAAGCCAGTAGGGCCGGCAGGTCGGGCACTTGCCACCACGCGGCGAACGCCGCCCACGCCAGCAACGGCAGCCATAACGCCGCGAACACGCCGGCGGGCATCAGGGTAAAGCATTCAAGCCATGAGCTTTGGAACAACCGAACGCGGGCGGTCGTCGGCCACTCGGTGCGGCGCGGGCCGCCCGGCGCGACAAGCTTCCTCATACCATGATCACTCACCGATGTGTCGCGGCCGACGCCGACTTGTTAGCTTGGACGCCGGTGCCGCGCCAGCACTCCGCCCGAGCCGTGGCTTGGTTTCCTGGAACGTCGGGGTCAGACCGGCAGCAATCTTGCACGGTCCGCGGGCGCGCAATCCAGGAGCGGACCCCACGCCTGCGTGACGCCGCATGCCTGTAGCCGTTCGCATTGCCGGCTGTCGGTCACGCCGGACGCGATGACGACGAGGCTTAGCTCGGCCGCGAACGCCATCACCGCCTTGATGAAGCGATCGGTCTCGTGGCCAGGCCGCACGACGACCGAGGCATCAATCACCATGCCGCTAAGCTGGACACCAGGCCAGGCGGCAAGGACGTCGCAGACCCGACCCGGATCGTTCAGCAGGAACTTGACCCCGAGCGCTTGCAGGTCGCGCAGCGCGCTCCGCGCCTGCTCGCTAACGCCGACGAGAAAACTGTTATCCACGATCAGAGTGAGGCAGCGTGGCGGCAGCCCGCTCGTCCGCACGCACTCGACGATCTCCATGATGACGTGCGGCGACGCGCGGCAGGAAGGCGATATCGGGAAGGCGATGTGTTCCGGTCCCGGGGCGGCCTCATGGCAGGCGCGGCGGAGCAGTGAGAGGTGCAAGCGATCGGCCAGCCCCGTCTCGTCGGCGAGTGTGACGATCGCCGAGAGCGACAGAGACCCCCGCCTGGGATGATGCCACGCCGCCGACACCCGCCAGCCGACCCGCACGCTCGCCGCGAGATCGACAATCGGCAGGCGGACCACCTCGATCGCGTCCGCCTCGAGCGCCTGCTGCAGCTCGCTCTTCCAGGAGAGGCGGTGTTCATGGGCATGCCACAGCCCTGCCTGGAACATCATGAAGCCGCCGGCCCGCCTCTGCTTGGCGGCGTAGAGGGCGAGGTCGGCGTTGCGCACCAGCACGGAGGTCTCGGCCCCGTCCACGGGCGCCAGCGCGATGCCGACGCAAGCCGCGGGCGAGAATTCGATGCCGTCCACGGTGACCGGCTGCGAGAGCAAAAGCTGCAGCCGCGTCGCCACGTCCTCCGCGTCGAGCGCGGTTGCCGCCGGCAACAGGATGGCGAACTCGTCGCCGCCAAGACGTGCGACCAAATCGCCCAAACGCGTTGCCGCCCGCAGCCGGTCGGCGACGATGATCAGGAGCTCGTCGCCAACCCCATGACCATGGCTGTCATTGACCTCCTTGAACCGATCGAGGTCGATCAGCAGAACGGCGAACTCGGAAGCGCCGCCCTCATGCGTCCGGCACTCTGCCTCCAGACGGTCGAGAAAGACCTGGCGATTGAACAGGCCGGTCAGGCTGTCCTGCGTGGCAAGACGCTGGATATGCGCTTCCGACCGCCTGATCTCGGTCACGTCCGACCCGATGCCGCGAAAGCCGCGAAACTGCGCGCGCTTGTCCATGACCGGGTGCCCGGTCATCGACCACCACCGCCGCTCGCCTCGGACAAACAACTGCGCGGTGATGTTCCGGAACGCCGTCTGGGACTCGATGAGGTCGAGCAGCTCGCGGTTCAGTGCCCGCTCGTCCTCGGTCGCGCTCAGCAGCGCGACCAATGTCATGGCGCCGAGCGCGTCCCTGGTCATGCCGGCCGCCCTTGCCATGCGGACGTTGATCTCGCGCAAGACACCGTCGCGCCCGATCTCCCATGACCAGTCCGACGCGTTGTCCTCGTATTCCCGCAAGAACAGCTGGATCGTCTCACGCTTGAGCTGCAGCTCGATGCGGGCGATCGAGCGGTCGAGCAAAGTCCGGTTAAGGACAACGATCCCCGCCAGCGTGAAGCAGGCGTAGCCGCCGAAGAAGAGCTGCAGGTAGTGATCGGCTGGCTGCAGCCTGATCAGTATCGCCCAGCTCGCCCCGATCACGACGGGAAGCCAGAACGCCATGGCGGCGGCGAACGGCGCGCCAAGCATCGGCGTCGACAGCAACGCCATGATCCCGGCAGTCAGCGTCAGGCGTTGCTGATCGCCGGCAAGCCCGGCCAGGACCACCGCCAGCGTGCCCCAGAGCACACCCTGGACGAACAGGATGACCACCGAAATCCGGAGAAACCCGCCATCATCCGTTCGTCGCTGGAAGCGCGCCGCGAAGAACAGCCAGAGGCCGTAGAGGCCGATGATCAGCCCGATGATCGCCGCGTTGACGGAGAGGAGGCCGATGCCGAAATCCCTGCTGATCAGCGCGGCACTGCTGATCCCGAGCACCGCGAACAGCCAGGATGTCGTGGCGAGTGTCCTCGCCTGCTCCTGCTGAAGTGCCGCCGGGTCGGTGGTCGCTGCCTGCAGCCGCAACCGGTGGGTCACGAAATAGGTCAGCCCCACGCGCAGGTCGCGCACGCGGCCGGCCAGCTTCCCTCTCGTCGACTGCCGTGACGCCGCGTCGGCCGGTCCAGCCGACGATCGCGGCGCCGCGACCAGCAGGCCGAACCGAGGCCAGATCATGCCGACCTTCTTGCAATATTGCGCGTAGTGGTGCGCGAACGGGGAGTTGCGGAATTTTCGCTCTTCCCGTCGAGCAGCGTCGACGTAGAGGCCGGCCATGAAGGCCGGCACGATCCAGTAGACAACGGTGGACTGGGCCAGCGCGGTCCCGAGCCAGAACAGCAGGTAGGACGCATAGAATGGATGACGCACGAGGCCGTAAGGGCCTTGGGACAGCAGGAAGGCCGGCGTGTCCTCGGTGTATGCCAGTGTCAGACGCGAGTCTCGCGTTGCTGCGACCGATGCGGCGAACAAGGCGCCGGACAGCCCGAACAACACGATCGCAAGCGGCCAGGCGCCTCCCTGACCGAGGATCAGCACCGAGGCGGTGAAGATCACGTAACCAAGGGCGGTGGCGACGGCGACGACGCGCATTCCGATCCTGGGTCCGGAGTCGATCCTGAAGTGAACCATCACCGCGACGGTGAACGCGGCCACGCAAGCTGTCGCCGCCAGGAGCAGGAGGCACGTCACGATTGTCATGTCCCGTGCTTCAGCTCTGAGGAAGAAGGGGCATGGTGATCGGCTCTCCATCGAGAAAGCCGTCAAAGGTGCGGGGAGCCATGGCATGCGGGTCGATGATCGGCATCGTGGCCCTGATCTGCTGATATTCCGCTCGGTTGCAGGCGAGCATCCGCATCTGGCAGGTCAGGCCGGGATAGGGCTTGGCTTCGCTGACGACCGTTCCATGCAACCTGCGGTAGAATGCGACGTGATTCTGGCGCACGCAGGACAGCATGATGCGGAAGTCGTGTAGCAGGGCAAGGTATCCAGCAAGCCGATAGCAGAGAAACACCAGGCCCTGATTGTTGGCCGCATCCGGACTCCTGACAAGCCGGTTGAACTCGACACCCTCGTGGCCGCGGCTGTCGGGAACGCAGTCGTGAAGCAAGCGCGCCACCTCGTCGGGGAAGATCTGCGAGGCTGGCGACCCGTTCGGCACGTCGCGACTGATGAAGCAGGCCCGGATGGAAGCGACCGGCCTGCCGCCTGAATACACGACGATCGTCGAAGCAGTCGCCAGCTCATCAAACGCATCATGAAACAGGCGTGTTTCATTTTGGTTAATGTAACCCGACGCAACATAACTTCGGTAGCGGAGCGCGAAGGCGTCGTGCCGCGTCCGCTTGTCGATGGCCAACTTCGCGACGTACTCCCCGCCGCGATGGCCAGCGGAAACGTTCGTCCGGACGCCGGAAACCGGATTATAGACGGTAGGTTCATAATGAGACATGAGGGCACATTCCAGTTTTGCTTGCTTCGGAGCGACGCTATCGACGCGCCTGGGCGGAGCAGAAGGGCCAAGAAAAAGCCATGATCTTCGAACCGGTACGATCGGTCTCGGATTTTCATACGCTGGACGAGGGAGAGGTGCTGGAAGGCTACCTGGACGGCGTGCAGGGCGCGCCGTCCCGGCCTGATCGGTCGCGCGCCTATTGGCACGGCTGGCGCAATGGCAGGGTCGATAGCGGTCGATCCCAGCCCGACCAGGCCCATGTCCTGCTTGCCCGGGCCTTCGCCGAGCTCGCCTGGAACCAGTAGAGGTCTCCGCCGCCGCCGGAGTTGGTGCCAAAGCGGGTTTGCCCCGCGATGTCGTTCTAGCCTATCGCAGCGCCGGATCGGCCGCCGCGCCAGCGGTCACCGGGAGAGCACCTGATGACCTCGCTGACCGACCATGCCGCCGAGCTGCTCGCTGCCTGTGGCGCGGCGTGTCCGTCCGGACACCACTCGGCGCGGTCACCGATCTCGGGCGAGATCCTCGGTCGCGTCGACCATGCCGACGGCAGCGAGGTCGAGCGGATCATCGCCGCCGCCCCCGGGGCGGCGGCCCCTTGGGCCGGGCCCCCGCCCCCGCGCCGGGGGCGCCGGGTCGGCTTCGGTCGAAACGGGGCGTCAGCCAGCCTTGCGCTTCGGATCCACCTCTTCGAAATCGGCATCGACGACCTTCTCGTCTCCGCCCTGCGGCCCGGCGTCGCCCATAGGCGGCTCATTGCCCGGCGTGCTTTGGGCCTTGTACATCGCCTCGCCGATCTTCATGGCCGCTTGGCTCAGCGCTTCGCCCGCCTTGCGGATCGTTTCCGGCTCCTGACCCTCCAGCGCCGTGCGTGCTTCGGCCATCGCCGTCTCGGCTTCGGCCTTGACCTCGGCCGGCACCTTGTCGCCGCCTTCCTTCAAGGTTTTCTCGACCTGATGGATCATGGCCTCGGTGCCGTTGCGCGCCTCGACCTCTTCGCGGCGGCGCTTGTCCGCATCGGCATTGGCTTCGGCTTCGCGCACCATGCGCTGGATATCCTGCTCGGAGAGGCCGCCGCTCGCCTGGATGCGGATCTGCTGCTCCTTGCCGG
>CAXTPV010000011.1:17307-24777 GCA_964246135.1 uncultured Acetobacteraceae bacterium | reverse complement strand
GCCGTAGTGGTGGGGCGGTGGAACGTAAGGGTGTCTTCATGCGGCCAGAGAATAGAAAGAGAGCAGCGTTCAAGACATATGCCGTTTACCAAACGCGTCCTACGTTGGTCGCCCGTAGGCAGACGGGACCCGACACGGTTTACTTCAGTCAGGCGCTTGTCAGTCAAAATTAGAGTAAATAGTTGGAGTCTTTTGCAGGCCCATTTGTTAGGCATCGTAAGATGCTTAATAAGAAAAGACGGTTATTTTAATACTCTGGCACACGTTCCAGCAGAGATGTTGGGGCTTTTTTTGTTGGACAATATGATATTGTAACGGCCGTCAATATGAATTCCCATGTCCATGCGGATGAAAGTTAATGATTGCAGGTCTACATCGTATCTTAATCCCGCGCCGCCATACATAACCAAGTCGCTGCCGCCATTGCTGCCGCTCCAGATACCAGTAGCAAGTTCTCCCCAACGTCCTGTAACATCCATGGCGATCCAATCCTCGCCAGGCTGCGCCATGTGGCCTGGGCCTCTATCTGATACAGCTATGCGACGGACCACAAAAGTTGGGGTGGCTTGGAGACTGAATGACGGGTTACCCGTAGTAAAAGAACCATCGTCACCTATCTCTATTCCTGTAGAGGCTTTGGTGTTGCACACATAGCGTGGACTCACTGCGTCATTGGGCTGAGACGGAGTCTGAGATCCTGTGAGCCTAACTGTTACAAAGAACGTAACGACACTCGTAACGCAGCATGCAACCACCAATCGCATAGTCGATGCCGCTTTCTTCATGATGCTGTCAGCTGAGGGACCGTTTGAAGATGATTGTGGCGGCTTGACGGGGGATAATTCAAGCTCGTGATGTGGACCGGAGAGAATCTGCCCGAATGGCGGAGCTTGCCGGCAGGAGCAAGCAGTATCCGTCCGAACTGACCGATGGAAAATGAGAGCCTATTCAGCCGCTGTTATCCGCGAGCCGCCATCCATCATCGAGACGAATGACCGTCGACAAGAAACGTGTTATTCTCAGAACGAATGGTATCTGGGGCCTGCGGCCCCAGCGGGTGCAGGGCGGCGCCCTGCCCTTCCTTCGTCAGCTTGGCTGGCGGATGCTCTGGTAGACGAGCATCGGGTGGCCGGCGCGGGGGAAGCGGTCGCAGACGGTCATGCCGATGCCGCCCAGCACGAGGCGGGAGGCGTGGTTGTCCTCGCGCGACACCGCGACGATGCGGGGCCAGCCTTCGTCATGGGCGAAGCGGAGCGCGGCGCCGGCGCCTTCCTGGGCGAGGCCGCGGCCCCTGGCTTCTGGGGTCAGCGAGAAGCGCAGGCCGATGCCGCGGCCGTCGGGGCGGTCGTGAAAGCCGGTGATGCCGCGAAAGACGTTGTTCTCGCGCATGGTGTAGATGCCGATGCCGTTCTCGCCCCAGAAGGCGATGTCGTCGGCCATGTCGCGGGACGCCTGCGCGGGCGAGCGGATTCCGCCCAGCATCTGGGCGAAGGATTGCGGGTCGGCCTTCAGCCGCGCGACATCGGGCAGATCGGCCCAGCCGACCGGGCGCAGGACGAGGCGGGCGGTGCGGAGGAGCCGTGCGGCGGGCACGAGGGTGGCGCGGGCATCGCGGCCCGCCCGGGTCCGGTGCTAGCGGGCGAGCGGGCGGTATTTGATGCGGTGCGGCTCGACCGCGGCGTCGCCGAGGCGGCGGCGCTTGTCGGCCTCGTAGGCCTCGAAGTTGCCCTCGAACCACTCGACGTGGCTGTCGCCCTCGAAGCTGAGGATGTGGGTCGCGAGGCGGTCGAGGAACCAGCGGTCGTGGCTGATGATGACGGCGCAGCCGGCGAACTGCATCAGCGCGTCTTCCAGTGCGCGCAACGTGTCGACGTCGAGATCGTTGGTGGGCTCGTCGAGCAGGATGACGTTGCTCTCGCGGCGGAGCATCTTGGCGAGGTGGACTCGGTTGCGCTCGCCGCCCGACAGGATGCCGACCTTCTTCTGCTGGTCGGCGCCCTTGAAGTTGAACGCGCCGACATAGGCGCGGGACGGCACCGCGCGCTTGCCGAGATGGATCACGTCGGTGCCGCCGGAGATTTCCTCCCAGACGCTCTTGCTGCCATCGAGGCTGTCGCGTGACTGGTCGACGTAGCCGAGTTGCACGGTGTCGCCGACGCGGAGCTCGCCGGCGTCGGGGGTATCCTGGCCGATGATCATCTTGAACAGGGTCGACTTGCCGGCGCCGTTTGGGCCGATCACGCCGACGATGCCGCCCGGTGGCAGCTTGAAGTCGAGATCCTCGATCAGCAGGCGGTTGCCGTAGCCCTTGCGGAGCTGGCTGGCCTCGATGACGGTGCCGCCGAGGCGGGGTCCGGGTTGGATCGCGATGTCGGCGATGCCGCCGGCGCGGTCGGCGCCCTCGGCCAGCATCTCCTCGTAGCGGCGGATGCGGGCCTGGTTCTTGGCTTGGCGGGCGCGCGGCGAGGAGCCGATCCATTCCTGCTCGGCGGCGAGCGCGCGCTGACGCGAGCTCTCCTCCTTCTCCTCTTGCGCGAGGCGCTTACGCTTCTGGTCGAGCCAGGAGGAGTAGTTGCCCTCGAACGGGTAGCCGCGACCGCGCTCGATCTCGAGGATCCAGTTGGTCACGTTATCCAGAAAGTAACGATCATGGGTGATGATCATGACCGTGCCGGCGAAGTCGCGGAGCGTCCGCTCGAGCCACGCGACGCTCTCGGCATCGAGATGGTTGGTGGGCTCGTCGAGGAGGAGGAGGTCGGGCTTTTCGAGCAGGAGGCGACACAAGGCGACACGACGGCGCTCGCCGCCGGAGAGCTTCTCGATTTGGGCTTCCGGCGGCGGACAACGCAGCGCGTCGAGCGCGATCTCGATGCGGCGGTCGATCTCCCAGCCGTCCTCGGCGTCGATCTTCTCCTGGAGGTCGGCCTGCTCGGCGAGGAGTGCCGTCATCTCGTCGTCGGACATCGGGTCGGCGAAGCGCTCGGAGATCGCGTTGAAGCGATCGAGCGCCGCCTTGAGCGGGCCGAAGGCGGCCATGACGTTGTCGCCGACGGTGGCGCCGGCGTCGAGCCTGGGCTCCTGGGCGAGGTAGCCGATGCGGATGCCGTCGGCGGCCCAGGCCTCGCCGCCGTACTCGGTTTCGATGCCGGCCATGATCTTGAGCAGGGTCGACTTGCCGGCGCCGTTGACGCCGAGCACGCCGATCTTCACGCCGGGAAGGAAGGAGAGCGTGATGCCCTTGAACACCTCGCGGCCGCCGGGATAGGCCTTCGTGAGGTCCTTCATCACGTAGACATACTGGTAAGCGGCCATGGGTGGCCTCCCGGTCGGTGGATGGCTGCGCCCTGCTCGGGTGCCTGGCGCCGCCTGCGCCCGGCAGGACTCGAACCCGCAACCAAGCCGTTATGAGCGGCCCGCTCTAACCGTTGAGCTACGGGCGCAAGGGGCGGTGCGGCACGGTGATGGCGCATGCGCCGGGTCGTGGCAAGGGCCGTCGGACGCTCGGGCTGGCAGGCTGGCGGCGGGGCGGGTAAGTTGAGGCGGAAGGCAGCAGGGAGGCAGGCCATGGACATCTCGAAGGTGAAGACCGGTGCCGCGCCTCCGACCGACATCAACGTGGTGGTCGAGATCCCGCAAGGCTCGTCGGTCAAATACGAGATGGACAAGGAGAGCGGCGCGATCTTTGTCGACCGGTTCCTGTTCACGTCGATGGCCTACCCGGCGGCCTACGGGTTCATCCCCGGCACGCTGGCGGCGGATGGCGACCCGGCGGATGCGCTGGTGTTGACGCCGTTCCCGGTGGTGCCCGGGGCGGTGGTGCGGTGCCGGCCGATCGGGATGCTGCAGATGGAGGACGAGAGCGGTCAGGACGAGAAGATCATCTGCGTCCCGCATGACAAGATCCACCCGCAATATCGGACGCTCGAGCGGATCGAGGAGCTGCCCGACATCCTGCGCGCGTCGATCGAACACTTCTTCACGCGCTACAAGGATCTGGAGCCGAACAAGTGGGTCAAAGTGACCGGCTGGGCGGACAGGGACGCGGCCGAGCGGGTGATCACCGAGGCGATCAAGGCGGCATCGGCGACGGTCGCGCGCTAGTAGGCTGCGGAAAAAGCAAGGCGAGGGCTCTGCCCTCGACCCGCTGGGGCCATCGGCCCCAGACCCATTCTCTGAAGTAAAGGATTTCAAAGGCGAGCCTTTGATGGGATCGAGACGCAACGCGGATCGATGGGGCAAAGCCCCTTGCCTTGCTTACGCTTCGAACAGCGCGTCGGGCGTTTTTTCGCAACCCGCTAGCTGTCGTACTGCACCAGAGCGCTGAACGGCACGTCGAGGCGCGCGCGGCCGGCGAGGAAGGTGAGTTCCACGATCGCCGCGGCGCCGACCACGTCGGCGCCGGCCGAGCGGAGGAGCTGGATCGAGGCTGCCATCGTGCCGCCGGTTGCGAGCAGGTCGTCGACGACCACGACGCGTTGGCCGGGGATCACCGCGTCAGCCTGGATCTCGACCCCGTCTGCGCCGTATTCGAGCGCGTAGTCGAGACCGAGGGTGGCGCCTGGAAGCTTGCCGCGCTTGCGGATCATGACGAAGCCGGCGTCGAGCCCGATCGCGAGCGGCGCCGCGAGTAGGAAGCCGCGGCTTTCGATGCCGGCGAGAAGGTCGGGGCGCCAGGCACGCGCCACCTGCGTCAGGCTCGACACGGTGTGGCCCCAGGCGCCGGGATGACGCAGTAGGGTGGAGATGTCGTAGAACAGTATCCCTGCCTTCGGGAAGTCGGGGATGCCGCGTATGTGGTCCTTGAGGTTCATGCGCCTGACGCTCCCGTGCTTGACGTCAGGTGTAGCGCAGGTGACGGCGCCGGCGGAACCGCGGCGCCGTCATCACCACCGCAGATCGGATCAGCTGCCGTTCTTGACGGCGTTGGCGCCGCCGGTGACGCCCTGCCCCACGGACTTCACGTCCTGACCGGCACCGGCGACGGTGTTGCAGGCGGTGAGCGTCGAGGCGGCGAGAAGGGCCGAGAGCAGCGAGGCTGTCATGAGGATGCGGCTTGGCGTGGGGCGTGTCATGTGACGGTCTCCCTTGATAGTGTCGTGTCGGTAACGACGAAGCGGCGCTCGTGTTCACTCAATGGTCGCGGTTTCGAGCGCGGTGTCGCGTTTGCGCATCAGTCCGGCGCCGAGTGCTGCGGAGGCGAGGAACAGCACGATCGCGACCAGCACCCGCGCCAGGTGGCCGATGCCGATGCCGCTGCCGAGCAGCGCGAACACCAGGCTCTGCGGCAGGGCGCCAAGCGCGCTGGCGAGCACGAACGCGCCGGTGCCCGCGCCGGACAGTCCGGCCCCGAGGCTGACCATCAGCGAACTGCCGACCGGCAGCAGGCGAAGCGTGAGCACGGTGGTGAATGGACGCTCGGCGAGCAGGCGGTCGAGCGTGGCGAGCTTCGGCATCCGGGCCAGCAGGACGCGGCGCAGCCAGGCACGCCCGACCACCCGCGCCCAGGCGAAATCGATTAGGCAGCCGATCACGGTCGCGGCCAGCGACAACCCGGTGCCGGCGACGACGCCAAACGCGAAGCCGCCGGCAAAGCAGACGGCCTGTCGCGGCAGGCCCACCGCGCAGACCAGGGTGCCGAGGGCGAGGAACTCGCAGACGCCGCCGAGGCCGCGATGGACGACGGCGTGGCCGAGGCCGTCGGTGCGCAGGCCGGGCGCGATGGCCCGGATCGCGACGCCGCACGCGACCAGGCCGGCCGCGAGCAGTGCCGCGCGGAGAAGCGAGCGGCCGAAGGGTGACATGCAGGGCGCGATACGCGGACGGCCGCGCGGCGACAAGGGCGCCGCCATCGCTACTCCGACGCGGCCGCCAAGCCTCGAACGCTTGCGGCGCCACCATGGCGGTCGATATGCAAGCCCATGCCCTTCGAGCCCGTCTCCTCCGCGGTCGCCGATGACCGCCGACTTGACCGCGACCGGCGCCAGGTCTCGGCCTGGCTGTTCGTGATCTGCTTCATGTTCCTGGTGATGATCGCGCTCGGCGGGGCGACGCGGCTGACCGGGTCGGGATTGTCGATCATGGAGTGGGCGCCGCTGTCGGGCGCGCTGCCGCCGCTGAGCCGGGCCGACTGGCGGCATCTCTACGGGCTCTATCAGCTCACGCCGCAATACCGGCTGGAACATGCCGGGTTCGGCATCGCCGGGTTCCAGCGGATTTTTTGGCTGGAATGGGTGCACCGGTTCTGGGGCCGGCTGATCGGCGTGGTGTTCCTGGGGCCGCTGCTGGTGTTCGCCTGGCGGCGGCAGCTCGGATGGCGGCTCGCGTCCCGGCTCGCGCTGCTGTTCGCGCTGGGCGGCCTGCAGGGGGCGGTCGGCTGGTTCATGGTGGCGTCGGGGTTCTTCCCCGACAGCACGGCGGTGGCGCCGGCGCGGCTGGTGATCCATCTCAGCCTCGCGCTGGCGCTGTATGCCGCGATCCTGTGGACCGCGCTTTCGGTGCGGCGGCCGGTCGCGACCCCCCTGGCGGGCGGCCGCAACGTGCTCGGCCTCGCCCAGCTCGCGACCGCCGCGGCGGCGCTGACGATCGTGGCCGGCGGGTTCGTGGCCGGCACCCATGCCGGGCTGGTCTACAACACCTACCCCTTGATGGGCGGACACCTGGTGCCGGCGGCGTATGCGACGCTCGATCCGTTCTGGCGCAACCCGGTCGAGAACGTCGCCGCCGTGCAGTTCGACCATCGGGCGCTGGCGACCGTCACGGCCTTGCTGGTGGCGGCGGTGGTGGCGAGCGGGCTGCGGGCGCGTGGCCTGGGTGCGGCGCGGATGACGATCATGCTGCTCGGCGGCGCGGTTCTCTGCCAGTATGGGCTCGGGGTCGTGACGCTGCTGAGCCACGTGCCGATGGCGCTCGGGACGTTGCACCAGGGCATGGCGGTGCTGCTGCTGACGGCGCTGATCGCGACGCTGCACGCCCTTCGCGGCGCGCGGTGAACAGGGGGACTCCGCAGATGAACGCCATCTCACCGCTTGCCACCACCGACCGGTTGTTCTTCGAGCGCGCCGAGGCCGGGCTGTCGCGCGACGATGCCGAGCGGGTGCTTGGCGACACGCTGGGCCGGGTCGATGACGGCGAGCTGTTCCTTGAGTATCGCGAGAGCGAGGCGCTGACGCTTGATGATGGCGTGATACGCAGCGCGAGCTTCGACACCAGCTCCGGCTTCGGACTGCGGGCGGTGCTCGGCGAGGAGCAGGGCTACGCCCATAGCGGCGAGATCACGCTGGCGGCGCTGCGCCGGGCGGCGGACGCGGTGTCGGCGGTGGGCCAGGGCCGGAGCGGCGTCTGGGCGGAGCCGCCGGCGGCGACCAACCGGCGGCTCTACGACGATGCGAACCCGGTGGCGGACGGGTTCTCCGACCGCGCGGCCCTGCTCGGGCGGCTCGATGCGTTCGCGCGCGGCCGTGATCCATGGGT
>CAXTPV010000011.1:0-17297 GCA_964246135.1 uncultured Acetobacteraceae bacterium | reverse complement strand
ATCCACGGGTGGTGAAGATCTCGGAGTACAACGAATCATAAAAAAAGGCGGTGCAGATCATGCGCGCCGACGGCACCAGGGTCGCCGATCTGCGGCCGCTGGTGCGCCTCAACGTATCGGTGGTGGTCGAGCAGGACGGCAGGCGCGAAAGCGGCGGCCACGGGCTTGGCGGCAGGGTCGCGTTCGACACCGTGCTGACCGACGCGGTGTGGCAGGACGCGGTGGCCGAAGCGTTGCGCCAGGCGCTGGTCAAGCTCGACGCGGTTCCGGCGCCGGCGGGCGAGATGGAGGTGGTGCTGGGCAGCGGCTGGCCCGGCATCCTATTGCACGAGGCGATCGGGCACGGACTCGAGGGCGACTTCAACCGCAAGGGGACCTCGGCCTTCGCCGGGTTGCGCGGCACGCGGATCGCGTCTCCCGGCGTCACCGTGGTCGATGACGGCACCATCCCGGACCGTCGCGGGTCGCTCACCGTCGATGACGAGGGTACGCCGAGCTCGCGCACCACGCTGATCGAGGACGGTATCCTGGTCGGCTACATGCAGGACCGGCTGAACGCGCGGCTGATGGGCGAGCGGCCGACCGGCAACGGACGTCGGCAATCCTACGCCCACGCGCCGATGCCGCGGATGACCAACACCGTGATGCTGTCGGGCGCGCACGCGCCAGACGAGATGATCCGTTCGGTCAAGCGCGGGCTCTACGCCGTCAACTTTGGTGGCGGCCAGGTCGACATCACGTCGGGCAAGTTCGTGTTCGCGGCGAGCGAGGCCTACCTGATCGAGGACGGACGGGTGACGGCACCGGTCAAGGGCGCGACGCTGATCGGCAACGGGCCGGACGCGCTGACCCGCATCTCGATGATCGGCAACGACATGGCGCTCGATCCGGGCATCGGCACCTGCGGCAAGCAGGGCCAGGGGGTTCCGGTTGGCGTCGGGCAGCCGACGCTGAAGATGGACGGGCTGACGGTCGGCGGCACCGTCGGGTAGGCACGTGGGCGGGTAGCACGCGCGAGCGGCCGGGCGATCGACATTGACGGCGGCACGCGGCCTGTTCAGGCGTCTCCCGATCGATGGGCTGGAAGCGGAGGCGGGGGCTGGCCTCAGGCGGGTGCTCGGTCTGTGGCAGCTGACCGCAATCGGACTCGGGGCGATCATCGGCGTCGGCATCTTCGTGCTCACGGGCCTGGTGGCCGCGACCACGGCGGGACCGGCGGTGGTGCTGTCGTTCCTGATCGCCGGCGCGGCGTCAGGGGCGGCGGCGTTGTGCTACGCGGAGTTCGCCGGGCGCATCCCTCGGGCGGGGAGTGCCTACGCTTACGCCTACGTGACGCTGGGCGAGCTGCCGGCCTGGATCATCGGCTGGGACCTCCTGCTCGAATATGCGCTGATCGTCTCGGTGGTCGCGATCGGCTGGTCGGGCTACGTGCGGGCGTTGCTCGGCTCCGCGGGGGTCAGGCTGCCCTCCGTCCTCGGCGCGGTGCGGCCGGGCCATGTCGGCGAGAGCGTCGACGTGATCGCGGCCGCGGTCGCGTTGGCGGTCGCGGGGTTGCTGGCGCTCCGGATGGAGTGGGGTGCGCGCGTCAACGCGACCATCGTGGCGGTCAAGATCGGCGCGGTGCTGCTGGTGATCGCGATCGGGATCGGGCACGTCGATCCGCGCAACTGGCACCCGTTCATGCCTTTCGGCCCGGGTGGGGTGTTGCAGGGCGCTAGCATCGTGTTCTTCGCGGTGTTCGGCTATGACGCGCTGACCACGGCGGCCGAGGAGGCAAGGAACCCGACCCGCGACGTGCCGCGGGCGGTGCTGCTCTCGCTCTGCATCGCGATGGTGCTGTACGTCGCGATGTGTCTGGTGCTGACCGGGATGGTGCCGTCACCCACGCTCGACACCCCGGCACCGGTCGCGAGCGCGTTCCAACGCCTTGGGCTCTCGGGCGCGATGGTGCTGGTCTCGGCGGGGGCGATCGCCGGCATCACCAGCGTCTTGTTCTCGTGCCTGCTCGCCTGCGCCCGGATTTGGTACGCGCTGTCACGCGACGGGCTGCTGCCCGGCTGGTTCTCGCGCACCCACCCCCGATATGGAACGCCTTACCGCCCGACCCTGATTCTTGGCGCGCTGACGGCGTTGGCGGCTGGTTTGTTTCCGATCCAATCCATCGCCGAGCTGGTCAATATCGGGTCGCTCTCGGCTTTTGTGGTGATCTGCGTCGCGGTGCCGTTCCTGCGACGGCGTGTCGCGGTGGACCACATCCGGTTTCGGGTGCCAGCGCTGCCGTTGGTGTCCGCGATCGGCGCGGGCGGTTCGCTGTTGTTGATCGCCGGGCTGCCGGTGGCGACGGATATACGATTCGTCGTCTGGCTTGCCGTCGGTTTAACAGTCTACGCTGGCTATGGCCGCCATCATAGTCGTCTGGCCGCGACGGCAACCATCGGCGCTAGAAGGTAAGTCGTTGCGATGTTCGTCGGAGGTGAAGGAACGAGCCGAGCCTCGATCTGAACGACACCGGTGATGGCGTGGTGCGCTTGGACCGCAGCTTGAGAAACATGCGCAGCTTCGCACGCGCCACGCGCTCCGACGCGATCACCTTGAACCGGGCCCGGGCGGCGCCAGCCAGCAGATGCCGATAATCCTCGGGAGGCAGGCGGGCCAGACGTTGTCTCAGCTCGCTGCGTGGATTGAAGAAGTTGCCAACCTCGTGGGTGGACCTGAGCATCGCGGGGACGTAGCGGGAGCGGTCCAGGACTGGATGCAAGAAGGTGGTGGCGAGGGTCGGGCTCAAATCCTCCTCGAGCAGGGGTGGGAACCAGTCGTACCTTTTCACGTCGCCGAACTCAGCCAGCGATCGATAGCGGTAGCCCGCTCGCTCGATCTCGGTCGGAATGAATACCTCGCTGCTAGGCCAATAAGGCGTGCTCCCGTCGGCCATCTCGCGTCGGCGACCGGAGAGCAACGCCAGCGCACGGCCTGAGAATACCGAAACGCAGTTGAGCGATCCCCGGATATCAGCGACTGGGTAGGTTTGCTGGTGAAACAGCCACCAGAACCAATTCTGCAACGGGAATCGGATCGGAAGTGCGATCAGGTCGACGGCATCACGCCAAGCGCTCTCGACCAGTGGCTGGAGACTGCCCTGGACCACGACGTCGTACTCGACGAAGACGTAGAAATCGTAGCCCGGGTTCAGCTCCTGAAATCGGTAGTGCACATAATCGGGGTTCCACCAGAGCAGACCGCCTTTCTCGGACCGGTTCGCCAGGCCTGTTTCGACCAGCTCAGCATTCGTTGTGCGTACGACATTCTTGAAGGGTAGCGGGCCGAGCGAGCCGTTGGTCTCGTCTGCGGCGATGAAGAAATCGCCGGCACCGGCAGCCGCCTCACATCTGAGCGCCTGCCGATGAACGAACGCGTCCCAGCTGTAGGTCTTAAACACGACGGCATACCGCATGACGCATCCGTTTCGCATTGACGTGCGAGATGCTGCACGCCTGTCAGTCTTGTTCTCAGGACCCGATCAGACCCTTCTCGATTACGCTACAGCGATACCGAGGTTTCGATGACGTGGGGATTGTCACGCATGAAGCCGGGCGCGATGGACGAGGTTGGCTGCGACATGAGCTTCATCTCCCCGCGGGACTGCCCGCTCTCTCGATTCTGGAGCTGGCGCCTCATCGCGCCGACAACCGCGAGCACCTCATCGTCGGTCATGGCATCGAACAACGGTAAGCTGACTACTCTCGATGCAACGTCCTCGGTCACCGGCATCGGGCCTGAAACCGCGTGTTGGCTGAAGTAATCCTGCTGCAGCAAATGAGGACTGAAATAGGTTGCCGCGACAACGCCATCAACCGCAAGCCCGTCAAGTATGGCCGTTCTTGCCTTTGCCAGCTCGCGCGGCAGCAACGCCGCGGCGAACTGGTGTGCCTGTCGCCCAGGTCGCCTCGCCTGGAAAGTCAACTCTGGCAGCTGTTGCCGATAGCTCTCGGCCAGTTGCGTGCGACGCAGCATTATGGCGTCGTAATCGGACAGCCTAAGCTGTCCGAGCAGAGCACCGACCTCGCTGAGTTTGCCGTTCAAGCCAGGCATTGTTGCTACCCGAGGGCGACCAAATCCGAAATTGCACATCTGCCGCAGTTGGTCGATCGTCTCGTTATCGGCACTGTAGATTATGCCTGCCTCTCCGGTGGCAAACGACTTGGTCGCATGCATGGAAAAGACGATCGCGCCGCGATATCCGGCACCGAAGCCACGCCCATCCGCCGATATGGTTCCGAGTGACGCAGCGGCGTCAACGACGACCGGCACGCCGTAACGTCCGCTTATGTCATCATACCTTGTAAGATCGATGTCATAGCCAAATGTCGCGTACGGAACAATGACGGCGATTTCATCGCCGAACTGCTCCAACATCGCGATCTCTGATTGCGGACAAGCGGCCCATGTCTCGGCGTCGATATCGCAGAACAACGGTGTAAGGCCGCACCACATTGCGGCATGCGCCGCTGCGGCAAACGTGAAAGACGGCATGAGCGCGTATCGTCGGCGGTTCGTGCCATCGCCTTGCAGACGATCGCCGACGGCATGGCGGATCGCGATCATCAGACCGATCGTGGCGTTGCAGACTGTGAGGCAGGCGCCCTCCCCGCCGAACATCCGCCGGACCATGTCCTCCTCGAAATGCGTGTTGACGACCCCGAAGTTGCTGTAAATCCCGCTGGCCTCGATGCCACGCAGCATCGCTGTGGCTTCGCTCAAACGCGGCGGATTTGGCTTGATGAGGGGGATATGCACGTCACGCGCGCTCCGAGACAACGACTGGGTTGACTTCATGAGCAATGAGTTGCGGCTGAATACCGGCGCGAAGCGAGGACTTGATCGAGGAACCAGAATCAGACCGCAGGATGCCATCGACGATCAGCGAACCGACGTCATGTTGCCAAAGCCAGAGCCCATTCGCCTGACCACGGAAGCTCGGTTCGCCGCCCAGTGCACCGCGAGGGACAAAACCTGCCGCAAGGCCGATGCCGAACAAACCAGGGATCGGCACGCCATGCTTGTCGACGATGCGGCACTCGCCGTCGACGAGAGGCGTCTGCGGGCCCGTGTTTGCAAGCAGGTCGATCGGTAAGCCATCAACGTCGCGGAGCGGCAAACCGTGTGGACGGTAACCGATCGCCGCGACCACCAAGTCCGCCTCGTCAATAATCCGCAAAGCCTCTGGATCGACCGGCCGCAGACGGTGCAGCTGCAGTCGCGGTTCCGGCGACCGGCCACCGACACCAAGAGCTTGCATCACAAGCTCGCGTGACTCAAGACGAAACCCTGCAAAGCGATAGAGCCGGCCGCTGATGGGACAGATGTCGTGCTCTGTCCAATCGGTGTAACCCTCTGCCAGCGCGGTTTGCACATCAGGATAGTAAATCCGAAGTTCGCGGCGGTGAAGAAGTGTAACACTGGCGGCTTTGAATGGGATTCGAGGGGTGCCATGCAGTAATGCCCGTGCGACTGCCGCCGCACTCGTCGAGCCGCCGACAACCGCAACCCGCGGGTTGTCCCTGCTGGCAAGCAAGGTCGCAACGCGCTCAAAGCCGCCGGCGATCAGCACCTCGCCGGACTGCAGCAGTCGTCCGGCACATCGCTGTACCAGTGAGACGCCCGCGACCTTTTCGAGCGCCAGTCGCTCAGGCGGCTGATGCGCGCCGGTCGCCAGGACAACGTGGCGCGCAAGTAGCGTTCGTTCCTCGTCGCTTCCGATATCGCGGACCTGCACCCTCCATACGCCTGCACTCTGCTGAGCAGCAACGGCAACATGGTTTGTAAGCACGGCACAACTCGGACGGCGTCGCATCATGCGACCGATCGCATCGCCGACAAGATGGAGGAAGCCACCAGCATCCCGGAGAGAGGCAGGGCCGTCGCCGAGGGCGTGGAGATGCTGGACAAGGGGGTTATCCGCAAGCCGGGTGAGCTCGTTCGCATTTCCCTGCAGGCAGTCGACGAAAGTTCGCCCGCTACTGTCCGAGTTGATGGCATATCCGCCGATCAGGCCTGCGCCCAGGGTCGAGGATCGCTCAACCACGGCCACGCCCTCGGCCAGCAATGCTTCAAGATCGCCCGTGCCATGAGCTGCCAACAGCGGTGCGAGGCCGGCCGGGCCACCACCAACGATAACGAGACCGAACAGCCGCCCTGCGTCGTGCAATGTTGTGACTTTCATAAGAATGCCAATGGTTTGTGACAAGCGGCTGGATCGCCCGCAGACGGCCTCGGACGACATTGTTATGCCACGGGAGCCGATGTTACAACAAGGTTTGCTGGGGATTATGGCGGTTTTTTGATGACGTGGCCTGGGTGACACGGTGCCGCAGGCGGGTTGCGCGGTTGGAAGAGATGCGCCGAGGAGAGGCAGCAACGTCGCACTGAAACATTAATGTGAATTCAACGAATGGACGACCTGGATCGCCGCCGGACCACCTACGATGAGGAAGACGGTGGGTAGGATGAACAGTATCATCGGCATCGTGAGGAGAACCGGCAGCCTGGCGGCGCGCTCCTCGAACCTGGTCAGGAGTTCCTGGCGCAGTTCGGCTGACAGGGTGCGGAGCGCCTGCGACACTGGGGTGCCATACTGGACGGATTGCGCCAACGTCGTGCCGAGACGTATGAGGCTCGGCAAGCCAGTTCTGGCCCCCATCGCAATGAGTGCCGCGCGCGTGTCCGACATCAAGCGAAGCTCGCTGGCCAGCCGGTCGAGCTCATCGGCCATGGCTTGGTGCGCGTGCCGTATCTCGTGTCCAACGCGGCTGACGATCGGTTCAAGCCCAAGGCCCGCCTCCGCGCAAATCACCATCATGTCGAGCGCATCCGGAATGCCGAGATCGAGCCGCTTCAGGTAAGCCTGTCGCCAACGGCGGATCATCATGTCGGGACCAACCAGCCCGAGAGCGGCGGCTGCAAGCATGATGAGTAGGCGCTCAGGCCGGAGGATGCCGGCGGCTGAGATGATCGCGCCCGTCGCGACTGGAAGCACGAGAAGGAGGGAGAGCTTCACGCCTATGAACAAAGGCAGCGCCGTGTTGGGCCGGAAACCGCCGGCGACCAATGTATCCTCAAGCTGACGCAGTGTTTTCGGGGACAGCATGCGATTGGACAGGATCGCCCGGCCAATGGCGGAAACGACGACGAGTGGTGAAGACAGCACACCGCTTGCGTGGGCTGCCGACTCCGCGGGCGATCCCCGTTCGCTGACGATCCGTAGGCGCGTCGCAAGCCGCTCGGCGCGAGCGACCGCACTAAGCAGCAGGGCCGCGGACATGGCGACTGTTAGCAACGCCGCCATCGAGGCGAGGGCCACGACCATGTTCACGAGAGGCTTGACCGGATCATCTGTCGCATCACGAGCATGCCGACTGCTTGGCTGATCACCGCAGCCGCGAGGATGGCATGTCCAAGTTGCTCCGTGAACAACTTATCCATGTAGGCCGGGTTCAGGAAAAGCATGCCGACAAGGGCGACCACGGGCAGGGCCGCAAGGACGGCCACTGTCATGCGCGCCTCGGCGGCAAGGGCATAACCGCGCGCCTTCGCCGCCGCACGCTTTCGCATGACGTCGGACAAGTTCTCGAGCGTTTCCGAGAGACCGCCGCCGGTGCGGGCTTGCAGGGTCAGCGCGGTTGCGAAGAAGCGATATTCCTGGATCGCATTGTTCGCAGTCATGTTCCGCAGCGACTCTTCCAAGGTGAGCCCGATCGCGAGTTCACCAGCGATGCGGCCAAAGATGGCAGATGTGGGTTCCGGACACTCTCGAGCAATCGCGCGGATGCTCTCGGCGAGCGGGATGCCGACGCGAACCGCACGCACGATCATGGCCAACGCATCGGGCATCTGTGCACGAAGTTTCTCCACGTAGCGCGACGCCATCCAGCCAAATGCCTGTCTGGAAAACACCGCCCAGAGCGGCAGCCAAGCCACGATGGAGTAGGCGCCTATGACAAACGATAAAACCAGGACCGCGAGGCGCGCGCCTAGCAGCGATAAGGCGAGCACCATCCACCAGGGAAGGATGTGCTCCCCCCGCCGCGAGAGATCGGCTCCGAACACGAGCAAAAAGCGATCAAGCAGGGAATGCTTGCGGGCGGCGACCACGATCGAGGTCTGGGCTCCGCGCCCGATGATTGGTTCGGGCGTCGCCATGGACGCGATCCGGCGCTGAAGACGCGCACGGTTACCGGTGTCTGGCAGCAGCAGGATCACCGCCACTGCGAGGCAGAAGAGACATGCGATGGCGATCAGGACAGAATGCGTCGCCATCAGGCGGGGACCGCCTCGAGTGCGGCCATCCAGGCACGGTCAAGGCCGAAATACTCGAGGCGTGGCTGAAACGAGGGGCGTGCACGGCTCACCCGATAATGGCAAAGCAGCTTGCCGCGCGCGTCCTGGCCGTCGTATTCGAGCGCGAAGACGTCGTTCATGATCACGACGTCGCCTTCCATCCCGCAAATTTCAGTCACCTGCTTTACTCGTCGGCCGCCATCACGCTGGCGCTCGACCTGAACGATGAGGTCGACGGCGCTCACGATCTGCTGCCGAATGGCGCCCTGAGACAGCCCGAGATTACCCATCTGCACCATGTTCTCGATGCGGGTCAGGGCGTCGCGGCTGGTGTTGGCATGCACAGTTGACATGCTGCCGTCATGGCCGGTGTTCATCGCCTGCAGCATGTCGAACGCTTCTGACCCACGAGTCTCGCCGATGATGATGCGGTCGGGGCGCATGCGGAGGGCGTTGCGGACGAGATCGCGGGCGGTGACCTCGCCCTTGCCCTCCAGACTGGACGGCCGGGTTTCCAGGCGGACGATGTGCGGCTGCTGCAGTTGCAGCTCCGCCGCGTCCTCGACCGTCACCACGCGCTCGGACGGATCGATCATGCGCGACATCGCGTTCATCATTGTCGTCTTGCCTGAGCCGGTGCCACCCGAGATGATGACGTTCAGGCGGGCGCGTCCGGCGATTTCAAGGATGCGGCCGATCTCGGCGGTGAGTGAGCCGTACTCGATCAGTTTGGCGAAATCGATCGCCTTTTTGGAGAACTTGCGGATCGAGATGTAGGGACCGTCGAGGGCAAGCGGCGGCAGCACTATGTTGACGCGCGAGCCATCCGCGAGGCGCGCATCGACCATCGGGCTTGACTCGTCGACGCGCCTGCCGATGGCACTGGCAATGCGCTGCGATACGCTGATCGCGTGCGCGGTGTCGCGGAAGCGTGCAGGCGAGAGTTCAACCTTGCCGCCGCGCTCTATGAAGATGCGATCAGGGCCGTTCACCATGATGTCGGCGATCTGGTCATTCTCGAGCAGCGGCTCGAGCGGGCCGAGCCCGACCATGTCGTGAACGATGTCGGTCGCGAGACTGAGCTGCTCGCGACCGTTCAGCTGCGCGCGGTGCGTGGTGGCGAGCTCGGAGACGAGCCGTTCAACCTCGGGAAGAAGCTGTTCGGCGCTCATTCCTGCGACCGAGATCGGATCGATGCGGCCGAGACAAAGCTCGCGGAGCTGGACGATGGAGGTTCCATCAGACGCGCCCGACTTCGAGGACCCTCCCTCGGATCGGCTCGGGCCAGGCACCATGGCATCATCGAGCCTGGTGCGCTCGGCCAACGCAATCGCCTCGGGCGAGCGGTCGGCGACCTTCCGGCCGAAGCTGAGCGCCAGCCCGGGTGTCACCGGCGCGCGCCGAACAGGCGGCGGCGCGCGCGCCGGGTGACGGCGGCCTGCGGAGTGGAGGCCGCTCCATCTTCTCCGGTGCGGAGCATCGCGACCTCGCGGGCGAGTTGGCCAACCGAGGCACGAAAGGCGCTGTTGCGGCTGAGGGCGGGCTCGCCGAGGTTGGCTGCCGCCATGATCGGGCGAGGGTTATCGGCAAACACGACGTCCGGCTTGAGGCGTAGTGCTTCCTCGACCTGACGCAGGCTGAGACCACCCGGCATGCCGGCCCGGTTCAGAACCAGGACAGGACGCCGCTTCTGCGCCGGTCCGCTTGGTAGATCAAGGATGCGCAACGTGTCCCTGATGCTCGACAGCGTCGGCAACACGATGATGACGCGCTGGTGCGCGAGCTGCAGCAGGTCGCGGTAGAAGCGGACCTGGCTGATCGGCGTGTCCGCGATGATGGTGTTGTAGCGCGTGCGGAGGGCCTCCATCAGGCGGAGCGTCGCACCTTGCGTGTAGACGCTGCGTTGATCGAGCTTCTCCTCCGCGGCAAGCACGTGGAGGCGTTCGGGCGCACCCTTCGCGGCCGCGGGACGGGTGGCGCGCTCGACGAACAACTCGTCGATGCGGTCCGGTTGCTCGAGCGCCATACGCAGGCCGGGGCCTGCCTGGGTGTCGAGCAGCATGGCGGCGCGGCCGAGATGCAAGTCAGGGTCGAGCAGGAGGGTGTGGCGGCGGAGGTCGGCGGCAAGGTGCCAGGCGAGGTTGGCGGCGATGGTGGTGGCGCCGGCGCCGCCGGCGCTTGCAGAAATCGTCACCAGCCGGCCGTTCATGATCTGGTCGGCGTTCTGGAAGCTGCCATTAACCAGCGGCAGGAAGTGGCGCGCCACCATCTCGCGGGTGACCGGTTTGCTCAGGTATTCGAACGCGCCCATCGAGCGGGTGAGAAGCCGGTAGAAATCGAGGTCGGCGATGTCGCCGACGACCAGCACACCGACATCGGGCTCGACGGTTTCGGACAGCTTGCCCAACGCGACGAGAGGTTCATCCTCGCCACTGAGGTCGATCAGCAGGAAGCGCGGGGTGGCAAGCTTGCGCAAGGCGTCCGTCGCGTTGCGTACGCCGCCGCGCCGGACGTCGATCGCGCCGATTCGGGCATCCGCGAGGCCATCGCGCACCGCCTGTTCGGTGGCGGCGTCGGTGACGAAGCCGAGGAAGGCGGGCCGTTCCGGACGCGACAGGTTCTCGGTCGAACGAGTTGGGCCGAGCTGATCGACCGTGCTCATGGTGTTCATCTCAGAACCTGACGACGGAGGTTTGCGCACCGCGAAGAACGCGTATGCGGACAGCGACCGCGGCCAGCGAAGGCTTGGGTGGGAAAGCGTGGGTCACGTTTCCGGCCCAGGTCACGCCGCCGCTCACTGCCGCGGCCGCGCCGTCGTGGCCACGGATCACGAATGTCAGCCGTCCGAGCTGCATCGCGACCGCGAGGCGTGGGCTGTCGGCGGCCTTGACCTCAAGCGTCAGGGTGCGTGGGCCCTCCGCGCCGGGTTCGGGATGACCGCCATCGAGCGCGATCACCCGCACGTCCGACACGATCAGCTCGCTCGACACGCTCCAGGGGCTGGCACCTCCAGCGCCGGACTCGGACGCAAGGTTGCGGATGAGCAGCAGGTCGAGCCGGTCACCGGGCTCGATGGTGCCGGCATCGCCACCGAGCTCGCTGGCCTTCAAGGTCATCGCCTGCATGCCGGGCCGAAGCACCGCGACCAGGAAGCCGTGCTCGTCGGGCCGGATGGTCAAAGCGGGCGAGAAGATGCTCGCTGGCTGGACGGCCTGGCGCATGGCCGCGCCGACCAGCCGCGCGCGCGCGGACGGCGAGTCGATCTCGTCGGGCCGGACGGCCTCGGCTTCGACCAAGCGGGTGGTGATGTCGTCGGATCGCAGCAGCGTGCCGGCAGCGAGCGCGCGGGCGGCAACGAGGGCATGGGCGGTAGGGCGGGCGGCGAGCGAGCGAGCGGCCGGTGCGGGATGGAGGGTGCTCCAGGCAATCGCCCCGAAACCGAGGATGCCGATTGCCATCAAGAGGATGAGAAGCAGGCGGCGCATCATGCGACGAGACCCTCCGAGATCGAGATGAACGCGCCCGCGGCGACCGCGAGGACGTAGGGCAGACCGTCGCCGCGCCTGGCACGACGACGTTCCAGCCTGAAGAGCCGCGCCCGACGACGTCCCGCCGGGAACGCCGGCGCGGGAAGGACGCGCAGGCCGAGGTAGCAGAGCGACAGGACGCCGCCGCACATCAGGACGGCGACGCAGTAACCCGGGACGGAGGCAGGCGGGACGAGAAGCCCGCTTGCCGCCATCAGCTTGACGTCAGCACCGCCGAGTATTCCGAGCTGCCACAGCGCCGCCAGGCAGACGAACAGCAGGGATGCGGCGAGCGCCGCCGCGGCGAGGGTGCCGTCGCCAAAGCGGAGGACGGTGCCGAGGAGGACGATAGCCCCCGAAATCCAGTTCGGGACCGAGCGGAAGCAGAGATCCTTCTGCACCGCGAGCAGGAGCAAACCGGCGGCCGGCAGCAGGGCGAGGAGAGACGGTGACATGGCCGCGCCCCGCTGCCGCTCCGGATCAAATCGACGTGGCGATGTTGGCGAAAGTCGTCGACATCTTGGTGCCGATGCTGGCGACACCAGTGACGATGACGGCGGCGATCAGGGCGGCAATTAGACCGTACTCAAGCGCGGTGACGCCGCGGCGGTCGGCGCGGAGGGCTGCGATGTAGGCGAAGAAGGCGAGGAAGCGGGTCGGCATGGCTGCGTTCTCCATAGGGTCGGAAGCGAGACAGGGCTTGTCCGCGTGCGATCCGACGTGGCGCCATCATGCGGGGGTCGGGTGAAGGTTCGGTTAATCGGCTTGGATCGCGCGCTGCGTCCGCGAAGACCGCGGCGATGTGCGAGGTGCGGGCGATCGTGAGGGCTCACCAGGCGTGCCTGCGAGGGGCCGACCTTCAGACAAGGTCGGAAACCGCCAGCATTCACGGGCGCCTGACGGACCCCTTCATGCCTTGGCGGCGGTCGATTGCGGGGGCGAAGACGTTCAGGCGTGTTGGCGCGCCGGAACGCCCGGGCCGGCGGCGCCGGCGGCTTGCGGCCGGAGCGCCCGGACGACGCCCAACGCCAGCACGGCCACGAACACGCCGGCTATCATGTCGACCACGTAATGGCCCCCTTCGGACGGGATCGACGCCAGCATCACGGTGTTCAAGGCGCACATCGGCAGCCAGGATTTGCAACCGCGATGGGCGTGGATGAACAGCACGGCTAGGATCGTGTGGTAGGAGGGCGAAGAGACGATGCCCTGCATGCGGCCAAGCGCGAAAACCGGCGGGTGCCCGGAGCGGAGGGCATGCATGTCCGCCAGGATCGCCAGATCTTGCTGGTTCGCCGCGCGGCCAAGATAACTGATCCACGGTCCGAGCGCCGGCATCACCGCGGATATCAGTGACGTGAGCAGGAGTGCGACGGCGGCGGCGGCAAGCAGCTCGTTGTTGCGGCCGCTCGCGGGGACGCTTGCGAACACAAGCAGTGATGCGACCACCTGCGGCATCAGGCTGCCATAGGCGAGGCTAAATGCGAGGTACAGCGTGGAGTGCGCGTGGACGAACAGCGTCCAGCCCAGCCAGTCAAATCCGAGTTGCGCGTCGAGCGACGCGAAAGTGGGGTCCCACAATGGGCGGGCGGCGGTCGCCGCGAGGTAGGTGTTGATGGCGCCCGCGATGCTGAAAGCGATCCAGAACGCCGCGAACAACGCGAACTCGGCGAGCGCCGGACTGTGGCGAACGGTCCGGTACGCAACTGATACCAGCACAAGAAGCAGCACGCAGCCGAGCGGAAGCCGCCAGCCGGAGAAGGACAGCCTGGTGCGGGCCTCGAGCACCAGGTCGAGCATGATGATCAATGCCACGACGGCAGGACCCGTCCCGATCCGCATGCCGCCGCTCGCCTCACCGAGCGTTCTGATGAGCCGAGGCATCCCGTCTGCTCCCTGCCAACGGCGCAACATGGCGGAGACGGCTTAAGGACTGATGACCGGAGGCGTCTCGCGTCCCCGCGCAAGCCTTGATGTCGGGGGGCGGGACCAGCATCCTCGGGTGATCGCGGGGGAGATGACGGATCATGGACACACGGGCGGCGATCGCGCTTGCCGCGGGCGAAGAGCTGGTCGTCGACACGGTGCAGCTCGAAGGGCCGCGCGAGGGCGAGGTGCTGGTCGAGCTGCGCGCGACGGGCATCTGCCACACCGACAAA
This sequence comes from uncultured Acetobacteraceae bacterium, assembly GCA_964246135.1. Classification (GTDB taxonomy): domain Bacteria; phylum Pseudomonadota; class Alphaproteobacteria; order Acetobacterales; family Acetobacteraceae; genus CAXTPV01. The sequence goes on along the minus strand of CAXTPV010000011.1, from coordinate 3,277 downwards.
TACACGCTGTCCGGCGCCGATCCGGAAGGGCTGTTCCCGGCCATCCTCGGGCACGAGGGCGCGGGCGTGGTGGTCGAAATCGGCGCGGGGGTGCGCTCGCTCCGGCCGGGCGACCACGTGATCCCGCTCTACACGCCCGAGTGCCGCGAGTGCGAGTACTGCCTGAACCCGAAGACCAACCTCTGCGCCCGGATCAGGCCGACCCAGGGACGCGGGGTGATGCCGGACGGAACGTCGCGGTTCTCCTATCGCGGCAAGCCGGTGCTGCACTACATGGGCTGCTCGACGTTTGCGAACCACACGGTGCTGCCGGAAATCGCGCTCGCGAAGGTGCGCCAGGACGCGCCGTTCGAGGCGATCTGTTACATCGGCTGCGGCGTCACCACCGGGATCGGCGCGGTGCTGTTCACGGCCAAGGTCGAGCCGGGCAGCACGGTGGTCGTGTTCGGTCTCGGCGGCATCGGGCTGAACGTGATCCAGGGCGCGCGCATGGTCGGCGCGCGCCAGATCATCGGCGTCGACACCAATCCGGCCCGCGAGGCGATGGCGGGCAGGTTCGGGATGACCGACTTCGTTGACCCGCGCGCGGTCACGGGCGACCTCGTGTCGCACCTGGTCGAGCTGACCGGCGGCGGTGCCGACTACACGTTCGAATGCGTCGGCAACACGACGCTGATGCGCCAGGCGCTGGAATGCGCGCATCGCGGCTGGGGGGTCGCGACCATCATCGGCGTCGCGCCGGCCGGCCAGGAGATCGCGACCAGGCCGTTCCAGCTGGTGACGGGGCGGCGCTGGATCGGCACCGCGTTCGGAGGCGCGCGCGGGCGGACCGACGTACCGCGCATCGTCGACATGTACATGCAAGGCCGGATCGAGATCGACCCGCTGATCACCCACAGGCTGCCGCTCGAACGCATCAACGAGGGTTTCGACCTGATGGCGCGCGGCGAGAGCATCAGGAGCGTGGTCGTCTACTGAGGCGGACGGCGCCGGGCGAAGCTGTGAGGGCTCGCCGCAGCGAGGCCTTAAGAATCCAGCGCTTCAAGAGATTGGTTTCCAAAGGCCCCCGGCCTTTGGCGGGTCTGGGCAGAGCCCAGCCTCGCTGCAGGGTCAATCCGCAAGGATCGCGCCCGGTGTCAGGCGACGACGCCCGACACCCCCTTCGCGCCGGTGCCGCCCGACGCCTGGTCGAAGGAGCGGGTGGCCTGCTGCATGCGCTGCAGCAGCTCGGGCGAGGCGGACGCGCTGGCGGTGGTGGCGGCATCGGCGCCGGCCGTGGCGGACGCGCCGCCGCCGAACTGCGACAGGATCGAGTTGAGCTGGCCGGTGATGCCAGACAGCAGCGAACTGACCGGGTTGGCAGCCCCGGTGGCGCCAGGGGTGGCGTTCGCGGCGGCGGAAGATGGCGTCGCACCTGGCCTGCCGGCGGGGGCGCTGGCGGCGTTCGGCGAGGCGGTGTTCTGGAACTGCGCGAGCATGGTGTTCAGCTCCTGCTCAATGCCCGACAGCAGGGAACTCGAGCTGCCGCCGGTCAGACTGTTGGCGACGCTGGACCCGCCGGCCGCCGTGGTGCCGCCGATGGCGCTGCTCGCGCTCGACGCGCTGGCGCTGTTGTTGGTGGAACTCGCGTTGCTATTGCTGTTGCCGCTGCCGATCCCCTGCAGCATCGACAGCAGATCGCTCGACAGGCTGGCGCCACTGCTGCCGCCGGTGAGCGCGGCGCTCGACGACGCGCCGCCGATGGCGCCCGACGGTCCGGCGCTGGGGGCGCCGATCGAGGTGTTGCTGGTGGCGTCCTTGACGATGCCGCCGTGCTGGCCGTGGCGGTGATGCGCCACCGCGCTGGTGGCGGTGTCGGTTGCGCTGCTGATCATTGGGTCAGACCCCCGTCTGGTGAACCTGATCAGGATAGAGCAAGCGCCGGGCCAATTCGTTACCAGGCGACATCGCGGCCGCGCACCGGTCAGGCGGCGTCAGACGACCGGAACATCCTGCCGCCCGGCAGGATTTGCCGGATCAAACCGGCTGCGCTGCGAGCCCGCCGCCAGCGACGCGGCGGCGGAAGCTGTCGCGCCGGCGGCGCATCGCCAGCCAGGCGAGCGAGGTCGCGGCGTCGGCGAGACGGGTGTGCGGGGTAAAGCCGATGGTCTTGAAGATCATGCCCATGCCGCGCGCGAGGTGCTGGCGGCGATAGCAGCTCATCGCGCCGGCCATGTAGCCGGCGATGCAGCGCTTGTGGTCGTAGGCGAGGGTCTCGGGCTCGTTGGTGACGTGGTAGGCAAACGCGAGCTCGTCATCCTCGGTCTCGGTGACGCGACCGAGCGCGATGCGGGTGCGACGGAGCACGCCGATCCGCTCGCGGCCGAGATAGCGGCGCATGTGGTCGTAGAACAGCTTGAAGTGGCGGTATTCGTCGGCGGCGATCTGCTTGCAGACCTGGCGCAGCACCGGCTCGTCGGCGGCGTCGGCCATCGCGGTGTAGAAGCTGGAGGTGCCGGTCTCGACCATGCAGCGCGCGATCAGCTCGCCGGTGCGCGAGCCACGCACCGAGCGGTCGAGGTCGAGCGGCAGCTTGTAGCCGGCACGGTAGCGCTCGAACGCCGCATGATAGTCCCAGGAGGGATCGGCTAGCATCGCCCAGCGGCCGAGCGCGTCGCCGTGCTGGCACTCCTCGACCGCCCAGTTCGACGCCGCCTCGCTGAAGGCGGCGTCGTCGTGGAACACGTTGCGGAGATAGGTCGCGTAATCGGTGCCGTTGCGCTCGACGACCGACGCGGCCTTGACCATCGGGATCAGCGCGGGATCGACACGCGCGGGCTCGAAGCGACCCCAGTCCATGTCGTCGATGCGCCAGTGCTTCGCCATCGGGCTGCTCTAGGCCCCGTTTGATGGGGCAGCAAGCCGGGGCAGCGAAGCGGCCAGCGAGGCGAGGTCGGCGTCCGCGTGGGCGCCGCGCCGGATCAGCAGGACCTTCACTCCGGGGCGGTGGCGCGCCACCACCTCGCGCGTCTCGGCGGCGGGCACCGGGCTCGCCTCGCTCTCGTCGAGCACGATCGCGGCGACGGGCACGGCGCGGGACCGCAGCGCCAGGTGGGCGGTGAGCGTGTGGCTGATGGCGCCAAGATAAGTGCCGCCGACCAGCAGCGCGGGCAAGCCAAGCGCTGCCATCCAGTCGAGCACGGTGCTGGTCGCATCGAGCGGCACCATCACGCCGCCGACGCCCTCGATCAGCAGCACGTCGTCGGCCGCAGCGATCGCGTCGCGGCAGAAGGTGATC
>CAXTPV010000010.1:0-25557 GCA_964246135.1 uncultured Acetobacteraceae bacterium | reverse complement strand
GGCCGGGGCATGAAGCGGGCCGGTGGCGGCTGGCGGGGTGCGGCGCGTGGAAGCGGCGTCGGCATCGGGCGCAGGATACGCGGCGGCGGTACAAAGCGGGCCGGGCCGCCCGTCGCGGGCGTTCGAGGTGGCGCGACAGGAGGTGCGAACCGCGCCGGCGGGATGGCACGAGGTGCTACGCGGTTCGGGACCGGCGGCAAGCCGCCTCCGCGACCGCCGACGATGTCGGCATGCGGCCGCAGCGCCGGCGCTCCCACGGGAACGCCCGGACGCGCGACCGCTGCCGCCTGACGCAAGGGCAGCCGGCCGGCCGCGAGGTGCCGCGGGTGAAAGCGGTCCGGATCGAGCGGCGGACCGGCGGCCGGACGCTCGCCGCCCGGCGGGATGGCGCCGGTAACCGGGCGACCCACGATCGGCCTCGACGCGAACGCCGCCGCATCGAAGCCCCTGCCGACATTTCGGATTGGTTCGCCGCGGGTTAGCGCCGAGGCCGGCGCGATCGTCGCCGCGCGGCGATTGAGGAAGTGGCCGAAATCGCGATGCCTGTCGTCACGGAGGTCGCCGATGCGGTCGACGTCGCGGACGTTCATGCGATTGAGGCGGTCGAAGTAGCGGCGGTCATGGCGGTAGGGCGGCAGGTAGGGCTCGCCGGGGCCGAGCGCGATCCAGCCGATCGCGGCGCCGGCGACCGCGCCGAGGGCGGCGGCACCGGCGATGTCGGTCCAGCTCACCAAAGCGGGGGCGTAGACCGGCTCCGGCATGCCCGCGACCTCGGGCGCGTCATCGCCCGGGAGCCAGGCCCAGGCACCGTCGATCTCGGCCCAGCGGCCGTAATGGAACGGCGCGAAGCCCCAGGGCGCGTCGTCGATCCAGGTCCAGCCCCAGGGCGCGACGAACGACCAATGGCCCTCGCGATAGGGCACCCAGCCGGGTGCGACGGGCGGATACCAGACCTCGCCGTAAGGCGGCTGGTTCTGCCAGCGCCCGGTCCCTGCCAGCGCCTCCGCGCCGGTCATGCCGGCCACCTGCGACGGCAGGTCGCCGCCGGCACGACGCGCCACCTCGCCCAGCATGGTTGCGAGGAACGGGTCGGCGGGACCGCTGGGCCCGACGCCGCCGGAGAGCGCGTCGGTGCCGGTGATGGGGGCCGTGCCGCCCGGGGCGACATCGAGCGCGATGCCCGGGCCGTCGACGTGGGCGGAGCCGGCGATCACGATGACCGTGGTCGGCGCCGCGCTGTCGCCGGCGCCGACCTCGTACTCGCCCGGCGTAGTCAGCTGCACCGTGCCGCGCGGCGTCGCGACGGAGGTGACGGCGCCGGGCGGGCGCTGGCCGAGGCCGAGGAACAGACGCCCCTGCGGTTCGCTGGCTTCCATGCTGGCGGCATCGAGGGTCGCGAGGTCGAATTCGGTCGCGCCATCGAGGGCGAGGAGGCTGTTGCCGACCTCGATCTCGGCATGAGCGCTCACTGGCGCGAAGATCGCGTCGCCGCTGCTGACCGGCTGGTTCAGCATGGCGGCGGTCCAGCCGGGGGCGCCAGCCTGATGGAACGAGACGGCGCCGGCGATCGCGCCGAGGCGGCCGACCAGCGCCGGCGGCGCGGCGCCGGCAGCGGATGGCGCTGGCACATCCTGGCCGGCGGCGATGTTCGGCAACGCGAGGGACACCGAGAGGCTGGTGGCGGCGAGCAGTCTCGCCGCCCGGCGCAGGCGCATCGACATCAGGCGATCTCCGACCATGTTCTCGCAGGCAGGATGTGATGCCGCGAACTCGTGGCGGAATGGCGGCGGGGTCTGGAGGGAGCGAAGATCATGACGCGGGTGCTGATGGTCGCTGGCGGCGCGATGGTGCTGAGCGGGCTGCTGTTCCTCGGCCAGGGCACCGGGGTGTTCCCCTACCCGCGATCGAGCTTCATGATCGACCAGACGCCCTGGGCCTATCGCGGCGTCGGTCTCGCGACGCTAGGGGCCGCGGTGATGATCCTGTCCCGGTCGGTCGGGCGGCGATGACGGCCTGCCGTGCGGCTCAGTGGCTGGAGTCCGCGTCCTCGATATGAAACCGCCCGTTCGCGTCCATCAGCAACCTGCAACTGTAAGTGCAGGGCGCTGAGCCATGACCAGTCGCCCTCAGACGTATCTGACGAACGTCGCTTGTCGATATGTTGGCATATTGCCCAGCGGCGACGACGTTGTAGAACGAGTCCCCAGGCATCCTTACGGAACCTGTTCCATCAGGCTCGGAATGTATCGCGAGATCAAAGAGGCGGTCCTCTCCCGGAGCGAGGTCCAGCGCTTCCGCCACCAGCCACGGGCCGCTCTGGCCAAAATATGGAACAATTTGAACGATCTGCAAACGACAGGCCGAGACGGAGGCATACTTACTGGCATTCGAAAGCCGCAACTTGAACAACCTCTCGGTGGCATAGAGGTGGCTCCTCAACTCCATCAATGGGCCAGTCTCGGAAGTGTTCATCACAAGTCGAGGCACCTCTTTAACCCCTCTTGTTCCTAGCAAGAAGCAACAAAGCGCCAGCAAGAATGAAGGCTGCGCCAGTACAGAGTATGGCCTCTTGTCCTGATGATCGTGGCATTGTGATAGCGGTCACGACCGTGGTGACGCCGATGCCCAAAAAAGCCAAACCGGACGAGCTGCTTAAGTCGGTCGGGCGCCACCATCTGGCTGAAGACACATTCAAGAACTTGGCCGGCACTCGCTCAAGGATGACGCGCGGGGCGGCTTGCGCCCAAACCGCAAAATCTTGATTAATTTCAAGTTCGCCCGCCGCGCGTCCTCACCCGAAGTCAACACCCAGATATTGATGGGGTCTGGGGCCGTCGTGCGCAGCACGCTTTCGCGTGATGGCCCCAGCGGGTCGAGGGCGGCGCCCTCGCCTTCCCTACGCCGCGTGCGCCGCCCGCGCCCGGTCCTGGATCGCGCGGGCCATGGAGTCGACGCCGTTGCTGCGGTTGGACGTGAGCGAGCGGATCAGGCCGAGGTCACGCAGAAACACCGGGTCGGTGGCCAGAACCTCGCCGGGCGTCCGCCCGGAATAGACCCGCAGCACCAGGCGGACGAGGCCGGCGACGATGGTGCTGTCGGACGCGCCGGCGAGATAGAGGTGGCCGTCACGCAGCTCGTCGTTCATCCAGACTTGGGCCAGGCACCCCTTGAGCCGGTGGCGATCGTCGCACCATTCGGCGGGGAGTGGCGGCAGCTTGCGGCCCTGGTCGATGATGTAATCGTAATAGGACTCGTCATCGTCGAACAGCTCGAGCTCGTCACGGATTTCCGCGATCGCCGCCGCCGCGGTCGGCTCGCCAGGCGCGACGAAGGGGGCACTCACAGGATGAAGCGGCTGAGGTCGCCGCGTCGGGCCAGCGGGGCGACCCGCTCCTGCACGTAGGCAGCGTCGATCGCGACGCTCTCGCCGCCGCGGTCGGACGCGGTGAAGCTGACCTCTTCGAGCAGCTTCTCCAGCACGGTGGCGAGCCGGCGCGCGCCGATGTTCTCGACCCGGTCGTTGATGTCGGACGCAAGCTCGGCCAGCGCGTCGATCGCGTCCTCCTCGAAGGTCAGGGTCACGCGCTCGGTGCTCATCAGCTGCGCGTATTGCTTGATCAGCGAGTGCTCGGGCTCGGTGAGGATGCGGCGGAGATCGGCGCGCGACAGCGGCGCGAGCTCGACCCTGATCGGCAGCCGGCCCTGCAGCTCGGGCAGCAGGTCGGCCGGCTTGGCGAGATGGAAGGCGCCGGACGCGATGAACAGCACGTGGTCGGTTTTCACCGGCCCGTATTTGGTCGAGACGGTGGTGCCCTCGATCAGCGGCAGCAGGTCGCGCTGCACGCCTTCGCGCGACACGTCGCCGCCGCGAAAGCCGCCCTCGGAGGTGCGCGCGCAGACCTTGTCGATCTCGTCGATGAAGACGATGCCGTGCTCCTGCGCGTGCTCGACCGCTTCACGGGTCAGGCTGTCATTGTCGAGCAGGCGATCGGCCTCGTCGCGGGCGAGCGCCACGCGGGCCTCGGCGACGGTCATGCGACGCTGCTGCTCGCGGCGGCCGAACATCCCCTTCATCATCTCGCCGAGGTTGATCACCTGGCCGGGCGGCATGCCGGGCATGTCCATCCCGCCCGCGGGAGGCGAAGGATCGGTGATGCTGACCTCGACCTCCTTGTCCTCAAGCTCGCCGCGCCGGAGCATCTGGCGGAACTTGTTCTTGGTGTCGGCCGACGCGGTGGCGCCGACCAGCGCGTCCACCAGCCGGTCCTCGGCGGCGCCGTCGGCGCGGGCCTGGACCTCGCGGCGGCGCAGGTCACGCAACATGGTGATCGAGGCCTCGACGAGGTCGCGGACGATGCTCTCGACGTCACGGCCGACATAGCCGACCTCGGTGAACTTGGTCGCCTCGACCTTGAGGAACGGCGCCTGCGCGAGCTTGGCGAGGCGGCGGGCGATCTCGGTCTTGCCGCAGCCGGTCGGGCCGATCATCAGGATGTTCTTCGGCACCACCTCGTCGCGCACGCCTTCTGGAAGCTGGGCGCGACGCCAGCGGTTGCGGAGCGCGATCGCGACCGCGCGCTTGGCGTCGTTCTGGCCGACGATGAAGCGATCGAGCTCGGAGACGATCTCGCGCGGGGAGTAGGTCGGCGTGTCCATCAGCTGTCTTGTCCAGGCGCGCCAAGCGTTTCGACGATCAGCGAGTGGTTGGTGTAGACGCAGATGTCGGCGGCGATGCGCATGGCGCGGCGCGCGATCTCCTCCGGCGACAGGCCGCCGACCGTCATCAGGGCGCGCGCGGCGGCCAGCGCGTAGTTGCCGCCCGAACCGATCGCGATCACGCCGTCCTCTGGCTCAAGCACGTCGCCCTGCCCGGTCAGGGTGAAGGCGCGGTCACGATCGGCGACCGCCATCATCGCCTCGAGCCGGCGAAGGTAGCGATCGGTGCGCCAGTCCTTCGCGAGCTCGACGCAGGCGCGCTCCAGTTGGTCCGGATAGCGCTCGAGCTTTGATTCCAGTCGCTCCAGCAGGGTGAAGGCGTCCGCGGTGGCGCCGGCGAAACCCGACAGGATGGTGCCGTTGGGCCCGATGCGCCGGACCTTGCGGGCGTTGCCCTTGATCACGGTCTGGCCGAGCGTGACCTGGCCGTCGCCGGCCATGGCGACGCCGTCCGGGGTGCGGACGCAAAGGATGGTGGTGCCGTGCCAGCCGGCGAGATCGTGTGGCGCGTGTGCGGGCATGATCGCGCTCAGATGGCGCTGGCCGATGCGTGAACAAGCATGCGGCCCGACCTGGCACGGGGCGTGGCACGAGCGTAGCGAGCCGGGCCGCGATCCTGTAGGAGCGAGAGCATGACGGATCACGGCTCTCACGACGGCCAGGCGGGGCGACGGGCGACCATCGAGCGTCGGACGGCCGAGACCGCGATCCGGGTGTCGCTCGCCCTCGACGGCGCCGGCACGGCCGAGATCGAGACCGGGATCGGCTTTCTCGACCACATGCTGACCGCGCTCGCCCGGCACGCGATGATCGACCTCGCGGTCGAGGCAACCGGCGACCTGCACGTCGACCTGCACCACACCACCGAGGATGTCGGCATCGTGATCGGCGACGCGGTCGGCCGGGCGCTTGGCGACAAGCGCGGCATCAGGCGCTACGGCCAGGCGGTGGTGCCGATGGACGAGACGCTGGTCGAGGCGGCGATCGACCTGTCCGGGCGGCCGTTCCTCGGCTGGCGGGTCGAGTTTCCGCGCCAGACGATCGGCGAGATGGACACCGAGCTGTTCGAGGAGTTCTTCCGGGCGCTGTCGATCCATGCCCGGATGGCGCTGCACGTGACGATGCGGGCGGGCACCAACGCCCACCACATCGCGGAAGCCTGCTTTAAGGCGACGGCGCGCGCTCTGCGTCAGGCGGTCGAGCCCGACCCGCGCAGCGCCGGCGTGGTACCGTCGACCAAAGGGTCGCTGACGCTATGATGTCCAACGGGTCGCTGGCGACGTGAGGACCTACACCGTGCATCAGCGCGGCGCCGAACGCCGGCTGGTCTCGGACGGTGTCAGCCTGGTGGGGCTGCTGCTCGGACCGCTTTGGCTGGCCTGGCATCGCGCCCTGCTGGCAGCGCTTCTGCTCCTGCTCGCCGAGCTGCTGGTCTGGCGAGTGGCGGCGTACGGGGCCCCTGCCCTGACGACGGCGCTCGCGGTGACGCTCTGCGTGGCGACAGGGTTGTTCGGGCAGGATTGGCGAAGGTGGGAACTGACGTCCGCGGGCTACCGGCTGGTCGGGATCGCGACCGGCGCGAGCGTCTCCGATGCGCGGCTGCGAATGCTGGAGCTTGGCACGCCGCGCCCGGGCAGCCAGGCCGGCCCTGGCGCTTGAGCGCGATGCGTGTCGCCGTGGTCGATTATCGCGGCGGCAATCTCGCCTCCGCGTCACGCGCGCTGGCGGAGGCCGCCGCGCGCGGCGGCATCGCGGCCACGATCGAGGTGACGGATGACCCCGCGCGCATACGCGCCGCCGACCGCATGGTGTTGCCGGGCCAGGGCGCGTTCGCCGATTGCCGCCGTGGCCTGATGGCGCGGCCGGGTCTGCTTGACGCGATCGAGCGGCGGGCGGCGGATGGCGCGCCGTTCCTCGGCATCTGCGTCGGCATGCAGCTGATGGCCGAGCGCGGGCTGGAGCACGAACCGGCTCCGGGGTTCGGCTGGATACGGGGCGAGATCGCGGTGATGGCGTCCGACACGGGCACGCCGCTCAGGCTGCCGCAGATGGGCTGGAACGCGCTCGACTTCGCGCAAGCCTCGCATCCGCTGCTCGACGGGCTGACGCCGGGCGACCACGTCTATTTCGTGCACAGCTACGCGCTCCGCGGGCACGACCCCGCGGAACTGGTGGCCACGACCGAGTATGGCGGCACCAGGCCCGCGCTGGTGGCGCGCGGCAACTTGGCCGGCACTCAGTTCCATGTCGAGAAAAGTCAGGAGGTCGGCTTGCGGCTGCTCGCGAACTTTCTCCGCTGGGCGCCGATTGCGGTGGCGCCGGCATGAGCGTCGACCAGGCCGAGCGTCGCCAGGCGGCGGATCGGCCGAGGATCGACGTCGATCGATTGTCGTCGCTGAACGACGACGACATGCAGGCGCTCTGCGAGGCCACCGACGCCGCGATCATCGACGGCGGCGGCTTCGGGTGGGTGCACTCGCCGGGCCGCCCGATGCTGGAACGCTACTTTCATGGCGTGCTGCTGGTGCCGGAGCGCATCCTGCTGGTGGGCAGGCTCGACGGCGTCATCGTCGGTGCGGCGCAGCTGGTGCGACCGGCGCGGAACATGGAGGCACAGGCGTTGGCGGCGACGCTCGCGCACAGCTTCGTCGCGCCTTACGCGCGCGGCCACGGCATCGCGCGGCTGCTCACGACCCGGGCCGAGGGTTGCGCCCGGGCGCTTGGCTTTCGCGTGCTCAACCTCGATGTCCGCGCGACCCAGATCGCGGCGATCGCGCTTTACGAGCGGCTGGGCTTCGAGCGCTGGGGCACCCATCCGGCCTATGCCAGGGTCGGCGGCCGCACCGTCGCCGGGCACTTCTATCTCAAGCGCCTGCAGGAGGGTGAGCGGACCGAGGACGAACGCGCCGAGCCTCTGGACCGGCAGCCTTGACTCGGGCGCTGACGCTGTATCCCGCGATCGACCTCAAGGGCGGTCAATGCGTGCGGTTGCGTCAGGGCGCGATGGCCGACGCCACGGTCTATGGCGACGATCCGGCGGCGCAGGCACGCGCCTGGATCGAGGCCGGCTGCCGCTGGCTGCACGTGGTCGACCTTGACGGCGCGTTCGCCGGACGGTCGGTCAACGGCGAGGCGGTGGCGGCGATCCTGGCGGCAAGTACGGTGCCGGTCCAGCTTGGCGGCGGCCTGCGCGACATGGCGGCGATCGCCGCCTGGCTCGATCGCGGGGTCGCGCGGGTGCTGCTCGGGAGTGCTGCGGTCAAGGACCCCGATCTGCTGCGCGAGGCCTGCCTCGCCTTTCCCGGCCGGGTCGCGGTCGGGATCGACGCCCGGGACGGGCTTGTGGCGACCGAGGGCTGGATCGAGCGCTCGCAGCTGCACGCGGTGGCGCTCGCAACGCGCGCCGAGGCGGCCGGCGCGGCGGCGATCGTGCTGACCGAGATCGGCCGCGACGGCATGCTGGGCGGTCTCGACATCGACGGCATACAAGAAGTGGCGGACGCCGTCCGCGTGCCCGTGATCGCCTCGGGCGGGGTCGGATCGCTCGCCCATCTCGAGGCGCTGACGGCGGCGGCCGAGGACCGCCCGACCATCGAGGGCGTCATCGTGGGACGCGCGCTCTATGACGGGCGGGTGCGCCTGCGGGATGCGCTCGATCTGCTGGCGGCCAGATGCTGAAGCTGCGGATCATTCCCTGCCTCGACATCCACGAGGGCCGCGTGGTCAAGGGAGTGCGATTCGTCTCGCTTCGTGATGCCGGTGATCCGGTCGAACAGGCGGCGATCTACGATGCGGCGGGCGCCGACGAGCTCGCCTTTCTCGACATCACCGCCAGCCACGAGGGTCGCGACACCATGCTGGACGTGGTCTCGCGCACCGCCGAACGGGTGTTCCTGCCGTTCACGGTCGGCGGCGGGGTGCGCTCCACCGAGGACATGCGCCGGCTGTTGCTGGCAGGCGCCGACAAGTGCGCGATCAACTCGGCGGCGGTCGCGCGGCCGGAGCTGGTGAGCGAGGCGGCGACGAAGTTCGGCAGCCAGTGCGTGGTGATCGCGATCGATGCCCGTCGCCGTGCCGATGGCGGGTTCGAGGTGTTCACCCATGGCGGCCGGCGCGGCACCGGCCTTGATGCGGTCGCCTGGTCGCGCGAGGTCGCGTCACGTGGGGCGGGCGAGATCCTGCTGACCAGCATGGACCGGGACGGCACCGGCGACGGTTTCGACCTGGCGCTGACGCGCGCGGTCTCGGACGCCGTCCTGGTGCCGGTGATCGCGTCGGGCGGCGTTGGCAGCCGCGCGCACTTCGTCGAGGGCGCGGAGGCAGGCGCCTCGGCCCTGCTTGCCGCGAGCGTGTTCCATTTCGGCGTGTTCTCGATCGCCGAGGTGAAGGCGACCATGGCCGCGGCGGGGCTGCCGGTGCGGCATGCGCTGCCGGCGGGCAGCAGGCTGCCGCCGATGGTGGGCGCGGCGCGGCGGTGAGCAAGCCGGCGAAGGCAAGGCGGCGGCCGCGCCGGGAAGGATCGGCCGAGGTGATCGATCGCCTGCACGACATCGTGGGCGCTCGCCGCGCCGTCGACCCGCGCCTCAGCCACTCGGCGCGCCTGCTCGGGCGCGGCACCGCGAAGGTCGCGCAGAAGCTCGGCGAGGAGGTGTTCGAATGCCTGATCGAGGCGGTGTCCGGCAATCGCAAGAAGCTGATCGGCGAAGGCGCGGACGTGCTCTACCATCTGGTCGTTCTATGGGTCGATCAGGGCGTGCGGCCGTCGCAGGTCTGGGCCGAGCTCGAGCGCCGCGAGGGCGTGGGCGGTCTGGTGGAAAAGCGCGCGCGAGCATCAACGGTGGCTGAAAGGCGGGAGTGACGTGTCGGACAGAGACGGTGTTTACGACGACGGCAACGTGTTCGCCCGCATCCTGCGCGGCGACATCCCAGCGCGCCGGATTTACGAGGACGCGCACGCGCTGGCGTTCGAGGATGTGGCGCCGAAGGCTCCGGTTCACGTCCTGGTCATTCCGAAGGGCGCCTACCTGTCGTTCGCGGACTTCGCGGCGCATGCGTCGGATGCCGAGATCACCGGCTTCGTGCGGGCGGTTGGGCACGTCGCGCGCACGCTCGGTCTGGAGAAAGAGGGCTACCGATTGCTGTCGAACATCGGCCGCAACGCCGGCCAGGAGGTCCCGCATTTTCACGTGCACCTGTTCGCCGGCGGCCCGCTCGGCGCGATGATCTCGCCGCCAGGCTGAAATCCGGCACCGGCACTCGTATAGCCCGGCGATGGCCTTCATGGGCCAGACCGGCGAGTGACAGGCCGTCTGCGGGAACGATTCGTTAATCAAGGCACGGCATGATCAGACCGTAAGCGCGCCGACCGGCGCCGGCTACGGGAACATCATGACCGGACACGGGCCTGCCTCAGCCGCAACCAAGCGCCACTCTCCGCTTGTCAGCCTGGTGATGGCGAACCACAACGGCGCTCGTTACCTCGAGGCGTCCGTCGCTTCGGCGCTGGCCCAGACCGGCGTCGATCTCGAACTCATCGTGATCGACGATGCTTCGGACGATCACAGCATGGCGCTGTTATCGGACGCGATGTCACGTGACACGCGCATGCGCGTCGAGCGGATGGCACATAACGCCGGCCCTGCGGCGGCGCGCAACCGAGGTTTCGCTATCGCGCGAGGGGCATGGATCGCGGTTGTCGATGCCGACGACCTGCTGCATCCCGAGCGAACCCGACGATTGCTTGATGCCGCCGGTGACGCCGACATCGTCGCCGACGATCTCCTCGTCTTCGACGAGAGGCGCAAGCGACGAGCACATGCGCTGATCGGCCGCAGGGCAGCGACGTTGCCGCACCCGATCGATGCCATCAGCTACGTCCGGGCGAATCAGCTTGAGGGGCCGGGCCCGTCTCTTGGCTACCTCAAGCCAATGTTCAGGGCCGCGACGCTTAGCCGCTTTGGCATTACCTACTCGGAACGTCTTCGCATCGCAGAGGATTATGATTTCGTATTGAGGCTGCTCCTTGGCGGTGCCGTCTTCAAGTTCATCCCTGAGCTCACCTACTTCTACCGCAAGCATGCGGAATCTGTTTCTCATCGCCTGCACCGCCATAACCTGGAGCCGATGCTCCTCGCCGACGACCTCACCCGCGCGTCGTTCAAGAACGGCATGCCATCAAAGCTCCGGCGTGCGCTTGATCGCCGCCGTCGAGGCGTTAATGCGGCGATCGTTTTCGACGACCTTGTCATGGCGCTGAAATCCGGGCGATCACGGGCGGTGATCGACGTCGTCAGACGCCATCCGACCAGCCTTGTCGGCCTAAGAACGCCGATCCTTGCGCGACTTCGACGCCTCTACGAACCGGCTGATTCTCCAGAGCCAGAAGTCCGCCGTCCCCTGGCCTGCGTCATCTCCCGCCAACGTGTGACCGGCGCGGTCAACGGCAGCTCGGCCTACCTGCTCAATATCTGCGGCACCTTGAGGGACGATGGCTTTGATGTTCGCCTGGTCTCCCCGTCGCCGCTGACGTTTGGTCGGTGGCCGTGTCTGGCGCTCCGGCCCGAGATGACGGTCTTTGAGGACATCGCCGTCCGGGGCTCCCTGCGTGTCGGTGATTACGTCATTGCGACTGACCCCCGCGTTGCCGCGCGAGCACTATTGACCATCCTCGACCGCCTCGCAGGTCGTATTGGAATGACGTCTGGACAAAGCATCGCGAAGGCTGCCTACGCGATCGCGTCGCCATGGACATCAGCCGACTTCCTCTACGTTGCGCAACACGCCCGCGGCGCCGACCTCATCGTTGCCGACTACGCTTTCCAGACCGCTGCCATTCCCTACGTTCTGTCGCCACAGGCTCGCAGCCTCGTCATCATGCATGATGCATTCTCGAACATGCCGGCTGAAGGGTCGGTCGCTCGGATCGACGTCGCATCGGAGATGCGGTTGCTCGACGGCGCAGAGATCGTGCTCGCCATTCAGGCGAAGGAGGCGGACCTGGTCCGTCGCCACTTCAAGGACAAGCCCGTCTTCATCGCGCCAATGCTGACTCGGCCGTCGCCGCACCCACAGCCCGGCTCGGACGGCAAGCTGCTGTTTGTCGCCAGCGACACCACGCCAAACCGTGCAGGCCTACAGTGGTTCCTTGAACAAGTCTGGCCGTCGGTGAAATCGGCGCTTCCCGACGCGCAGTTGCTCGTCGCGGGAAGCGTCGCAGCAGGTGTTTCGACACGAGCCCCTGGCGTCCAGTTCCTCGGCTGCGTTGACGACCTGTCTCCGCTCTACGCCGCTGCCGGCATCGTCATATCACCTCTTCGAACCGGCACCGGCTTGAAGATTAAGTTGGTTGAAGCGCTAGCCCGCGGCAAAGCCATCGTTGCCACCAGCGTGACGTTAGAGGGCGTCGAGCAGATCGTCCTTGGCGCGGTCGTTAGGGCTGATGAGCCAGCCGCTTTTTCAGACGCGATCGTTCGCCTTTCGCGGAACGCCGATACCCGTGCCGATCTAGGCACCCGAGCAATCGCCGTCGCAGCAAGACATTTTGCTGCCGACAAGAGAGCATCAGCTTGGAGGCGCTACGTTGGCTCGACGACAATCCAGCGACGAGAAACATGTCCCAGAAACCCGGACATTGACGTGACACCCGTATCGGCGGAACGCGCCATGGAGAAGGTTAACTAATCATGAATGCCTTTCCTCAGAGAGCAGCACTCCGGTCCGAGCACCCGGAGGAAATGCCGACCCCATTCGAGTGGCTGCCAGATCTGTTTTCGTTTCTTGGAAGGCATAGGCACGTCATCGCGCTGTCGACGATGCTAGCGACATCAGCCGGCCTCCTCGACGCCCTAGTTTCTCGCCCTCGCTTCACCGCCACCTCAGTCATCCTGATAGATCCACAGCGGGCCGACGTTTTCCAGCAGAAGACTCCAATCGCGGACGCTCAAGGCCTGAGCGCCCTTGTCGAGAGCGAGGTTGAAGTCCTTCGCTCGCAAGGCCTCGCGCGAGACGTTGTTCGTCAGATCGGAATAACGGGGGACTTGAAGCGACCGAGCCAATCCCGCGTCGAGACAACAACAGCAGAGGCCAAGGCGGTCGAGAAGCTACAGCGCATGCTTTCGGTCCATCGTGTTGGTCTCACCTACGTGATTGATGTCGAACTCACGGCATCGTCACCGACCGAGTCAGCACGCTTGGCCAATGCGGTGGTTGACACCTACATCCAGGACGGTTTGGACGCGCGCAGCCAGAGCACGCGCGAGGCCAGCGCCTGGCTACAGGATCGTCTTGCCGAACTTCGCGGGAAGGCGCTCACGGCTGATAAGTCTGTTCAAGCCTACAAGGAACATAGCGGCATCGTTGACACAGAGCACGGTGTCATGGACGAGCAGCAGGTTGGTGAGCTCAATAGCAGGTTGATTGCCGCGACCGATCAAGCGGCCGAGTTGCAGGCTCGAGTGAACCGGATTGATGCCGTTCTCCGGCAGGGTGCCATAGCGAGTTCATCAACGACGGAGGCGCTGCACGACTCCATCATCACCGACTTGCGCCAGCGCTACTTTGACGACGCTCGGCAGGAGAGCGCTGTCGCAACGCAATATGGAGAAAGCCATCAGGTCGCGACGAAGCTCCGCGCCGAGATGTCGGAGCTCCAATCGTCCATCGCGGCTGAACTCCGCAACATCGACAACGCTGCTCGCAGTGAATTCCAGGTTGCGGACGCAGACCGGTCGGCCGTACAGGCTGCGCTCGATCGCGTCATCCAGACCTCGGAGGTCAAGAACGAGGCTCGAGTGACGCTTCGCTCTCTCACAAGTCTCGCGGATACATATCACGCGCTCTACGGCAACTTCCTGCAACGCTACACGGAAGCCGCGCAGGATCAATCGTTCCCCGTCTCGGAAGCACGATTGGTAACCCGCGCCATCCCGCCTCTTCGTAAGAGCGGTCCGAAGCGCCTGCTTCTGGTTTCCGCCGCCGCCCTTCTCGGTCTGGCTGCCGGTCTGGGCTTCGCGTGCGCTACCGAGCTTCGTTTTTCTGGCTTGCGCGATGAAGATGCGGTCTGGCGCCTGCTAGGTATGAATTGTCTCGGGATCATCCCCGCTGCCCGCAGCAAAACGCTGACGGTTGGAAGGATTGGTAGCGACCAGCGGCAACGGAGATTGTCACAAGCCTTCCAACGTCTTGGCGTCCGGGTCTCCCGCCGACTGCCTGACGGGAGGCACATCGTGGTGGGGGTGGCGGCACATGGGCAGGTCGCCGGCCGTGCCTTCGTGGAAGCGCTCGGAGAAGCTTTGTCATCGATTGGGTTATCAGTAGTAGTGATGCGAAAGCAATCTATCGAGGCAAGCGTTCTTGCGATCGATCACCGTGACCAGTACTCCTGCACACCGCTTACGCAGGTTGCAACGGCAAACACCATCAAATCTGCACTCCCGGTAGCGACCGGCGACGCTTCGAGGCCACTGGCTGAGCTTAAAGAGCAATACGATATCGTTCTGGTGGAGATGCCACCGGTCTCCGCGATCTTCGACATGCAGGAGCTGTCCGGCGGCGTCGAGACAATGATCCTGGTGCTTCCATGGGGGCGTACTCGCGCCGCCGAAGTTCGGAGCGCTCTGGGTCAAGCAGACCTTGCGCCGAACCATGTCTTGGGTGTCGTCCTCGCGGACGCCGACGGCCGCTTCTTGGCTCAAAATTCGTGATCGCCAAATGTCGGTGACCGTCACACAGGCCCCCATGGGAGCATCAGTGCCTCTGAGCAGGATCTGGTTCGCGTCCGCAATATCGCTCACCGGGTTCTCTTTCGAGACGCGACTGGGAGGGTTCGGCATAGCCATTTGCCTCCTGCCTTGGCTTGTGGTTGCTCTCGCCTGGCCGAAGCGAGCCTTCGCCGCTATCAACCATCCCATTGCATGGATGTTGCCGGCAATGGCACTTCTCTCATCGGTCTGGTCGATTGAGCCTGCTCTGACGCTACGTCTCGGCTTTGAGCTCGCCGTTTTCACCGGAGTCGCCCTGATACATGCGCATGCCTTAAACGCGAGGAGCGTACTCGCCGCACTTCTATGTGCTCTCAGCATTGCTGTCGCTGCTGGCCTCCTGTTCAACCGGCCCGCCGTCATATGGACGACGGGCGAAGTTGCCATGACAGGCATTTTCAACAGCAAGAACAACTTCGCTAATTTCACATGTCTCCTCCTTCTCACGGCAACCGCCGTCACAGTAGACCCGCGCCAACCACGAGCCCTGCGTTTGCTCGGCGTCGCCGCCATAGTCGCCGCGCCGATCGTTCTCCTGAAGGCTCACTCGCTCGGAGCTCTCATTGCAGGAGGTTTTAGCCTCGTTTCTCTCGGGTCCATAGTCGCACTGAAGACGCTCAGCGGGCGGGCACGAGGTCCTGCCCTAATCATGATTGTAATTCTCCTTGCTTTGGTGGCTTTGGTTCTAAAGCTTGCAGTCGCGTCAGGCTTAGATGCATCCTCCTTACTTCAGTCACTTGGTAAGGACGCGAGTCTTACGGGACGTACCTTCCTTTGGTCACGAGCAACTGACTACATAGCAGAACGCCCACTCGGCGGAGTCGGATATCAGGCATTCTGGGTGCAAGGTCACGTGGAAGCGGAGGGACTATGGCGCTACGCCCACATCGACTCGCGAACCGGGTTTCACTTTCACAATCTATTTTACGAAACAGCTGTTGAGCTTGGAGCTTGTGGCGTCGTCGCACTTGGCGGATTTCTGGCGAGCACCGTCATCGTGTGCGCGATCGCGGCCGCTCGGCGCCCCGGAGCCGAAACTGGGTTCTACCTTGCTCTAATGATCTACTTTCTTTTCCGAATACCAGTCGAGCTCGACTTCCTCGACCCCTTTTCTCCAGGGTCTCTGCTTCTGCCGCTGGCGTGGGTCCACGCAACCCAACCACAAGGCTTCACCACCTTCCCCCTCGAACGGTGCAAACAGCAGAGTACCTTGGGCGCCCCCACCCCTGGGATGCGACCAGTTGCGGCCTGACAGCGTGGAACGGTCAGTTGTAACCCTGGAGGGCGATCACCCCTTTTCTCGAGTTATCCTAGACGTTGGTCTCTCCACGGCTACCTCCTGAGCAGGACGTCGTCGCTCAGACACAGAACGCAACTGCAAGTTGGGACGCAAGTCCGGTATCGGAAAACCTCGTCTTACGTTCCGAGAGAGACGGCCGAGCATTAGCCAATTGATCAGACTTCTATGCAAGCCTGATCCGATCTCGTCCGCCTCGCCAAGGGGAACTTGGATCATGAAAGTCACCTACTTCGCCCATGACCTGCACGATCCGGCCATATGGCGTCGGGTGCGAATGCTTCAGTCAGGGGGCGCTAAGGTTTGCGTTATCGGTTTTGATCGCTCCAGTGCGCCGCCCGCTCCCGCATCGATCACTGACGTCGTCCGCATCGGACAGACTGAATCTGGCAAACTCGGTCGACGAATGCTGTCGTTGATCTCAGCAACGGGCCTTGCCTGGCGGTGGTGCAGCTTGCTGAAGGGCACAGATGTGGTCCTCGCTAGAAGTCTCGAGATGCTGGTGCTCGCTTCAACGATTAAGGCGATATCGAGAGGATCCTACCCTGTAGTGTACGAATGCTTAGACGTGCATCGGCTTGTCTCCGGGCGAGGGCTGACCTCTCTTACTCTAAGATCGTTCGAGCGCGTCCTCCTTAGGACATGCGACCTTCTTATCGTAAGCTCTGCAGTCTTTATCAAGACCCACTTTAAGGTTTTCTATCGTCATCTACCTCAACAACTTATCCTTGAGAATAAGGTCCTCAGTGAAGAGTTCGACATCGCTCCTCCTAGAGAACTGAAGCAATCCCCACCATGGCGGATCGGGTGGTTCGGTGTCTTACGGTGCTCAAGGACACTAGAATTGCTCCGCAATCTGGCGCTGAAACTACCGGGCCAGGTAGAAGTCATATTGCGAGGTATTCCTGCTCGGGACGTGCTTCCGAATTTTGATGATGTTGTCCTTTCAACCCCTGGACTGACCTATCACGGCCCGTATGATCGACATTCTGATTTGATGTCCATCTACCATGACGTTGACTTCACTTGGGCTATAGATTTCTTCGAAGAAGGTCTTAATTCCAGTTGGTTACTGCCAAACCGACTTTATGAGGGTTGCTTATATGGCTCTGTGCCACTCGCTCTCCGGAATGTTGAGACAGGCAGGTGGCTGACACAGAGAGGCGTCCAGGGACTCTTTAACGATGCTTGCCTCGAAGAGGTGATGACGTTCTTTTCCTCGATCTCTTCCGACAGATATCAGACATTGAGATCCAGTATCACCGCCATACCGCTTGGCGACTTAGTCACAAGTCACACGGACTGCGAAGCTCTTGTCACTCTGTTTCGCGGTCTCAGCAATGTAGCTTCCGTGGGAGCACTCTCTCATGCAGCCGTTTAAGTCTGTTTGTCTTGCGGGGAAGATGCCCTTCGTGACAGTTGTCATCCCCGTACTCAATGAGGAAAAGCACCTCTCTGCTTGCCTAAGATCGTTGATCCCGCAGATCGCGGAAGGAGCTGGAGAGATCATAGTTGTCGATGGTGGGAGCACCGATCGATCAAGAGAGATTGCCGGCAATGTCAGCCGACAGCATTCGGCCGTCTCGATTATCAGCAATCCGAACCGCCTTCAAGCTGCCGGGTTTAACCAAGCGGCACGACTTGCTGACTCTCGAAGTCAGGTGCTGGTTCGGGCGGACGCTCACGCTGGCTATCCTCAAGACTTCATCGTCCAATGCGTAAAGGCGCTCTGCGACATGGAAGCGACCTCTGTTGTTGTTCCAATGACGACAGTCGGAACGTCTCCGTTTCAGAGAGCAGTGGCGGCTGCCCAAAACAGTCGTGTCGGAAACGGTGGATCGACGCACCGTCTGGGAGGGCATTCAGGTTTCGTTGAACACGGTCATCACGCGGCGTTCAGGCGCGAGTTTTTCCTTCAGATCGGCGGCTATGATGAGCGGTTTACGCACAACGAGGACGCCGAGCTCGATATCCGAGCGCTCGCTGAAGGTGGCCGTATCTGGATGTGCGCGGATGCAACAATAACGTATTACCCGCGCTCCAAACCTTTGGCTTTGGCGCGCCAATACTACCGGCACGGTCGTGGTCGCTGTCGCACATTGTTACTTCACCAAGTCCGGCCGCGCCTTCGCCAGCTGGCGCCGGTCGGTGTTTTGGTCGGGAGCATCGCAAGCCTAGTCGTCGCACCACGTGTCCCCTCGGCGCTGCTGTTTCCTCTGGCTTACATCTCCGCCTGCGGAGCGTTTGCGTTGACAGCCGCGCTCAAGGGCCGCGACATGTGGCTCCTGGCTGTCGCTCCTGCAAGCATGATCATGCATCTCGCATGGGGAGCCGGCCTCGTCCACCAACTTACACTTTCAGGCGTGGCCAACCTGCGCCGTTTCCGGTTGTTTAACCGTCCCCGCCGATAATCGGCACGATCGGCGAGGGGAGTAAAGGCTAGTGTTACAGCGTACAACAGCTGCACGTCTAACGGCACTGGTGATGTGCTCGGCACTGGCGGGTTGCGGCGACTTCCTGTCAGAAAGCGGCCCAACAAACGTCGCTGTACGTGGGGATGCCGCGTTTGAGGGCCGGTCAAAGACCGCGGCAACTAATTACGCGCTGGTGGATCTGAACGGCTTTGACTCGGCAGATCTAGCCGATGAGCAGCCTTCCAGGCTCACGTCGCTCGATGGTGATCCTTCGGAGGAAGGCGGCCTGATCGGCATTGGAGACGAGATCGGAATGACGATCTTTGAATCTGGTCCGGGAGGGTTGTTTGTACCCGCACAGGCCACAACACCGAGCGGGAACTTCGTCAACATCCCCGTGCAGCAGGTAGACCGTGCCGGAATGATCACTGTACCTTTCGCGGGAGCGTTGCTGGTCACTGGTCGAACACCAAGGGAGATCGAGGGCCTGATCGTGTCACGCCTGAGGGGACGAGCCCTCGAGCCTCAGGTCATCGTTTCGGTTGTGTCGCGTCGTTCAGGGCAGATCAGCGTACTTGGCGACGTCGCGGGAGCAACGACGTTCTCACTTGACCCGGGTGGGGAACGTGTTCTTGGCGCCATCGCTCGAGCGGGTGGCCCGCGTTTTCCTGCTTGGGAAACGGACATCGCGTTACAGCGAGCAGATACAGTACAGCACGTGAGTCTTGCTGATCTTGCGGAAGATCCGACTCAGAATGTTGGCCTCGCGCCGGGCGACACGATTTATGTCGGTCACAGGCCTCGCTACTTCCTCGCGCTTGGCGCGACCGGACAGACCACATCACTCGGCCCACTTGATCGACGCATTGCGTTCGGGGACAGGACCATTTCGCTCGCTGACGCATTGGCGCAGGCAGGTGGTCTTGAGGACGATCGAGCAAATGCTCGTGCCGTGTTCCTCTACCGGCTTGAGAACCGGGTGACCCTTGATCACTTCGGTGTTCATCCGGTGAAAGCAGCTGATCTCGTCCCAACAGTTTTCGCACTAGATCTCACTCGTCCTGCTGGGCTGTTCGATGCATCTCGCTTTAAGATGAAGCCGGAGGACGTCATCTTCGTCTCCAATGCGCCAGCTACAGATCTCGGTAAGTTCCTTAGTCTGGTCCTGCCAGCTGCGTACTCTGCGGCGAGTTTCAACGCGGGTTTTAGGTAAAATCAAGATGTCCTCGAACGTCTACGACTTCTCTACTCGCACGCAAATCGGCGCCTCTTGGCCGAGATGTGAAGAAGCAAGTCATCAAACGTCTTCAAAGCGACAGATCCCCGCGTCGATTGGAGTCGTAGCTGCTTTTATCATGGGCATAGCAATGTGGACTGGCTTGATTAGACTTCTAATCCTCACTGTCTGAGTGTCTTGATGATATAACCTGTAATCTTATGCTCTCTTGAAAGTTTAGATCGGGCCGCTCTCGCAAGTTGCAGCGGCCGCAATGGCGGTAGGCAAGCTTTGGCGCTGAAGATGATCGGTGACGGCAACTTAAGTGACAGAAAAACTTGTGGTTGGAGTAAAACCTTTATACATCCTGCAGCGATATGGTCGGCATTGTGGAGAATTAAGCCCGCGGGTCCTTGACTAGGCCCCGGACTCATAAGCTTTTGGAGACTACGGAACATAGTAATCCTCTCCTCGTCTGGGAAAGGAGTGGGTTCAGACGCAACAGTCTTGGTGGAGCGATACACAACAGGCGCGGCTTGTGTCGCCGCTGCCGAGCAAGCGCGCGGTATGCCGCGCGTTGACGACCGACGGGTGATCAGCGACATCATCGTGGCGCTGCGCTCAGACGCCCTCAGGATCGGCGGTTCCGCGGAGTACAGCCGGCGCAAGACGCTTTATAACTGGTTCCTTCGCAGATCGGCCAAGGGCCTGTGACGAAGCCGGTTCGATCTCCTGGCCAGTTCCAAAAATTCGCCTCCTGAGGTGCCCCTCGACAGCACGCACATCAAGGCACATCGCTGTGCTGCCGGCGAAAAACGCTTCAAAGCCTGGGCAATCAGCATCAGCCGTAACGGCACACAACCAAGCACCGCGTTTTGAGTGCCGGCCACAGCCGTCTGCTGGCGCCCTGCTGCCCGGCGGACGAGCGGCGGATTGCCGCGCGGCTGGTAAGCTGCTGCAGGGGCTTGCTCCGTCAACCTTGGTCATGGCCGCTCGCGCCTATGACACCAACGCCATACGCCAGCAGATTGAGAATTACTGTGCGGTCCCGAACATCTCGCCCGACCGCACCCGGCAGTGAAAAGGCTGCTTCAACCCGGTGCTCTGTCGAGGCCGCAACGCCATTGAGCGCCTGTTTTGCCGCCTGAGGAACGGCCGTCGGATCGCCACACACCACAACAAGCTCGACCCCAACTTCCTCGGCGCTGTCCCATTCACCGCACTATCGGCAACTGGCCAGGTCTTACTCTCGAACGTTCTGTCTACCGGCGGACTTCTGATTGCTCCTGGGCCGCCGCCTCCATCGCTTCGGGGCAGCCTTGAAACAGGAGAGCCAGCTCAAATCCCCACGCCGTGCGAGGGATATCGGGCCATGCCGGGTTCGGCATCTTCAGCCTCTCGTGCTCACGCAATGTCGGCCACCGCGGCGGCATGTCGCGCGGCGATCATCGGGCGCTCGGGTGCGCCCAGCAGCGGCAAACGGGGCGGAAAACATGGGGTCCAGGCTAGAAGCGGATCGAGGGAGAGGTTGGGATTGTAGAACGGGTCCGCGGCGATCTGCTGTGACCAGCTTGCGTGCATCCGGGCGACCTCAACCGCCAAGAATGGCGCACGATCCCCGGCGTGATGCGCGCCGTAGGTCTGCAACTCGTGATGCGTCAGCGTCGTGTCGGACAACACCACGTCCAGACCCGCTTGGCCGATCCGAAGGCAGAGATCGACGTCGTTAAACGCGCTCGGGTAGCCCTCGTCCATGCCGCCGACCGCTCGAAGCGCTTGCGACGGCATCAGCAGACAAGCGCCCGTAACCGCCGACACTTGCTGCGGCAGCATTGCACGATATCCGTGTCCCGGCGCGCCTCCCGCTTGATGCCGAAACGCGTGCTCGCAAAGGCCGGCGAGGCCCATGATGACGCCGGCGTGCTGCACCGTTCCATCGGAATAGAGCAGCCTCGCGCCCACCGCACCGACGCGCGGGTCGGCGAGGTAGGCCGCCATCCGCGTCAGCCAGTCGGGCGCGATCGGCGACACGTCGTCGTTCAGGAGCAGCAACTGCGCGCCACCGGCAACGGCCGCCATCCGGTTGATCGTGCTGGCGAAATTGAATCCGGGCGCCGGCAGGTGCAACACGCGAAGCCTCGCGTGGCGTGCGGCGAGCCTGGTCGCGATCGCCTGCTGCGCGGCATCGAGCGGGTACGGCTGTGACACGCCCACGATGACATCAAAGCGCGGATGATCGGTGCCGGACAGGATCGCGTCGAGACAAGCCTCGGCATGGGGAGCCGTCAGGCTCGACGGCACGAGCGCGGTCACCGAGTCCGGGCTCGCCGTCGGCAGCAATCGCAGCCTGACCGGCCAGGACGGGGTTGCGCGGAACGGAAGCGACGTTCGCTCCAGATGACGGTCAATCTCGGCCGCGAGCAGTGCCGGAGGCGCGGTTTCGGTGTCTGCCCGCCGGCTGCTCAGCAGACGGGGCAGTCGCCGCCCGCCATCGCCGCCTGTCTCCCGGCGACGCAGCCAGAGCGAGAGCCGCGCCACCTCAGCCCAGGCCTTGTCTCCCGCCCAATCCGTCGTCCTCGACGCGGCATGCGTCTCCAGCACGTCGCGGCGGACCAGCCAGAGCCCGCGCGCCAGCGTCCCGGACAGCATCAGCGTGTGGTTCGGTTCCGGCCCGAACAGCGGGTGCATCCGCTCGCCGCCGTCGCCGACCCGGTCCCCGTCCGCCAGCGCCAGCGCTGGCCGGCCAAGCTCGGCGAGCCCCGCCGCCGCGAGCGCCGTTGCGTGCGGCGCCAGTATCTCGCCGGCTTGAAGCAGCCCGACATAGAAGTCGGCGCCGACCGGCAACGCATCTAGCGCCTTGAGCCAGTCGGCTCCGGGCCTAACCACCGTGATGGCCACGCTCCCGCCTTGTGCCCGCAGCGATGACAGCGTCGCCGCGAGCGGAGCCTCGGCGCCCTGCGAGAACACCAGGTAGCCGATTGCGAGCTCCGGCGACGACGGCGGCAGGTCCTCCGGGTCCCAGCTGTCGAACAGCGCGCGCCAATCGGCGTAGGTCTGAAGCCCGGCGCGGCGCCCGATGATTTCGGCCTCGGCCGCGCGGATGCGCGACGCGAGGCGAGCGCGACCGATCGGCAGCCCTCCCCGCCACAGGCGACGCAGCGCGCCGGGGTCGCGCCCGAACAGCAACACCGCGGCTGCCACCGCACCGATCGGATGCAGGTGGCGCAGGCCAGCACTCTGGCCCGCGGTGAGCCGTCCGTAGACGCGCAGTCGGAGCGAATCGAGGCGGTCTCCCGCGAACAGGACGGCGCGCTGCCGCCCTGCCCCGGCGGGATACAGGAGGACCGGTGCCGCCGCAGGTTCGCCCGCCTCGTCGATCTGGTCGATCGCGGCGACGATGCGTCCGCGGCACCACAGCCCGGCCGCCTCGACCAGCAGCCACCCACCCCGCGCCGCCGCCGGCACCCCGATCGTGTCCTCCCACGACCGGAACCCGTTCCGCCTCAAACCGCAGGCGCTCCCGCGAGCAACAGCAACGCTTAGCACTCCCACGCGATCCGGGCCGGTCTCTGCCCAACGCGCCATGCTCGCGTCAAGAACGGTTCGGAACGTCAGGTTGGTCCTGACGCCCAACTGCACGTTCGGCTGCATCTGCCACCAGGGCCCGAGCCGCGCCTGACAGGTCAAAGCGATGAAGCTCTCGCTGCAGCGGATGGGGGCCGCTTGCCGCCGCGCTCAGCCTCGCGATCCCGCAACCAAAGCCCACGGTGTCGCTCGGCGGCGCGGTGACGCTGCCGGCAGCGAGACCCGATATTAGCGGCAAACGCGATCAGGTTGCGGTCGGACGCCGCGCCCTCGGCCCGTGCGCGAACCCGACGGGGCGTAGCGCCGCGCGTCCGCCAGACCCTCGCGTCTCAGCAGCGCGCCGCCGCTACCGCCGTTGAGACGGCGGCGCATGCGGGCCGGGAACATTACCCCTGCTGCCTCGATGATGGACGGGACGAGACGATGGAGGCGCGCATGTCAGCGGTCGCGAAAAAAACCAACCCGGAGCTCTGGGACAAGATCAAGCAATCGGTCACCGCCGGCGACAAGGGCGGCCAGCCAGGACAATGGTCCGCCCGCAAGGCGCAACTCGCCTCGTCCGAGTACAAACAGGCCGGCGGCGGTTACGAGGGCGACAAGTCCGACAATCACCTGCGGCAATGGACCGCCGAGGCGTGGGGCACGAAATCGGGCGAGCAGTCAGCCAGGACCGGCGAACGCTATTTGCCGAAACAGGCGCGCGACGCGCTGACCGACGAGGAATACGCCCGCACCACCGCCAAGAAGCGCGCCGATCGCCGCCGCGGCCAGCAGTTCTCTCGCCAGCCAGACGATGTGGCGCGCAAGACCGCCGCGCATCGCGACGGTCACGGCGATGATCATGCCGAGCTTGGCCGGCTCACCCGCGCCGAGCTTCTCGATCGCGCCAGGTCGCACGGCGTGAAGGGACGCTCGCGGATGACGAAATCGGCGCTCATCGCGGCTCTCGCCTGAACACCGCCCGCGGCGTCTGACCCGACCCGCTCGCGGAGGCCTACGTCCTGGCCGAGGCGATCGCGCGTTGCAGGTCGGGCAGCGACAGCGCGCCCGAGATCAGCGCGTCCCCGATGACCAGCGCCGGCGTGCCGTCCACGTGCAGCGCGCGCGCCAGCGCGAGGTTGGCGTCGAGACGCGCGTTCACCGTCGCATCGTTCATCGCGTGCGCGAGCTCCGCCGGGTCAAGCTTCAGCGCCGAGGCCGCGGACGCGATCGACTGCTCCGTCGCGGGCGCTGCCTCGCCCATCAGTGCCTCCTGCATCGGGATGTAGCGCCCCTGCTCACCCGCCGCGACGATCGCGCGCGCCTCCAGCAGGCTCGCCGGGCCGAGGATCGGAATCACCTTGAACACCACGCGCAGCTTCGGGTCGGCGGCGACCGCGTCGGCGATGGTCGGGATCATGCGTTTGCAGTAGGGGCAGCGCGGGTCATAGAACTCGACCACCGTGACATCGCCGTGCGGGTTGCCGGCGATCGCGTCGCCGGTCGCGTCCAGCAGCGCCGCCCGATGCGTCGCGATCTGGCTGCCCTGATCGGCCGCCTCGCGACGCTTCTCGTCGGCCTGCAACGACAAGATCGCGTCACGCAGGATCGAGGGGTCCTGGCGCATCGCATCGCGCACGATGCCCACGATCTCGGCACGTTGGGCCGCAGTGAACCCCGCCTGCTGCGCGACGCCGGGGGACGTCCACGCCGACAGGATCGCGAGCACGGGGATCAGGCGCGCGAGCGGTGGCAATGGCACGCTCGGTCTCCTCGGGTTGGGTCAGGCCAGGGTCGGGTCAGGCCAGGGTCGGTCAGGCGGGGTTATTGCCGCACCGGGAGGATGCGTCTATGGGGACCTCGCCTCGCGTCGGCGCGTCGCCGGTCTGCACGGCGAGCCGGCGGAGCGCAAGGATGGGGCCTGGTCGGATGCGTCGTACCGCCCGCCACCACCGCGCCGCCGCCGCCGCGACACTGCTGGCACTCGCCGCCTGCGGCACCGTCACGTCGGTCAAAGGGCTGCTGCTCGGCATCAACGGCACCGGCGCCAACCGCCATCTCGCCGGCTTCGTCGGCGGCGTCGCGGCCGACGAGCCGCAGGCGGCGCTGGTCGGTCGCGACATCCTGCGGCGCGGCGGCGACGCCGCCGATGCGGCTGCCGCGATCGGGCTCGCGCTCGCGGTCACGCTGCCGTCGCGCGCCTCGCTCGGCGGCGGGGGCGCCTGCCTCGCCTGGACGCCGGAGCATGACGGCGTCGCGGTCGCGTCGATCTTCCTACCCGCCGCGCCGTCGACCCCCGCGACGACTGGCGCCGATCGGCCGGCCGCGGTGCCGATGCTGGCGCGCGGCCTCCATGCGCTGCAGGACCGTCTCGGCCATGTCCGGTTCGACGAGCTCGTCGCACCCGCCGAGGCGCTCGCCCGTCGCGGCGTGCCGATCTCGCCGCTGCTCGCCGACGACCTCGCGGTGGTGCGTCCGGCCCTGCTCGCCGACCCCGCCGCGCGGGCGATCTTCGCCGATCCCGACGGCACGCCGCTGATCGGCAACGACACCCTGCTGCAACCCGATCTCGGCGCGACTCTGGACCTGATC
>CAXTPV010000009.1:0-25601 GCA_964246135.1 uncultured Acetobacteraceae bacterium | reverse complement strand
AGCGCCGGCCTGTCACGCCGGAGGTCGCGGGTTCGAGCCCCGTCACTCGCGCCACCCCGCCTTCAACCAGGCAATCGCGGCGTCGCCGGTGTCCGCGAGGGCGGGTCGAACCTGATATTGCCCGACGACCGACACATGGGAGACGACGAATGCACGCCGTGATCGCCGGCTACTTCCCCGTCCTCGTCTTCATCGTCGTGTCGGGGGTGATCGCCGGCGCGATGGTCGGTGCCTCGTTCGTCGCGGCGCAGCAGAAACCCGACCCGGAGAAGCTTTCGGCCTATGAATGCGGGTTCGAACCATTCGACGATGCGCGCCGGCGCTTTGACGTGCGCTACTACCTGGTCGCCATCCTGTTCGTCATCTTCGACCTTGAGGTTGCCTTTCTGTTCCCGTGGGCAGTCAGCCTCAAGCACATCGGCCTGTACGGCTTCCTATCTATGATGGGCTTCCTTGCCGTGCTCACGGTCGGGTTCATCTATGAGTGGAACAAGGGCGCTCTCGACTGGGAGTGATGATGATGGACAGCGTTCCCGACGTCGCGTGGAACCGAGAGGGCCTGCCGGCCGGCGCGGAGCAGGACGCGGTGATCAAGGGCATCACCGGCGAGATGACGGACCGCGGCTTCGTTGTCGCCAACGTCGACAAGCTGGTGAACTGGGCGCGCACCGGCAGCCTGTGGCCGATGTCGTTCGGGCTGGCGTGCTGCGCGGTGGAGATGATCCACGCCTACATGCCGCGCTACGATCTCGACCGCTTCGGCATCATTCCGCGCAACAGCCCACGCCAGAGCGACGTCATGATCGTCGCCGGCACGCTGTGCAACAAGATGGCTCCGGCCTTGCGCAAGGTCTACGACCAGATGGCCGAACCCCGCTGGGTGATCAGCATGGGCTCCTGCGCCAACGGCGGCGGCTACTATCACTACTCCTACTCGGTGGTGCGTGGCTGCGACCGCATCGTGCCGGTCGACATCTACGTCCCCGGCTGCCCACCCACCGCCGAGGCGCTGGTCTACGGCATCCTGCAGCTGCAGAAGAAAATCCGGCGCACCGGGACGATCCTGCGTGGTTGAGGCGAGTTCGGGCGCGGTCCCGACGCCGCGGGCCACTCTCGAGGCGCTGGCGATCGTGTTGGCGACATCGCAGCCTGGCGTGAGCGCCGCCTCCGTCGAGAAGGGCGAGCTCGTCGTGCACGCCGAGCCCGACGGCCTGGTCGCGTTGATGACGGCGCTGCGTCACGATCCGCGCTTTGGCTTCGAGCAGCTGATGGATGTCTGCGGCGTCGATTGGCCGCAGCGCGAGCGGCGGTTCGATGTCGTCTATAACCTGCTGTCGGTGACGCGGAACCAGCGGATACGGGTCATCGTCACCACCGACGAGACGATGCCGGTGCCCTCGGTGCACGCGCTCTGGCCGTCCGCGACCTGGTGGGAGCGCGAGTGCTACGACCTGTTCGGGGTCATGTTCTCTGGCCAGCCCGATCTCCGGCGCATCCTGACCGACTACGGGTTCGAGGGTCATCCGCTGCGGAAGGACTTCCCGCTGACCGGCTATGTCGAGCTTCGCTACGACGAGGAGCAGAAGCGCGTCGTCTACGAACCGGTCCAGCTCACGCAGGAACTGCGGAACTTCGACTTCGAGAGCCCTTGGGAAGGCGTGGTGACGCTTCCCGGCGACGAAAAGGCGCATGCGGACCGGCATGACGTCGACGTGCGGCGCGGCCGGATCGCGCGCACCGGGATCGTGCCTGACGGAGCTGTCTGATGAGTGATCTCATTCTTCATGGCGACGTGCCCGCCTCGTTGGAGGGGGAAGGCACGCCGGTGCCGAGCGGCCAGCGCGTACGCGAGACCGGCAACCACTCGATCAACCTCGGTCCGCAGCACCCCGGCGCGCATGGCGTGCTGCGGCTGGTGCTGGAAATGGACGGCGAAGTGGTCGAGCGCGCCGACCCGCATATCGGTCTGCTGCATCGGGGCACCGAGAAGCTGATCGAGTACAAGACCTACCTCAAGGCGCTGCCCTATTTCGATCGCCTCGATTACGTCTCGCCGATGTGCGAGGAGCACGCGTTCGTGCTGGCGGTGGAAAAGCTGCTCGGCGTCGACGTGCCCGACCGCGGCCAGTGGATACGGGTGCTGTTCGCCGAGATCACCCGGGTGCTGAACCACCTGCTGTCGGTGGTCTCGATGGCGCTCGATTGTGGCGCCCAGACCGCCTCGCTCTGGGGCTACGAGGAGCGCGAGAAGCTGCTCGAGTTCTACGAGGCGGTGTCGGGCGCCCGCTACCACGCGAACTACTTCCGCGCCGGCGGCGTCGCGCGAGACCTGCCGACCGGGCTGCCGGAACGTATCCTGGCCTGGTCGAACAAGTTCCCGGCGTTCCTGGACGACCTCGAGGATCTGCTGACCGGCAACCGGATCTGGAAGCAGCGGACGGTGGGCATCGGCGTGTTCACCGCCGAGCAGGCGCTGGCCTGGGGGTTTTCCGGTCCCAATTTGCGGGCCAGCGGCGTGCCGTGGGATCTCCGCCGGGCGCAGCCCTACGACAAGTATGATCAGGTCAGCTTCGAGGTGCCGGTGGGTGCCGCCGGCGACTGCTACGACCGCTATCTCATACGCCTGGCCGAGATGCGCCAGAGCGTCGGCATCATCCGCCAGGCGGTCGCGGCGCTGCGGCCGGGCCCGGTGCGCACCGCGGACCACAAGATCTCGCCGCCGCCACGCGAGCAGATGAAGCGCTCGATGGAGGCGCTGATCCATCACTTCAAGCTGTTCTCCGAGGGCTACCACGTGCCACCAGGCGCGACCTACACCGCGGTCGAGAGCCCGAAGGGCGAGTTCGCGGTCTATCTGGTGGCCGACGGCTCGAACCGGCCCTATCGCTGCAAAATCCGTCCGACTGGGTTCGCCCATTTGCAGGCGATCGACGAGCTCAGCCGGCGGCACATGCTGGCCGATACCATCGCCATCATCGGCTCGCTCGACCTGGTGTTCGGCGAGGTGGATCGATGAGCGGCGACGCGGCCGGACGCGCCGCGTCGGGCGGCCCCGCCGGGGGGTTCGCCGACGCCGAGAACATCGGCCACGGCGCGCCGGGACATGCGCCCGATAAGCCCGCTTTCGCGGCCGACGCCGCGTTCGCGTTCGATGCGGCAAGCGAAAGCGCGATCAGCGGCATCATCGGAAAATACCCCGAAGGGCGTCAGGCATCGGCGGTGATGCCGCTGTTGTTCCTCGCGCAACAGCAGATGGGCCGTGCGACCGGCAGCGCCTGGGTTCCGCGCGCGGCGATGGATTTGATCGCGCGACGGTTGGGCATGCCGCCAATCCGGGTCTACGAGGTCGCGACCTTCTACCTGATGTACAACACCAAGCCGATCGGCCGCCATCACCTGCAGGTCTGCACCACGACGCCCTGCTGGCTGCGCGGGTCGGACGCGATCGTCGACACCTGCAAGCGGGTCGGCGGTATCACCGGGTTCGGCGAGACCAGCGCCGACGGATTGTTCACCATGACCGAGGTCGAGTGCCTTGGCGCCTGCGTGAACGCGCCGATCCTTCAGGTCGACGACCATTACTACGAGGATCTGGATGCGGATCGTTGCGCCGCCCTGCTCGAGGCACTACGTCGCGGCGAGCATCCGACCCCGGGCACGACGATCGACCGGCTGAACTCGGCCGCCGCCGGCGGTCGCACCACGTTGCTCGAAGAGCCGGCAGGATCGGTGGGCTAGGACATGCTGAGCGACAAGGACCGCATTTTCACCAACATCTTCGGCCAGGCGGAGTGGCAACTCGACGCCGCCCGAAAGCGCGGCGACTGGGACGGGACGTCGACGATCCTCGGCCGCGGCCGCGATCAGCTGGTCGAGGAGATGAAGGCGTCGGGCCTGCGTGGGCGTGGCGGCGCCGGCTTTCCGACCGGTATGAAGTGGTCGTTCATGCCCAAGGCGTCGGACGGGCGGCCCTCCTATTTGCTGATCAATGCCGACGAGAGCGAGCCCGGCACCTGCAAGGATCGCGACATCCTGCGCCACGAGCCGCACAAGCTGGTCGAGGGCGCGCTGATCGCCGCCTTCGCGATGGGCGCGCACACCTGCTACATCTACGTCCGCGGCGAGTATTATGACGAGCAGGCGAATTTGCAAGCGGCGATCGACGAAGCCTACGCGGCCGGGTTGATCGGCGCCGATGCCTGCGGCTCGGGGTGGGACTTCGACCTCTACGTCCATCGCGGCGCCGGCGCCTATATCTGCGGCGAGGAAAGCGCGCAGATCGAGAGCCTTGAGGGCAAGAAGGGCCTGCCGCGGATGAAGCCGCCGTTCCCGGCGGCTATGGGTCTATACGGCTGCCCGACCACGGTGAACAACGTCGAGACGATCGCGGTGGTGCCGACCATCATACGACGCGGCGGCGGCTGGTTCGCGTCGCTCGGCCGGCCGAAGAACGCCGGCACCAAGCTGTTCTGTATCTCCGGCCATGTGAACCGGCCGTGCAACGTCGAGGAGGAACTCGGCATCCCGTTGCGCGAGGTGATCGAGCGGCATGCGGGCGGGGTGCGCGGCGGCTGGGACAACCTGCTCGCGGTGATTCCAGGCGGGTCGTCGGTGCCGCTGATCCCCAAATCGGTCTGCGACACCGTGCTGATGGATTTCGACAGCCTGCGCGAGGCACGCACGGGCCTTGGCACCGCGGCGGTGATCGTGATGGATCGTTCGACCGACATCATCCGCGCGATCGCCCGGCTGTCGAAGTTCTACAAGCATGAGAGCTGCGGCCAGTGCACGCCCTGCCGCGAAGGCACCGGCTGGATGATGCGGGTGATGAACCGCATGGTCGAAGGACGCGCCGAGATCGAGGAGATCGACCTGCTGGAGCAGGTGACGCGCCAGGTCGAGGGACACACGATCTGCGCGCTCGGCGACGCGGCGGCGTGGCCGATCCAGGGCTTGATCCGGCACTTCCGGCCGGTGATGGAGGAGCGGATCGCCACCTATCGTCAGCGCGCGCCGGCGCGGCCGATGGTGACGACGCCGATCAACCTTCCCGTCGCGGCCGAGTAGGACACCGCCATGGCCAAGATGACGATCGACGGCATCCAGATCGAGGTGCCGAACGGGTCCACTGTGCTGCAGGCCTGCGAGGCCGCCGGCAAGGAAATCCCGCGCTTTTGCTATCACGAGCGGCTGTCGATCGCCGGCAACTGCCGGATGTGCCTGGTCGAGGTCGAGCGCTCGCCAAAGCCGGTGGCGTCCTGCGGCTTTCCGGTCGCGGACGGCATGGTGGTGCAGACCGACAGCCTGATGGTGCGCAACGCCCGTCGCGCGGTGATGGAGTTCCTGCTGATCAACCACCCGCTCGACTGCCCGATCTGCGATCAGGGCGGCGAGTGCGACCTGCAGGACCAGGCCTACAGCTACGGCATGGACCATTCCCGCTACGCCGAGAACAAGCGCGCGGTGAAGGACAAGTATCTCGGGCCGCTGGTCAAGACGGTGATGACGCGCTGCATCCAGTGCACGCGCTGCGTCCGCTTCGCGACCGAAATCGCCGGCGTGTCCGAGCTTGGCGCCACCTCGCGCGGCGAGAACATGGAAATCGGCACCTATGTCGAAAAGGCGCTCACCTCGGAGCTCTCGGGCTGCATGATCGACATCTGCCCGGTGGGTGCGCTGACCTCCAAGCCGTACGCGTTCGTGGCGCGCCCGTGGGAGCTGACCAAGACCGACAGCATCGACGTCACCGACGCGACCGGGACCAACATCAGGGTCGATTCGCGCGGGCCGGAAGTGCTGCGCATCCTGCCGCGGGTGAACGACGAGGTGAACGAGGAGTGGCTGGCCGACAAGGGCCGGTTCTCGTTCGACGGGCTGAAGCGGCGCCGGCTCGATCGCCCTTGGGTGCGGCGAGACGGCAAGCTCGTGCCCGCGAGCTGGTCCGAGGCGTTCACGGTGATCGCGGCGCGCATCCAGGCGACCAGCGCCAGTCGGGTGGGTGCGATCGCCGGCGATCTCTGCGACGCCGAAAGCATGACGGCGCTCGGCGACATGATGGCGGCGCTCGGATCGCCGAACATCGACTGCCGGCAGGACGGTGCCGCGCTCGATGCCTCCCGCCGCGATTTCTACCTGTTCAACACGACGATCGCCGGCATCGAGGAAAGCGACGCGCTGTTGCTGGTCGGGTGCAACCCGCGCCGGCTATCGCCAGTGATCAACGCGAGGATACGCAAGCGCTATCTGGCCGGCGGCTACCCGATCGCCACGATCGGTGATCCTGGCGTCGATCAGACCTACCCGGTGACGTCGCTCGGCGACGATCCCGCCCTGCTCGAGCGGCTGATGGATGACGAGGATGGGTTCGGTGGCGCGTTCGCCCGCGCCGAGCGGCCGATGATCATCGTCGGCGAAGCGGCGCTGACGCGCGATGACGGGAGCGCGATCCTGGCCGCCTGCTGGCGGCTCGGCGAACGCTGCGGCGCGCTCGGTGAGGCGTGGCACGGCTTTAACGTGCTCCACCACGCGGCGGCGCGGGTCGGAGGGCTTGATCTCGGCTTGCGTCCGCGACCGGGTGGCCTGGCTGTCGCCGGGATGCTGGATGGCGGGGTGGACGTGCTCTGGCTGCTTGGCGCCGACGAGATCGAGCGTCCGGTCTCGCCCGGCACCTTCGTCGTGTATCAGGGCAGCCATGGTGACCGGGGCGCCTCGATCGCCGACGTGATCCTCCCGGGCGCGACGCCGTTCGAAAAGGCCGGCACCTATGTCAACACCGAGGGACGGGTGCAGCGGGCGTTCCAGGCGAGCTTCCCGCCCGGCGAGGCGCGGGAGGACTGGCGCATCCTGCGCGCGTTCGCCGAGGTCCTCGGGCACCGACTGCCCTATGACGACCTGGAGGCGGTGCGTGCGCGGATGATCGAGATCAACCCGGTGTTCGCCCGTACCCACGTGCCGCGGTTCGGCGTTTCGGACCTGACCGGACCGGTGGCAATCGGCGCCATCGGGTCGGCGCCGATCAGGGTCGCGTTGCCGGACTACTACCAGACCAACCCGATCAGCCGTGCGAGCCCGACGATGAAGGCCTGCTCCGAGGTGATCGCCTCGCCGTTCAGCGAGGCGGCGGAGTAGCGTGTTGCAGCGGTTCCTCCACACCGAGGCCGGCTACGCGATCATCACCGTGCTGCAATCGATCGCGGTGCTGGTGCCTGTCCTGATCGGCATGGCCTATCTGACCTATGCCGAGCGCAAGGTGCTGGGCGCGATCCACCTGCGCAAGGGACCCAACGTCGTCGGCCCGTTCGGGCTGTTCCAGGCGTTCGCCGACGCGATCAAGATGCTGACCAAGGAGACCATCATCCCGTCCGGCGCGAACCGGGTGCTGTTCCTGCTCGCGCCGATGATCACCTTCTCGCTGGCGATGATCGCCTGGGCGGTGATCCCGACCAACAACCATTGGGCGGTCGCCGACATCAACGTGGGCGTGCTCTATCTGCTGGCGATCTCGTCGCTCGGCGTCTACGGCATCCTGATCGCCGGCTGGGCCAGCAACTCCAAATACGCCTTTCTCGGCGCGTTGCGCGCGGCGGCCCAGATGGTCAGCTACGAGGTCTCGATCGGGTTCGTGCTGGTGTCGGTGCTGCTGTGCGTCGGCAGCCTCAACCTGAACGATGTCGTGCTGGCGCAGCGTCACGTCTGGTTCTGCCTGCCGCTGCTGCCGATGTTCGTGGTGTTCTTCATCTCCGGCCTGGCCGAGACCAACCGCGCGCCGTTCGATCTGGCCGAAGGCGAGTCCGAACTCGTCGCCGGCTTCATGACCGAGTACAGCTCGATGACCTTCGCGCTGTTCTTCCTCGGCGAATACACCAGCATGATCCTGATGAGCGCGATGACCTCGATCCTGTTCCTCGGTGGCTGGCTGGCGCCGTTCGGCGTGGTGCCGTTCACCTGGGTGCCGGGACCGATCTGGCTCATCCTCAAGATCTGCTTTGTGCTGTTCGTGTTCATCTGGGTGCGCGGCACCTTCCCGCGCTTCCGCTACGACCAGCTGATGCGTCTCGGCTGGAAGGTGTTCCTGCCGCTCTGCCTCGGCTGGATGGTGCTGACCGCCGGCTTCCTGTCGGTGACCGGGCTGCTGCCGGACGGCGTCTGACACCGCCGACACTCAAGGGATTGGAACCATGGCCTTCCTCGACCGCACCGCGCGGAGCTTCCTGCTGACCGAGCTCCTCGGCGGGATGGCGTTGACGTTGCGCTACATGTTCAAGCCGAAGGCGACGCTGAACTATCCCTACGAGAAGGGGAACCTGTCGCCACGCTTCCGCGGCGAGCACGCGCTTCGGCGCTACCCGAACGGCGAGGAGCGCTGCATCGCGTGCAAGCTCTGCGAGGCGGTCTGTCCCGCCGAGGCGATCACCATCGAGGCCGA
Organism: uncultured Acetobacteraceae bacterium; assembly: GCA_964246135.1. GTDB lineage: Bacteria > Pseudomonadota > Alphaproteobacteria > Acetobacterales > Acetobacteraceae > CAXTPV01. The sequence goes on along the minus strand of CAXTPV010000009.1, from coordinate 17,176 downwards.
GCCGCGCGAGGACGGCTCGCGCCGCACCACCCGCTACGACCTCGACATGACGAAATGCATCTATTGCGGCTTGTGCGAGGAATCCTGCCCGGTCGACGCCATCGTCGAGGGTCCGAACTACGAATACGCGACCGAGACACGCGAGGAGCTGCTCTACAACAAGGACAAGCTGCTCGCCAACGGCGATCGCTGGGAAAGCGTGCTGGCGCACAGGCTGGAACAGGACGCGCCTTACCGGTAGGTAGTGCGGCGCAGCCAGGCTGGGGCCGGATGATGTTGGCGTCGATCGTGTTCTACGTGCTCGCCACCGTGCTGGTGGCCTCGGCGGCGATGGTGGTGACCGCGCGCAACCCGGTGCACTCGGTGCTGTTCCTGATCCTCGCCTTCTTCAACGCCTCGGGGCTGTTCCTGCTCGCCGGCGCCGAGTTCCTGGCGATGATCCTGGTCATCGTCTATGTCGGCGCGGTCGCGGTGCTGTTCCTGTTCGTCGTGATGATGCTCGACATCGATTTCGACCAGCTTCGGGAGGGGTTCCAGCGCTACGCCCCGATCGGGCTCGCGATTGGTGCCGTGCTGTTCACCGAGCTCGGCCTGGCGGTCGCGGGCTGGACCCGTCTCGGGACGGCGTCGGTCATCCACGCCGCCGCCGCCGCCCCGGCGCCCGCCGGCGTGTCGAACACCGCGGCACTCGGGCGGCTGATCTACACCGATGACATCCTGCTGTTCCAGGTCGCCGGCCTGATCCTGCTGGTCGCGATGATCGGCGCCATCGTGCTGACGCTGCGTGACCGGCGGCGTTCGCGCCACCAGGATGTCGGCCAGCAGCATCGCCGCGTGCCATCAGACACCATCCGGCTGCTCGACCTCGCGCCAAATGTCGGCATCGGCGAGAACGGCGGCATCAGGCGGCCTGATCCGAGCCGCATCAGGGAGCGTATCTGAGCCATGGCGATCGGCATCGGGCACTATCTCACGCTGTCGGCGATCCTGCTGGTGCTTGGCGTGTTCGGGATTTTCCTCAATCGCAAGAACGTCATCATCATCTTGATGTCGATCGAGCTCGTGCTTCTGGCCGCCGACCTCAACCTGGTGGCGTTCTCGGCGGCGCTCGGCGATCTCACCGGCCAGGTGTTCACGCTGTTCGTGCTGACGGTCGCCGCCGCCGAGTCGGCGATCGGGCTTGCCATCCTCGTCGTCTATTTCCGCAACCGCGGCTCGATCCAGGTCGAGGACGTGACGATGATGAGGGGCTAGGCGATGTACATGCTCGCGGTGTTCGCGCCGGGCGTTGGCGCCGTGATCGCCGGCCTGCTCGGGCGCGTCATCGGCGACGCCGCCGCGCGCGCGATCACCATCCTGCTGATGCTGCTGGCGAGCCTCTGCGGCATCATCGCCCTGATGCATGGCGGTGCGCCCGGCGTCACCCACCTCGACATCGAGGTCGCCGCCTGGATCAGGGCCGGCGCGTTCTCGTGCGACTGGACCATACGCTACGACACGCTGTCGGCCGCCATGGTCGCGATGGTGACGTTCGTCTCGATGCTCGTGCACGTCTACTCGGTCGGCTACATGAGCCACGAGGACCGGCCGGTGTTTCGTTTCTTCGCCTATCTGTCGCTGTTCACGTTCGCGATGCTGATGCTGGTCACGTCCGACAACCTGATCCAGCTGTTCTTTGGCTGGGAAGGCGTCGGCCTCGCGAGCTACCTGCTGATCGGTTACTGGTATGACCGGCCGTCGGCCAACACGGCGGCGATCAAGGCCTTCATCTTCAACCGGGTGGCCGACCTGTTCTTCATGGTCGGCATCGCGCTGGTGTTCCTGGTGTTCGGAACCGTCGAGTTCGACCGCATCTTCGCCGCCGTCGATGCGCATCGCGCCGACCTCTATCATTTGGCCGGCATCGCGATGCCGGCGCTCGAGATCATCGGCGTGCTGCTGTTCATCGGCGCCGCCGGCAAGTCGGCGCAATTGTTCTTCCACCCGTGGCTCGCCGACGCCATGGAAGGCCCGACACCGGTCTCGGCGCTGATCCACGCGGCGACCATGGTGACGGCCGGCGTGTTCCTGGTCGCGCGGTTCTCGCCGCTGCTGCACGCGGCCCCGGTGGCGCTCGACGTGGTCGCGGTGATCGGCGCCTGCACCGCCTTCTTCGCGGCGACGATCGCGCTGGTGCAGACCGACATCAAGCGGGTGATCGCGTGGTCGACCTGCTCGCAGCTCGGCTACATGTTCCTCGGCTGCGGCGTCGGCGCCTACAACGCCGGCATGTTCCACCTCTTCACCCATGCCTTCTTCAAGGCCCTGCTGTTTTTGGCGGCAGGGTCGGTGATCCACGCGCTCGCGGGCGAGCAGGATTTGCGCCGGATGGGCGCGCTCTGGCGACGGCTGCCGCTCACCTACGGCGCGATGTGGTGCGGCGCGCTGGCGCTCGGCGGCATCCCGCCCTTCGCCGGCTTCTGGTCGAAGGACGCGATCCTGAGTGCCGCCTGGAGCGCCGGCAGCCTGGTCGGCACGCTCGGCTGGGTGCTCGGCAGCCTGACGGTGCTGATGACCGCGTTCTACACCTGGCGGATGCTGTTCCTGGCGTTCCATGGACCCTCCCGCGTCGCGCGCGAGGTCGACGCGCATGTGCACGAAAGCCCGCTCGTGATGCTGCTGCCGCTCGGGCTGCTGTCGCTCGGCGCGGTGTTCTCGGGCTACCTGCTGAACGCGGCCTTGGTCGGCCATGGCGCGTCGGCGTTCTGGCGCGGCGCGATCGTGCTGTCCGCGCAGCCGGATCGCGCGACCCGGCTGATCTCGTTCGTCCCCAGCCTGCTCGCGTTCGCCGGGGTCGCGCTCGCGGCCGGGTTCTACCTGCTGGCGCCCGGCATCCCGGCGCGGCTCGCCTCGAACTTCGCGCCGCTGCACCGCTTCCTGCTGAACCGCTGGTATTTCGACGAGCTGTACGACGCGATCTTCGTGCGGCCGTTCATCGCGCTGGCACGCGGCCTGTGGCGGATCGCCGATCGCGGCATCGTCGATGGCGCCGCCAGCGGCTTGGCCGCGGCGACGCTCGGCGGATCGGCCCAGGTGATCAGGATCCAGACCGGCTCGATCGCGGTCTACGCATTCACCATGCTGATCGGGCTGGTGGCGCTGCTGTCGACCTACCTTGTCGCCGGGGCGCGCCTGTGACCGCGCTCCACACCGGCGACTGGACGCTGGTCTGGCCGGAACTGCTGCTAGCGATCGTGGCACTGGTGGCCCTGGTCTGGGGCGTCACGCGTGCGCCCGGCCGCGGCACCGAGACGTGCACCGGGCTGGTGCTGGCCGGTTTCGCGGCGTCCGGGCTGCTGGTGGCGCTCAGCGGCAACGGCGTCGCGTTGCACGGCACCTATGTCAGCGACGGCTTCACCCGGTTCTGCAAGGTGCTGGTGCTGGCCGCGGCGGCGCTGACCACCGTGCTGTCGGTCGACTACACCGGACGGGAGCGGGTGGCCCGGTTCGAGTACCCGGTGCTGCTGGCGCTGTCGACCATCGGCATGATGGTCCTGGTCTCGTCAGAGAACCTGATGACCGCCTATCTCGGGCTCGAACTGCAGAGCTTCGCGGTCTACGTGCTGTGCGCGTTCTCGCGCGAGCAGGTGCGGTCCTCCGAGGCGGGGCTGAAATACTTCGTGCTCGGCGCGCTGGCATCCGGGCTGCTGCTCTATGGCATCTCGCTGGTCTACGGGTTCGGCGGCTCGATGGAGTTCGCGTCGCTCGCCCGGGTGATCGGCGGCGCCGCGCCGATCCCGCAGGGGCTCGTCGTCGGCCTCGTGTTCATCGTGGTCGGGCTCGGCTTTAAGCTGTCGCTGGCGCCGTTCCACACCTGGACGCCGGACGTCTACGAGGGCGCGCCGAGCGCGGTCACCGCGTTCATGAGCACGGCGCCGAAAGTGGCGCCGTTCGCGGTGCTGCTCCGCATCATGATGGTGCCGTTCGGCCACGTGGTCGGCGAGTGGCAGCTGCTGCTCGAGATCATCGCGGTCGCGTCGATGGTGATCGGCTCGCTGGCCGCGATCGCGCAGACCAGCATCAAGCGGCTGATGGCCTACTCGTCGATCGGCCACATGGGCTACGCGACGATCGGGCTCGCCGCCGGAACCGAGGCCGGCGTGCGCGGCGTGCTGATCTACCTGCTGATCTACATCTTCATGAACGCCGGCACCTTCGGCTGCATCATGGCAATGCGCCGGCGCGGCGTGGCGCTGGAGCGGATCTCGGATCTCGCCGGGCTCGGACGCAATGACCCGGCGCTGGCGGTGCTGTTCGCGGTGTTCATGTTCTCGATGGCGGGCGTCCCCCCGCTCGCTGGGTTTTTCGGCAAGCTCTACGTTTTTCTCGCCGCCATCCAGGCCGGATTATGGACGCTGGCGGTGATCGGCATCATCACCAGCGCGATCGGCGCGGCCTATTACCTGCGCATCGTCAAAGTGATGTGGTTCGACGCGCCCGAGGAGCGCTTCGACCCCCGCGCCGTGCCGCTGATGCTGGTCGCCTCGCTGTCGGCGGGCTTCACGCTGCTGTTCATCGTGTTCGCGGCGCCCGCCCTGTCAGCCGCGGAGACCGCGTCGAAGGTGCTGTTCGGGTGATCGGCGGGCCGGCTCCGGCAGGCTGGCGATTGGAGGTATACGAAACGCTGACCTCCACCAGCGACCACGTGATCGCCCGCGCCGAGGAGGGCGAGGCCGCGAGGCTCGCGGTGATGGCGCGGCACCAGAGCGCCGGCCGCGGCAGCCGGGGGCGGCAATGGCAGGAGCCCGGACACGGCCTCGCCCTGTCGGTGCTGTTACGGCCGGTCATCAGCGACGTCGCGAGCGCGGTGTTCATGGCGGCGCTCGCGCTGCGCGACGCGCTCGAGCCGTTTGTGCCGAAACCCTGGCAGCTGCTGCTGAAATGGCCGAACGACGTGCTGCTGGTGCCGCCGGACGCGTCGCCGCGCAAGCTCGGCGGCATCCTGATCGAGCGCGGCGTCTCCGCCGGAGCCGGCGACTGGATGGTGATCGGGTTCGGCGCCAACCTGGCCGGCGTGCCGCCCTCGCTCCGCGAGACCGCCGCGTGCCTCGCCGAGGCCGGAGCGATCGCGCCGCCGGCAGAGACCGTCGCCGGCCTGGTGCTCGACGCGTTCGACCGCTGGCGGATCGAGCATGCCGAGCACGGGTTCGAGACGATACGGTCGGCGTGGCTTGCTCGGGCGCACAAGGCGGGCACGCGGATGTCGGTCCGAGGTGCGCGCGACCTCGCCGGCGGCTTCGCGGGCCTGACCGACCGGGGCGCGTTGATCCTCGATACCGGCACCGGCCTCGCCGAGGTGTCGACCGGCGCGGTGCTGCTGGCCTGAGGGGAGCTGAACGATGCTGCTCGCGATCGATGCCGGCAACACCAACATCGTGTTCGCGGTGCATGACGGCAGGACCTGGCGCGGCACCTGGCGCATCGCCACCGAGCCGCAACGGACATCGGACGAGTATGCGGTCTGGCTGCTGACCCTGCTCGCGCATGCGGGTTTGCGGCGGGAGGACGTGACCGACGCCGTGCTCGGCACCGTGGTTCCGGCCGCACTCTACCATCTGCGCCGGCTTTGCCGGCAGTGGTTCGCGGCCGAGCCCCTGGTCGCGGGCGCGCGGCTCGATTGGGGTTTTGCGATCAAGATCGACCGCCCCGACGAGGTCGGTGCCGACCGGTTGCTGAACGCGCTGGCGGCGCATGCGCTCTATGGCGGCCCGATCATCGTCGTGGATTTCGGCACCGCGACCAACTTCGACGTGATCGACGGCGAGGGCGCCTTCCTTGGCGGCGCGATCGCGCCCGGGATCAACCTGTCGATCGAGGCGCTGCATCAGAACGCGGCGCGGCTGCCGCGGATCGGCATCGGCCGGCCGCAGGCGGTGATCGGCACCAGCACCGTGGGCGCGATGCAGTCCGGCATCTACTGGGGTTATGTCGGCCTGATCGAAGGATTGTGCACCCGGATCATCGGCGAGCTCGGCGCGACCACCAAGGTCATCGCGACCGGCGGACTCGCGCCTCTGTTCGCCGAGGGCGCCACCATGATCGAGCGGATCGATGCCGATTTGACCCTCGAGGGCCTGCGGATGTTGGCGGAACGGAACCCCGGTCCCAGATTACCAAGAGACAGGCCTCGCCTTGGCGACTCCGAATGATGTCGCCAGGCCCGCCACACGCACGAGCCAACACGCGCTGGGAGATCGAAAAGGTCCGACACGCATAACGGAGCACCCCACACCTCATGAGCTTACACGCAGGCGACCTCGCCTTCCTCCCTTTGGGAGGGACGGGCGAGATCGGCATGAACCTCAACGCCTACCGCTGCGACGGTCGTTGGCTGGTCGTCGATTGCGGCATCGGCTTTGGCGGCAACGAACTGCCCGAGGCCGAGATCATCCTTCCCGATCCGAGCTTCCTCGCCTCGCGCGTGGACAAGATCGCCGCCCTCATCATCACCCATGCGCACGAGGACCATATCGGCGGGGTCGCGCATCTGTGGTCGCGGCTGCGCTGCCGGGTGTTCGCGACGCCGTTCGCGGCATCGATCCTGCGGCGCAAGCTCGGCGAGGCGGGACTCGTCGGCGAGGTCAAGATCACCGTCGTGCCGCCAGGCGGACGCGTGGAGCTCGCGCCGTTCTCGGTGCAGTTCCTCTCGGTCGCGCATTCGATCCCGGAGGCGCAGGCGCTGGTGATACGCACGCCATACGGCACCGTGCTGCACACCGGCGACTGGAAGCTCGATCCTGAGCCGCTGGTCGGCCCGCGCACCGACGAGGCGGGCTTCGCCGCCGTTGGGCAGGAAGGCGTGCTGGCGATGGTCTGCGACAGCACCAACGCCCTGGTCGATGGCCATTCCGGCTCGGAGGCGGCGGTCCGGCGCTCGCTGGAACAGGTGATCGGGTCGATCAGGTCCGGCCGGGTCGCGGTGACCTGCTTTGCCAGCAACGTCGCGCGGGTCGAGAGCGTCGCACTCGCCGGGCTGGCCGCCGGCCGTTCGGTCTGCCTGGTCGGACGCAGCCTGCGCAACCTGGACGCCGCCGCGCGCGAGAATGGCTACCTCTCGAACGTGCCGGAATTCGTTTCCGAGCAGGACGCCGGCAGCATACCGGACGACAACCTGCTGATGCTGGTAACCGGCAGCCAGGGCGAGGCGCGCTCGGCACTGGCGCGGATCGCCGCCGACACCCACCCGAACATCGCGCTCGGCGAGGGCGACACCGTCCTGTTCTCGAGCCGCATGATCCCCGGCAACGAGCGGGCGGTCGGCCTGGTGCAGGACAACCTGGTGCGCCGCGGCGTGCGCGTGCTGACCGACGAGGATCATCCGATCCACGTGTCCGGGCATCCCGCTCGCGAGGAACTGCGTCGGCTGTATCAGTTGGTGCGGCCGCGATACGCGGTGCCGGTGCATGGCGAGTGGCGTCACCTCGCGGCGCACGCCGCGCTGGCACGCGAGGAAGGTGCGGAGCCGATCGTGCTGGAGGACGGCGATATCCTGCAGCTCGCCGCAGGCGCGACCGAGGTCACCGAGCAGGCGCCGGTCGGACGCCTGGCGGTCGACGGCAAGCGGGTGGTTCCGCTCTCGGGCGGAGTGCTGTCGGCGCGCAAGCGCATGCTGTTCAACGGCATCGTGCTGGCGAGCATCGCGGTCGACGCCGACGGCAGGCTGCGCGGCGTGCCACGGGTGTCGGCGCCCGGGCTGCTCGACCAGGATGACCCCGAGAACGGCAGGGTGGAGGTCGATCTCGCCAGCGCGATGGAGGACTTGCCGGGCGCGTTGCGCCGGGATGACGCGGCGCTGATGGAGGCGGCGAAGACGGCGCTGCGCCGGACGCTTGGCCGCAGGCTGCAGAAGCGGCCGCTGGTGGACGTGCACCTGCTCCGGGTCTGACCGTGGGCTGGTTCACCGGCGTCGTCCTGTTCGTGCTGACCTGGTGGACGGTGCTGTTCGCGGTGCTGCCGTTCGTCGCCCGCCTCAACCCCGATCCGGACCCGGTGTCTGGCGTGCGTGGGGCGCATACCGGACCGCTGATGTGGCGCATGCTGATCGCGACAACCGCTGTCACGATCGTCATCTGGCTGCTGTGTGACGGTCTGTTGAGCAGCAGCTTGCTGAGCTTCCGCCATGGCACGTTGGCAATGCACGGTCGCTGCGCTAAAGACGTGCGGTTCTGCTCGTAAAGCAGGCATGTTATTTCAGCTGCCTGATTTTTGGTCCTTACGGTCCACTTTTTTGTTGGACCCGCCCGGACGTCCGACGCATCATCGCCGGCAGGATGAGGACGGTCCTCATCCTGCCGTGTGACTGGCGTTTCCTCCGTAAACTTGGCCCGCGCGCCTTACGGCAGCGCGGGCTTTTTTCTGTATCAACGGATTACGCTGTTGTCACGCCCTTCATGACACAAGCTGAGTGTTTGTCCATTTCTGCCACGTCTCGGCCTATTATTTGTTCTATGTCACCATGACTTTGTGCAACGCACAAACCTGGGCCTCGCTCTTGCGAACCTGCGTCTGATCCCACAAGAAGCGTCCGGCATGGCGGACAGGACGGGCCAGATGCGGTTGTCACGAAGCTTTCTGCCCACGCTGCGGGAGGTGCCGGCCGAGGCGCAGGTCATCTCGCACCGGCTGATGCTGCGCGCCGGCCTGGTGCGGCAGGTGGCGTCCGGCATCTACGCCTGGCTGCCCGCGGGCCTGCGCGTGCTTGCCCGCATCGCCGACATCGTGCGGGATGAGCAGAACCGCGCCGGCGCGCAGGAAATCCTGATGCCGACGGTGCAGCCCGCCGATCTCTGGCGTCGCTCCGGACGCTACGACGATTACGGCGAGGAGATGCTGAGGATACGCGACCGCCAGGGACGTGAGCTGCTGTACGGCCCGACCAACGAGGAGATGGTCACTGACCTGGTGGCCGGCACGATCCGGTCCTACCGCGATCTGCCGCAGACCCTCTACCATGTGCAGTGGAAGTTCCGCGACGAGCTGCGACCGCGCTTTGGCGTGCTGCGCGGCCGCGAGTTCCTGATGAAGGACGCCTACTCGTTCGACATCGACACTCAGGGCGCGATCGCCAGCTACCGCCGCATGATGCTGGCCTACATGCGAACCTTCCGGCGGCTCGGCGTCCGGGCGATCCCGATGGCGGCGGCCACCGGGCCGATCGGAGGCGATCTCAGCCACGAGTTCATCGTGCTCGCGCCGACCGGCGAGAGCGCCGTGTTCTACGATGACGCCTTCGAGGACTTCGACTTCTCCGACGTGGACCAGACGGATGACGGCGCGCTCGCGCATTTCTACGACACGGTGACATCGATCTACGCCGCGACCGATGAACGGCACGATCAGGCGGCCTGGGACGCCGTTCCGGAGGCGCGGCGTCGCGAGGGAAGCGGCATCGAGGTCGGTCAGATCTTCTACTTCGGCGACAAATACACCCGCTCGATGGGGATCACCGTGACCGGACGCGACGGCGAGCCCGTCCATCCCGAGATGGGCTCCTACGGCATCGGCGTGTCACGCCTGGTGGGCGCGATCATCGAGGCCAGCTCCGACGAGGCCGGCATCATCTGGCCGGACGCGATCGCGCCGTTCCCTGCCGCCATCCTCAATCTCAAGCCCGGGGACGCCGCCTGTGACGCAATCGCCGAACGCATCCACGCCGCGTTCGGCGGGCGAGCCCTGCTCGACGATCGCGACCAGCGTGCCGGCGTGAAGTTCGCCGATGCCGACCTGATGGGGCATCCCTGGCAGATCATCGTCGGCCCGAGAAGTGCCGCCGCCGGCCGGGTGGAACTGAAGCGTCGCCAGACCGGCGACCGCAGCGAGGTGTCGGTCGAGGATGCGATCGCGACGGTCGACGGCCGCCACCGGCCGCGTGGGTAGAACGGAATGTTCGGGCCGTTCGAGCGGGCGATCGCCGGCCGCTACCTGCGCGCGCGTCGTGGCGAGCGGTTCGTGTCGGTCATCGCGGCGTTTTCCCTGATCGGCATCGCCCTCGGGGTCGCGACGCTGATCATCGTCATGTCGGTGATGAACGGTTTCAAGGCGGATTTGCTCGGCCGCATTCTCGGGTTCAACGGCGATCTCGGCATCTACAGCGATCGCGGCGCGATCACCAACTACGAGGATCTTGCGTCGCGCCTCGCGCGGGTTCGCGGCGTCATCGCCGCGGTGCCCGAGGTCGAGGGCCAGGTCCTGCTCTCGGCCGGCGCCTATTCGGGCGGCGGCATCGTGCGAGGCTTGTCTTCGGGCGATTTGTCGCGGTTCCACGAAGTCGCGTCCAACATACGCGATGGCAGTCTTGATGATCTCCGCGGCAACAACGCGGTGGCGATCGGGCTGACGCTCGCCCGGCGCGCGGGCTTGGCCGTCGGCAGTGATCTCACCTTGATCTCGCCGAAGGGTGCGGCGACCGCGTTCGGAACGGTTCCGCGCATCCGCGCCTATCGGGTGGTCGCCATCTTCCAGGCCGGCGTCAACGATTATGATGCCAGCTACGTGTTCCTGCCGTTGCAGGCGGCACAGACCTATTTTCAGCTCGACGATCCGCCATCGGTGTCGCAGATCCAGGTCACTGTGGTCGATCCGGAGCGCGTGGGCTTGGTGACCAGCAGGGTCTCGGATGCCCTCGCCGGCGATGGCCTGCGGGCGGTCGACTGGACACAAAGCAACAACAGCTTCTTCGGTGCCGTGCAGGTCGAGCAGAACGTCATGTTCCTGATCCTGACGCTGATCATCCTGGTCGCCGCATTCAACGTCGTCTCCAGCCTGATCATGATGGTCAAGGACAAGACCCGCGACATCGCCGTGCTGCGAACCATTGGTGCCGGGCGCGGCGCGATCATGCGGATTTTCCTGATGTGCGGCGCCTCGATCGGGATCACCGGAACCGTTCTCGGCACCGTGCTGGGCATCGCGTTCTGCCTCAACATCGAGCGTATCAGGCAGTGGCTGCAATCACTGACCGGGGCGAACCTGTTCAACCCCGAGGTGTACTACCTCGAGCACCTGCCAGCGAAGCTTGAATGGGACGAGGTGATCAAGGTGATCGTGATGGCGCTGGCGCTTTCGGTGCTGGCGACGCTTTATCCGAGTTGGCGCGCCGCCCGCACCGATCCGGTCGAGGCGCTGCGGCATGAGTGAGCCCGTGCTGCAGCTGCGCGGGCTGGAGCGCCGCTATCGATCGGGAGAGGCCGAACTCGCGGTGCTGCGCGGTGCCGACCTCGACCTCGCGGCCGGCGAGCTGGTGGCGCTGGTCGCGCAGTCCGGGACCGGCAAATCGACATTGCTGCATCTGGCGGGGCTGCTTGAACGTCCCGATCACGGCAGCATCATCGTGGCGGGGCGCGATGCCGGACAACTTCCAGACAAGGAGCGGACGGCGATACGCCGGTCGCAGATCGGCTTTGTCTACCAGGCGCATCACCTGCTCGCGGAGTTTTCCGCCGTCGAGAACATCATGCTGCCGCAGCTTGTGCGCGGCGTTGGCCGGCGGGTCGCGACCGAGCGCGCGCGCGGATTGCTCGCGACGTTCGGGCTGTCGGACCGCGAGCGACATCTTCCCGGCAAGCTGTCGGGGGGCGAGAAACAACGCGTCGCGATCGCGCGCGCCCTGGCCAACGAGCCGCTGCTGCTGCTCGCGGACGAGCCCACCGGCAACCTTGATGTCGGCACGTCCGACATCGTGTTCGCGGAATTGCTGCGGGTGTCGCGCGAGCATGGTGTCGCGGCGCTTATCGCCACCCATAACCGGGATCTCGCTTCCAGGATGGATCGGGTGGTGACGTTGCGCGATGGTCGCCTGGTGCCGAATTGAGCCGCTTCGGCGAAGGGGCACGAAAGCTCGCACGCACGGGCGCCTATGATTTTGGCGGCATCATCGTCTTCTACCTGCTGATGTGGCTGGTCGGGCTGAAGGCGGCGATCGCGGGCACGCTGGTGTTCGTCGTCGTCGACATCTGGCGGCGGAGGCGATTGCGGATCGGCTTTCCGCGGCTCTACGTGCTGACGACGGCGATGGCCATCATCTTCGGCGTGATCGATCTGGTCGCCAAGACGCCGTTCATGCTCAAATACGAAGGCGCCGTCAGCAACCTGGTGATCGGCCTGTCATTCGTCGTCGGCGCTCGAGGACGCTCGGTGTTCGAGGAGCTGGTCACCCAGCAAGCCGGCGCGGAGGCGATCGCATTTCCGAACGCGCGCCGCTTCTACCAAATCCTGACGATGATATGGGCGGCCTACTATCTGCTGATGTCGTGCCTCTATGCCTGGGTCGGGCTGCATTTCCCCTACCGGCGCGCCATCGCGATCCGGCAGGTCGCAGGCTTCATCGGTCTCGGCCTGATGATGCTGGTGACATTTCTCTGCTTCCGCCGCATCGGGCACGTGACGCACGGGGTGTCGCCGGAGCGTCCACGCACCTCCTAGCTGGCGTCGCCGTGCGTTTCGGCCACGCTCGATTTGCTGGCCGACTCGGACGCATGACGCGGACGCGGTGTCAGACCTCGCCTGAACCCGGTATCATCACCAGATGCCGGTCGCCGATTTCATCCATCTTCGTGTCCATTCCGCCTATTCGCTCAGCGAGGGTGCCATTCGCGCCGGCGAGCTCGCGCGGCTCGCGGCGGCGGCGCGAATGCCGGCCGTCGCGATCACCGACAGCGGCAATCTGTTCGGAGCGCTGGAGTTTTCCGAGGCCTGCGCCGGGCTCGGTGTGCAGCCGATCATCGGCTGCCAGGTGGGCCTGCCGCGCCAGGCTCGTGAAGGCGGCCTGTCCGCGCCCATCGTGTTGCTGGCGCAGGACGCGACCGGCCTTGCCAACCTGCAGCACCTGTCCTCGGACGGCTTCCTGCATGGTGATCCAGGCGAGCCTTCCGTCGCCCTCGATGCGGTGCTGGCGCGGGCCGAGGGTCTGACGCTGCTGACCGGCGGCCCCAGGGGTATGCTGGGGCGGCTGCTTGAGGAGGGACAGGAGAGCGACGCACGCCGGCTCCTCCACGCATTTGTCGAGTCGTTTGGTGATCGTGTCGCGGTCGAGTTGCAGCGTCACGGCACCGCGTTGGAGGAGAGGATCGAGGCGGGCTGCATCGCGCTGGCTGACGAGATCGGCCTGCCGCTGGTCGCGACCAACGAGTGCTTCTTCGCGGACCCCTCGATGCACGAGGCGCATGACGCGCTGCTGTCGATCGCGCAGGGGCGGGTGATGTCGGATCCGGGCCGGCTGCGGGTCACGCCCGAACACTGGTTCAAGGATGCGGCATCGATGCGGGCGGTGTTCGCGGACTTGCCCGAGGCCTGCGACAACACCCTTGCCATCGCGCGTCGCTGTGCCGTGATGGTCGAGACACGGTCGCCTTTGCTCCCGCTGTGTCCGAAGATCCGTCCTGGTGCGACCGAGGCCGAGACGCTGGCCGGGATGGCGATCGAGGGGCTGGCACGGCGGATGGCGTCGAGCGACAGCGACGCCGCCCGGCGCGGCCGCTACGAGGAGCGTCTCGCCTACGAGCTCGGTGTGATCGATGCGATGGGGTTTTCCGGCTACTTCCTCATCGTTGCCGACTTCATCCAGTGGGCGAAGTCCCGCGGCATTCCGGTCGGCCCGGGTCGTGGTTCGGGCGCGGGATCGGTCGCGGCCTGGGCGCTCACCATCACGGACATCGATCCGCTGCAATTCGGATTGCTGTTCGAGCGGTTCCTTAATCCCGAGCGCGTGTCGATGCCCGATTTCGACATCGATTTCTGCCAGGAACGTCGCGACGAGGTGATCGACTACGTGCGGCGCGAGTACGGCGCCGATCGTGTCGCCCAGATCATCACCTTCGGCAAGCTGCAGGCGCGTGCCGCCGTTCGTGACGTCGGGCGTGTGCTGCAACTTCCGTTCGGCCTGGTCAACAAGGTGGCCGAACTCATACCGAACAACCCGGCCAAGCCGGTGACGCTGGGCCAGGCGATCGCCGGCGAGGATCGCATCCGGATGATGCGCGACGAGGATGAAGGCGTTCGCCGCATGCTCGAGATCGCGTTGCAGATCGAGGGCTTGTATCGCCACGCGAGCACGCATGCCGCCGGTGTGGTGATCGGCGACCGGCCGCTCGCCGAGCTGGTCCCATTATACCGTGATCCCAAGACCAACGGGCTCGTCACGCAGTTCAACATGAAATACGTCGAAAAGGCCGGCCTGGTGAAGTTCGACTTCCTCGGCCTGACCACGCTGACCATCCTCCAGCGCGCGCTCGCCTTCCTGAGTGAGACCGGCGTGGACATCGATCTTGCCGCCATTCCCCTCGACGATGCGCGCACTTACGCGATGCTGAGCCGCGGCGACACCAGCGGCGTGTTCCAGTTCGAGGGAGCGGGCATGCGTGACGTGCTCCGCCAGATGCGCCCTGATCGCCTGGAGGACTTGATCGCCGCGGTCGCACTGTATCGGCCGGGACCGATGGCGAACATCCCCGATTACTGCGCGCGCAAGCACGGCAATCCCTGGAGCGCACCCCATCCCGACATCGAGGAGATCCTAAACGAAACCTATGGCATCATGGTCTATCAGGAGCAGGTGATGCAGATCGCGCAGGTGATGGCCGGATACAGCCTGGGTGCCGCCGATCTGCTGCGTCGCGCGATGGGAAAAAAAATCCGGGCCGAGATGGAAAAGCAGAGGCAGGCCTTTACCAGCGGCGCAATCGCGCGCGGTGTCGGTGCAAACAAGGCGGTCGAGGTGTTCGACCTGATGGCCAAGTTCGCGGACTACGGCTTTAACAAAAGTCACGCCGCGGCGTACGCCCTGGTGTCCTATCAGACCGCCTGGCTGAAGGCGAACCATCCAACGGCGTTCCTGGCAGCCTGCATGTCGCTCGCGATCGACAAAACCGACAAGCTGGCCGCGCTCAAGCAGGAGGTCGGGCGCCTCGGCATCAAGCTGTTGCCACCAGACATCAATCGATCCGTGGCCGATTTTAGGGTCGAACTTGCCGATGATGGCAGCCAAGCGATCCGCTACGCCCTCGCCGCGGTCAAGCGGGTTGGAATGGCGGCGATGGAGGCGATGTGCGGCGCAAGGAGGTCCAAGCCGTTCCGCGACGTCGCTGACTTTGCAGCCCGGGTCGATCCTGCCCCGCTGAACCGGATGCAGCTTGAGAACCTCGTACGAGCCGGGGCGTTCGACACCATCGAGCCCAATCGGGCCCGGGTCTTCGCCGGCGTCGATACGATCCTCAAGCGCGCGCAAAGCAACAGCGAGGAAGCGTCGAGCGGGCAGATCGGGCTGTTCGGTCAGGCGGCCGAGGTCCAGGCCCTCCGTCTGCCCGACACGGTCGATTGGCCGGAACTTGAGCGGCTTGGCTATGAGGCCGAGGCGATCGGCTTTCACCTGACGGCGCATCCCCTCGATGCGTATCGGCCATTGCTGCAGCGTCTCGGAGCGGTCGGCACCGGGGATCTCGAAGCGGCTGCAAGGGACGGCGTCGGACGCGTCCGGATCGCGGGCTGCGTCGTGGATCGCAAGGAGCGCCCGACGCGCCAGGGCGGCAAGATGGCCTGGCTGCGGGTGTCGGACCCCGCCGGCATGGCCGAGATCACCGTGTTCTCGGAGGTGCTGGCGCGTCGGCGTGACTTGCTGACGGCCGGGCGTCCGGTTCTCGCCACCGTCGACGTCCGGATGGAGGGGGAGGGCCTGCGTGTGACGGCCCAGGACATCGTGGATTTGCAGCAGGTTGCCGCCGAGACCGGCGGCGCTTCGTTGCGGCTCTGGTTGCAGCGGATCGACGCCATCGAGCCGATCCGGGCCGCGCTCGCCCGCGGATCGTCCGGAAGGGGCAGGATCATTCTCCTGCCGATACTGGGTGACACCCGCAACGTGGAGGTGACGCTGTCGGCAGGCTACGCGGTCACGCCGCAACTCGCCCAGGCACTGAAGCTGGTGGCTGGTGTGGAGAGGGTGGACGAAGCCTGACCGATCCCTTGCGCAGGCTGCCGATCCCTTGCGCCGGCTGAGAGAACGCGCGATATCCCTCGCAACCTGCCGTGCAAACGGCGGGTAATTCGCACGCGGGCTCCAGTAGCGGTGCGGCCCTCGATGGCCGTGACAGCCCGCGGAGGTTCAACCGAGACAAGAAAGATCACGCGTCATGGCGATGCCCGACTTTACACTGCGTCAGCTGCTTGAGGCTGGCGTACATTTCGGTCACCACACCCGCCGCTGGAACCCGCGCATGTCGCCGTTCCTGTTTGGCGTCCGCAACCAGGTGCACATCATCGACCTGCAGCAGACCGTCCCGATGCTTGATCGGGCGCTGCGGGCGGTGCGTGATACCACAGCCGCCGGCGGACGCGTGCTGTTCGTTGGCACCAAGCGCGCCGCGGCCGAACATGTGGCCGACGCGGCCCAGCGTTGTGGCCAGTACTACGTCAATCATCGTTGGCTCGGCGGCATGCTGACCAACTGGAAGACGATCACCGGATCGATCAAGCGGCTGCGGCAGATCGACGACATGCTGTCGGGCGACACCCAGGGCCTGACGAAGAAGGAGGTGCTCGAGATCACCAGGGACCGCGAGAAGCTCGAGCGGTCGCTCGGCGGCATCAAGGAGATGGGCGGCCTGCCCGACATCTTGTTTGTCATCGATACCAACAAGGAGAAACTCGCCGTCGAGGAAGCGACCAAGCTCAACATTCCGGTCATCGCCATTCTCGACAGCAATTCCGATCCGCACGGGGTGACCTATCCCATCCCCGGGAACGACGACGCCATCAGGGCGATCACGCTCTATTGCGACCTCGTTTCCAGCGCGGTGCTTGACGGCATTTCCGCTGAACTCGCGGCGTCCGGGCAGGACGTGGGCGCGTCCGCGAACATCCCGGTCAGCGAGGCGGTCAGCGAGACCGTGGATGCCGCGGCCTGATTGCTTGATCGACATCGACGGCTGAGCATGGCGGAAGGAAATGTGATGGCGACGATCACGGCAGGGCTGGTCAAGGATCTTCGCGACAAGACCGGTGCGGGCATGATGGACTGCAAGAAGGCGCTGGCCGAAAATGACGGTGAGATCGAGTCCGCCATCGACTGGCTGCGCAAGAAGGGTCTGGCCGCGGCGGCCAAGAAGTCCGGCCGCGCGGCCGCGGAAGGGCTCGTCGCCGTCGTCTCCGC